>JAGLCS010000145.1 GCA_023146115.1 Abyssibacter sp. | reverse complement strand
TCTTCTTCTGGCTGGAGATCTTTGCGCTCAATGCGCCCAGCGAAAGGAACTTCAGCAGCGAGATGATCAAGCCGATCACGGTGAGGCCAATGATCAGCCAGCCGATCATGCCCCCTTCGCTCTCCATCACGCGCTGCAGCAAATTGCGCTCTTGAATCTTGGCGCGCAGCAGGGTGCCCTGACTCGGGTCAACCACCATGGTGTGATAGCCACTGGTCTCGCCGACAAAGTCTTTGGCGACGGAGACATAGGTCGAACTCGGCTGCTTCGGTAGCTTGCGGAACTTGCCCTCAACCCCGGTTTCGTAGGTGAGGAACTCGCCATCGGCAATCGCTGTGAAGGTGCCCAGCCGCACAACCGGCTTGGTCGCCTGCTCGCCGTCACCTTCAATCACAGTGGCATCGAACCGCACGACCTTACCCAGCTCGGTCATCTCACGCTGCATCTCAAACCACAGACGCTCGAGTTTGGCGATGGATGGCAGGCGCTTGGACTCGGCGAGATCACCGAGGAAGTCCATGCGCTCCTCACCAAGCTGCGCGGTGACCATGGAGTTCTGCGCAGCGGAGTAAACGTCGCCAGAAACCTGGCGCACAACGCCGAACATCTCGCCAAGCGCACCCGACTTACCGGACAACGTGGTTTCCAGCTCGGCCAGCTTTTCTTCGTTGGAGTCAAATTGACTCGATAACTCATCAGCGCGGCGTTCCAGCGATGCCAGTTCGTTCTTGGCGTTCTTCAGCAATGTCGCTTGCTGATTACGCTCGCTACGAAACTCGCGAATCCGCTGCTCGTTCTCGGCGCTTTCGGCCGAACGGGCGGCGCGCGTCTGCTGCAGGAGCTCGTCCAGCGACTTGGCCTGAGCGAAAGCGGGGGATGTGGCAGCCACAGAGAGTGCTGCCACGCAGCCGATGACAACCGGCCGAATCAATACATTCAACATTAGTTGGCCTCCTGCGGGGCCTGGATCGGCATCAGCATGAGGTTCGGAGGCGACTGCTTCCGGGCAATTCTCAAACCATCAGTCACGAAATCTTCGAGGTCGGTGTCCGTCACCCACTGACGCGACTCGTTGTTCCAAAATCCAAACTCTTCGCCATTGGGTGTGGAGTACATGAGCGCAAGACGGCCAATCCGAAGAAAATCCACCTCGCGACCGGTATCACCCAATTCGCCCTGGTAAGCCTCGATATTGCGGCCAAACTCCATTTCGATCTGATACGCCTCGAGAATCCGGCGGTACTTTTCTGCCGTCGAGATATCCGCACGAGCCATCAATGCCTCCAGCTCCGCGACGCGCGTGGTCCGTTCAGATGGCAGAAATGGAACATCCAGCTCAACAAACTGCCCGAGCGACGTGACCATGTCTTCCATCAACGGCAGCACACCTCGGTTGGTGGATTCGATTTGCTCAATCTGCTCTTCGATCGAGACAATCTCCTCCTGCTGGGCTGACACCTGACGCTCTAGCTGAGCGATATAGCTTTTCAACGAGTCGATTTCGATCAACGTCGCACGATAGTCCGCAACAATCTGCTGTGTCTCATCGTCCAAGTTGTCAATTTGCTTCTGCGCACCCTGAGCATTTCGCTCGGTCTGAACCTGGGTCTGAACTAAACGATTCACGGTTGCCGTGCTGGCGGCCGCCGTCGCAGACAGCCCCAGAAACGCCGCCGCAACCGCACCAACGACAACGCGCTGAGCAGTCTTATCACTCATACAAATTTTCCTAACGAAGGTGATTTCAAACGAGACGAAACGAACGTCTCGTGAACGATTCGGAGCCTACCACAGTCTGCATTTGAGACTGATGCACCCACCAAGATGGGCAGCGTAATGCACGGCTCATGCCACTAGTGGCCCACTTCACTCATGTCGCAGCACCCGCGCCAACATCCTTGAACCAGGCATTGAACGCGACAGTTACTCGCTCCTGCGTCCCAGTAAAAGGAAGTACTTGGTGCATAACCCATGACGGGAAGACGACCAATTGCCCAGACATCAAAGCCATTTCCTTCGGCTGATTCGCCCAAGGTGCTCGTACGTTGGCAACGCCCAGATCGACGAACATGCCAGCCGTTGGCGCCGGGTGCATAAACTGCACATGGCCAGAATCGACGCCAGCGTTGTCACCATAGCCATTATCCACACAGTAGATGCCGCTCCAGGACGCCATCGGGTGGTTGTGGAAACCGAACGAGCCACCCGCACGGGTGATATGAAACCACGCGTCAGCTGACATACGCAGCGCCTGCACCCGTTCTCGGTCATAGCCGCTGAGTTCCGCGATCAGACGAAACACGGTGGCGGTACAAAATTCCTGCAGCTGCCGTATGTCGGGATGATCCCAGTGGAACAGGTCAAATCTGCTCTCGAACAATCCTGGGCCAATGCGCATGGTGGGAGATGTGTTCGCGTAGGCGGCGCCTTCAGCCTCACGCTCGAGGAACAACGCCCGAAGCCGCCCATTGAGCTCTTGCGAGTCCGGCATGGAAGTCTGCGCGAAGGGCACCGCAAACCCAGGAAAAATCTGAAACGGAATACTAGCCATTCACGAAGCCCTCAATCTCGTCGCCCAGTGCGTCGACCAGTGGATTCAAACTGTCACCATATCGCTGCCAACGTGCGACAGCGCCGCGATAGATCGGCGACCGAACCTGCCATCGACTCGGCGTGAGCACCGGCCTTTCATGCTCGTAAAACCGCAAGCAGTTCTCATCCCAAGGCAGGCCTATCGCGTCGATCAATGCATGAGACTGCGCTTCGGGTGACGCGATCAAATCCTCATATCGGCAGACATGGATGCGTTCCGCGCAGTGGGTATACCAATGACGCATCAACCGACTGTATTGCGTGATGTAGTGGCCGATATCCGCGAGATCGGTCGCATATTTCTGGCTCAGGCCGAAGTTTTCGGCAAAGACGGACACACCGATATCCCTCGGATCACGCTGACACCACACAATATGCGCGTTCGGAAACAGCGTCAGTATCATGCCGACGTAGTGGTAGTTCATCGGCGCCTTGTCGATCAGGCGGCTGGCGCTAACACGCTCCCTCGCCATTAACGCATCCAGATACTCTCCGGCAGTGCTCCGCACCACGTCCGGCGACAAACCGGCAACCACCTCTGGCCAACGTTGAATGGAGTTTGTTCGTGCCGGCAAGCCTTTGCTCAATCTGGCGATCTCGGAGAGCTCGCCATACCCGTAAGCGTCAGGGTGCGAAGACAAAATCTGCTCGACTAGCGATGTCCCGCTTCTGGGCATTCCAACCACAAACACCGGCCGCGGATCATCAAGCCCCCAGCCCGACGTCTTGCGAAGGAAAGCGTCGGAAAAGGTGTCGATCAACCGATCTACGTAATTAATGGCCGCGTCATGATCATACGGCCCTATCTGCTGCCGGCGGGCATTATTCGCAGCTGTCCATGCGGCCATCGCGCCCTCGGAATCACCTTTTGCATCCAACGCTTTACCCAGACCAAAGCCTACATTTGCGTATGACTCAACCGGGCGCCCTGACTCAGCCATAACTGCACGCGCGGCCGCAATGTCCTCGTCGGTCGCGTCTGCTCGCAGGAGCGTCAGGATTCCTTCATGCGCCAGGGCCCATCCGGGCCTGAGTTCCAACGCCTTCCTGAATTCAGCCTCTGCACCTGCCTTGTCTGCAAAATCTTCCAACATCTGGGCAAAACCCAAGTGAAGATCCGCAGATTCGGGGAACCGCAGCACGCTTTCGCGGTACATCTCCAGCGTCTCCTCTAGTCGAGCCTGCTTGAACAGAACACCTCCGAGGCCGATATAACCTGCCTCCGCGGCAACCGGCACCTGAATTGCACGGCGCCAAACCGATTCCGCTGCCTGCAGATCACCAGCGCTTTGCATTGCCCGGGCGTACGTGACGTAGCTTCCGACCTGATCGGGCGCAAGCGTGAGCGCCCGCTCAAAAGCTGGCTGCGCATCGCGGAAACGCCGAACCTCCACGAGCGCTTTGGCGAAATTGTGCCAAGATGGTGCATCGTTCGGCTTCAACTCGACACGATGCTGCCAGTGTTCCAGTGACTCCTCGGCGCGGCCCGCCATCATCAGGGTTAGCGCAAGGTCGGCGCGAGCATCGGCATGCTCGGGCGCAGAGCGCACCGCCTCTCGCAGCAGCTGTATCGCCCCATCTGGCTGACGTCGTTGCCACGCAACAGCAGCCAGGCCACGGTGGGCGTCGACGCCTAATTTTGGATCGTGCATGTAGTCAGCGAAAACGGCGCGCGCCGAATCCAGCTGGCCGCGCCGATAACTATCGAACGCCGCCGCGATACGTTGGGCCCCGTCAGCGGCTGCCCCGGTCTGTTGACTATTACTATTCACGTATACCCTCTAAAGCCCAGCCCATTTCCTCACCACGCTCATGCAGCACGGATATCGAAACGGGACTGAAACCGTTCTGTTCAAGGCGCTCGCGGAAGATATCGAGCCCGGCAGTATCCAGTGCAGCGGCTCTTAGCGCTTCCAGTCGAACGCGGTGCTCGTCCAATCCTTGGCAAAGTTCGGCCAGTTCGTCCAATGAACGAGCCACGCCGGCAACACCCACACGGCCTAGTACAGCAGTGAGGTGGCGCAGCAAATCGTCGGCATAGCCTCCATGCGGCAGCGCCTGCCCCAGAGCCAACACCGACTGAACCGACGAATTGTAGTTCTCCTTAATGGCGACCGCAGCGCTGTCTGCGCTGAGCCGCTCCCGCCCCTCCGCAGTCGAGGCTTGATCCAGCAACGGGATCATCGCGCCGGCCAGTTCAAGCAGCTTGCCCGGCTCGGCAACCTGGCGGATTAACGTTAACTCGTCTCTGGCGACGCAATCCAATAGTGACCCGGACTTGTGAACCACACATGCGATGCGGGCCGTCGGAGCCAATACCCGCAACACTTCTGCCCACGCAGCGTCCGTCGCGCCATACTCGAACGCAAACTGGC
Source organism: Abyssibacter sp. (assembly GCA_023146115.1). GTDB lineage: Bacteria > Pseudomonadota > Gammaproteobacteria > Nevskiales > OUC007 > Abyssibacter. The sequence goes on along the minus strand of JAGLCS010000145.1, from coordinate 2,986 downwards.
TGATCAGCGCGGTAACGGAAGCCGATTCCAATCCCAGCGAGTCGAAGCGCGTCCGCCCCATGACGCAAATCCGGGCGTGATTCGGGTGCGAGTTTCGCTGTGTCGCGAGCTGGCTATTATCGAGCGCCGCGGCGTCGACCCCCATCAAACTCGGAGCCTCGCCCACCGGGAACATTTCTCCCAGCAATGCGAGCAAACCAGCATTGCCGCAGCCCAGCTCAAGCACAGCATCGGACGGTCCGAGCGCTCGAGCGACAGTCCGCCAGAAGGCCTGTGTCTGCGGCCCGTAATAGCCCGCAAACGACGTCGGGCACGAATGCAGGTGCCCTTCGGCCCAGTAGCGCGACCACGTGTTCTCAACCTCATCCACGGCTTGCGCTGCTGTCATGAATTCATACCCACCAAAAGAACACAGGGCCCCGAAGGGCCCTGTGCATCACACGTCGCGTTGATTAGAAACGCTGGGTGTACTTCACGTACGGCTGACGGCCGTACTGGTCATACAGGTCGAAGTTGTAGTTACGACCGTTGCCATCTGTCCCGGCAGAACGCACGTCCGGTTCTTTGTCGAACACGTTCAGCGCACCGAGGGCGATGGTGCCGTTCACTACAGGAATGTCATAAGCAACCTGGAGATCCCAGGTCGTGTATGACGGCACATGACCGAGCTGCTGACCATCCGAAACGGTCAGGGCGTAGTCGGAGATGTGGTTCATGTTAAACGCCGTGGTCACAGGACCAAACTCCCACGCGTTGCCCAGCGTAATGCGGTACTCAGGAGCACCTGGGTCACCCGCCAGATCACGCCCGCCATCGATGGTGTAGCTCAACACGTGAGTCGCCTCAAGATGCGACTTAAACGTGCCGAGACCCGCCGGCAACGCAAGGTTCACGTCGGCCGCCAGATCGATACCGTCGGTTTCCAACTCACCTTCGTTGGCGTAGCCCGCGATCACGCGGACGATGCGGTCCGAAGGCGCCTGACGTTCCACGCCAAGCCCAGCCGGAATCGGATCGCCTGAACCGATGCGAGCAATGATGTCACCGGGAGAGATGAAGCTGACGAGCTTGTCGATGGTGATGTTGTAGTAGTCAACGGAGAAGTTGAACCACGACGTCACATCCATCGCAAAACCGAAAGCGAACTGATCGGACTCTTCTGCTTCCAGTGCCGGGTTGGCGATAATCGTCGTGTTGACCTGCTGGGATGTTGGCGTACCACCCGGGCCGGTCAAGCAAGTACCGTTCTCGAAGGTGCCGCCTGCAAACTCACAGGTAGCTTGGTCGTTGTTGATGGACTCGGCAGAGAATGTCGGCAACTGGCTGATGATATCCAGGGTCGGGGCGCGGAAGCCCTGGCCGATGGACGCACGCAGCGTAATGTTCGACAACGGCTGGTAACGTGCGCTCAGCTTCGGTGCGAAGTTCTCGCCGACATCGCTATAGTCTTCAAAGCGACCGGACAGCGTCACTTCCAAGGTGTCGATCACCGGCATGAAGAGTTCGAAGAACGCCGACTTCACACGGCGATCCGTACCGGCCGAGTTACCTGCCGAGCCACCGATTACGCCAGCTTCCTGCAGCGAATCGTAAGCGTCGAAATACTGCTCTTCACGGTACTCGATACCAGCCGCGCCAGCAGCAGTACCACCCGCCATGTTGAACAGGTCCATAGAGGCTTCGAAGAAGGCTTCGTCGGTAATCCACGAGGAATCGCGGTTGATCGTCGCCTTCATGGCATTCAGCACTTCGTCTGGATTGTTCTGAGGATCCAGGAAGTTGTACGTGCCATCGTTGATGAAGGTCGCGGCAATCGGGAGCACAACGTAGTTGCGGCCGAGCTCATAGAAGCGATATTCGTTGTGACGAATACCGGTATCGATGTCCACCGGGCCAATCACACCAGAGAAGATACCGCTGATGTCATAAACATTGGCATCGGTCTTGTTGTCACGAGTACCCAGACCCGCAAAACGATGATACAGGTAGAAATCCTGATCCAGCGTGTTGTTGGGGCTGTCCGCATCCACGAGAATCGGAATGTCGTTCAACGACGGAGCATAGCGACCGAACGATTCGGCGCGCGTGATGCTGGCGTTGACATTGACACTCCAGTCATCGGAGAACTGGTAGTTACCCTGGACGAACAAACCCTGGCTGCTGGTTGCAGCTTCGTCGGCAGACACACGAGTAAAGTCATATCCGCAGAGCGTCGGCGTAGCGCCACCAGGATAGGTGTAGAACGCCGGGTCCGAGTTCGGGCAGCCTCCCGGCACAGCGCCGTAGTAGAAGTTGCCGGTGTTATCGTCGACGTAATCACCGTCGGCGTCTTCATAATCCGCGCCGAGGAAATAGTTGTTCGAGAAGAAGCTGGCCCCAGGGGTGTTGTACAGGCTGTCGCGGGCAAAGATGATGTCGCGCTCGAAGAACGACGCACCAAAGACGATGTTGCCCTTCTCGCCAGAAACACCCGACACCAGCTGGCCGCTACGGCTATCGCCACCTTCGCGTGCCGTGGTCGCGTCCTGATAGCTGATCTGCGTACCGCTGAAGTCCTTGCGCGTGATGATGTTGATAACACCTGCGATCGCGTCAGAACCGTAAATAGCGGAGGCACCGTCTTTCAGGATTTCAATGCGCTCGACAACCGCGATCGGCACGGCATTCAAATCCTGTGCCGATGGTGCAAACGGCGCCTTCGGTGCGCGACGCCCGTCAATCAGCACCAACGTGCGCTCGGAACCCAAGCCGCGCAGGGATACCGACACGAGGGACTGAGCTGAGCTGCCCGACTGCGCACGGAACGCGCCAAAGGTATTGAAGGTTGTATTGCGAAGCAGTTCACCCACCGAGGTGAAGCCGCTCTGCTCGATGTCGTCACGATCAATGACCGCAACCGGCAGTGCGCCTTCGATATCGGCACGACCAAGACGGGAGCCAGTTACTTCGAATTCGCCGAGATCAACGGCTTCTTCGTCGGCATCAT
>JAGLCS010000144.1 GCA_023146115.1 Abyssibacter sp. | reverse complement strand
GGCCGAGAATCGGCAGGCAGGTCAGAGGCAACGATGGACAACATCGCATCAGGAATCTGCACCTGAACCAACGCAGGCGGCGTCACGGCGCTTACGTGACCGGCTGGCCGACTACGGCTTATTCATCCCGGCCGTTTGCGTCCGGGCATTCAGCCGTCCCCACTTCGGTGGGGGCGGCATCCCGAATTCTCTTGTTCTTGGGGTGCTTCTGAATCATCTTGAAAAGCATGGATACCGAAGAGCTGCAACCGGGTGAGATGCTCGTCATCCACGTTGTTGCTGGCCGGAGCCTGGCGCATGCCAGGAAGCCTGCATAGACAGCATCTGGCAGTGCCGATCACGCGGTTGCGTTTTGCTTTCCAGTACTACCAAGGAGAAACCGATGAACAAAGTCGAACCGCCCACCAAACGCCAGCTCGCTGAAGCGCTTTCGGAATGGAACGAAAACGGCGCCATCGAACGCACGCTGCACAACTGCGGCGAAGCCCACATCGCCAGTGGTGAGCTTCCGCAGATCTGTGTTGAGGCGCTCACGGGTGATCTGATCATTGCTGCGTCCCGCGAGCAAGGCGTGCTTCCGCTCGGGTGGCCCATCGTCAATGCCGAGGCGGAGTGGCTCGAGGAGGATTGCTTGGCTCGTGGGCTGGATGCGCCCGACCCCAATGATGGCGATGAGGTCATCGACGCCATGCGGGATCTGCACGAGTGCTTCAAGAAGGAGCTTCGAGCCGCAATCGCTGCGACGCCTGTCGACAAACTTGAGGACATTGATGCGTTGACGGAAATTTTCCGCAGGTTGGAGGATGAGTGCAGCCAACAACTGGAGATGTGGCATTACGAGCGAGCTGGATGATGGGGCGTTTGGGAAAAGTCCAACGGCCAGCGACGGCATAAGCCTGTAGTTTGGTAGCAAGCACGTAGTCCGTCGGAGTGGCTGAAAACGCCGTTTCTTGAAGGCTGGATTGGCAGGCGCGCCTTCCTGATATTCTTTGGGCATCCCCGAACTCGAAGTCAGTCCGCTACCGCGTAGCGGGTTGTTGCAAGCACGCTGTCTGGTCTACCGTACTTTTGCACTTCGTCAGAGTTGCGTTCTAGTCGCCGAGGTGGGCCTTCCACGGCCATCTCGGCGGCTACTGCCGGAGGTGCCCTCAGTCGCCACCGGGTTCCGGCTTGGGCTTCGCATTGACTGATCGTTGCGCGCGGCCAATGTTGGGATGTCCTCTGTGTGCGCCAACGCGTCGCGCGTCCAGTTGCTGGCGGTCGCGAATGGATGAGCGGTCGCTGGGCAGTGCCGGTAACGATTCGGCGTTCGGATGTGCCTAAGACACGGCATGCTGGTCTAACCATTCCTGAGCGTTCTGAGGCAGGATCCATTCTGAGCCTGCACGCTCCCTGATCTTCCGCAGGTACCCTTGGTCGATGAAAGAAATCGGCCGTAAGTCGGTCCAGCGCGCCGAGGCACCCATTGAGGGCCGAGCGACCTCATGATCGTACTTCCGCTTCTTGGCAGCTTCTCCGACGATGTAACCGCGAACGTAGAAGTTCGGGAACTGCTCTTGGGCGTCACGGATACGGGCGATGCCGGTTGTCACGGAAGTGGAGTGCTCAACTTCGTAGCAATGTGTCACCACGCCGTCGTGAAGCCAAGTAACGTCGATGTTCCGGACGATCGCATCGAGCCGCTCCGGGAGGTGTTTTGCGGGCCAGACGTCGGACAGATCGGAGCGCGTCATGCGCTGCTGGACCCGCTTCTTGTCGTTGGCTGGCACCCACACCTCGTACCCAGCGGCGAGCCCGAGATCGGCGAGGACCGCCTGGACATCGTGTGCGGACAGTTCTTCGCCTGGCTGAATGGGGTCTGTCGTAGGTGCGACCAATGGTTCAGGCTGCTTGGTGCTGCTTGAGCCGCGCGCCATTGCGCGTCGGCGGTTTCCAGGTAGCTTTTCCGCGACCTTGGCACGGAGGTCCGCCGGGAGGTCGGGGCGGCGCACCCAACCGCTCATGGTCCCGCGTGATACGCCCCAATCGCGCTCGAAGGAACGAAAGGTTCCCTTGCCGTTTACCCATCGGCGGATCATGCTGATCCGCAGCTGCCGCTGTTGCTCCGTCCTCGCGTTCTGCACGCTCAGGCGCTGCGCCTCGGAGAGATGGGTGTGAATGACTCGGTTGACGCGACTGCGAGGCAGATCGCGGCGCTCGGCAATCGCTTCGACCGAGAGTAGCTCCGTCTCGTAGAGGCGCAAGATCTCGACCTCTTCCATCGGGGCGATCACGGAGGTGTTGTTCTTCTCTCGCCGGCTCTTCGCCTCGATCTCGTCCTTGCACCAATGTTGCACGGTGCTGTACGGCAAGCCGTGTGTTTTCGCGAGGTAGTACAAAGAGAACGAGCTGTCGCGGTACAGCGTTCTGATTGCATCGCGCAGTACACGATTCTCGTCCCGGCTCCGTCGGCGCTGATCTGGCCCCTTCTATATCCGGACACGGTGTAGTGTTCCGATAAGTGATAGGACAAACACCGTGGATAAGACTAGTCATTACCGAGATGTGGATGTGGTGGGGCCCGAGCGTCGGCGCCGCTGGACGCCTGCCGAGAAGGTCCGGATGGTGGAAGAAACGTACGAGCCGGGCACCTCGGTGTCCTACGTTGCGCGGCGCAACGGCGTGGCACCGAACCAGCTGTTCCGCTGGCGACGGCTGCATCGCGACGGTGCCCTGACATCGGTGGGCAGCGGTGAGCAGGTCGTGCCGGCCACGGAGCTGGCCCAGGCGCAGAAACAGATCCGCGAGCTGCAGCGGTTGCTGGGCAAGAAGACGCTGGAGACCGAGATCCTGAAAGAGGCCGTCGAGGTCGGCCAGAGAAAAAAGTACATATCGCGCTCGCCGTTGCTGCCACCCGACGATTCCCGGTGACGGCGGTGTGCGCGGCCATGGGCGTGGCGCGCTCGCATATCCATGATCGGCTCCACCGGCCGCCCGGCTGGCGGGATGGCCGGCGCAGCCGGGCATTGGATGACACAGCGGTGCTGGCCGAGATCAAGGTCGAGCTGCTGCGACGGCCCACCTACGGTTATCGCCGCATTCATGGACGCTTGCAGCGCCGGCGTCGGGAAAGCGGGGCGCCACCGCTCAACCACAAGCGCATTTACCGGGTCATGAAAGCTTATGACCTGCTCTTCGCCGCGCCGGAAAGCTATCGCCCGGGCCCCGTCCACGATGGGCGGATCATGACCGAGGCGAGCAACCAGCGCTGGTGTACCGACGGCTTCGAATTCCGCTGCGACAACGGCGATCCGATCCGCGTGGCCTTCTCGCTGGACTGTTGCGACCGCGAAGCCATGAGCTGGGCGGCCACCACCCGAGGCGT
>JAGLCS010000143.1 GCA_023146115.1 Abyssibacter sp. | reverse complement strand
GCCGCCGGAGCCCTGCCCCAGCGTGGCGACAAGATTGCACTTGTCCGGCTGTCGCGGCAGCGGCAGCAGTTCACAGCGAAAACCCAGCGGTTGCAGCCAGGTGGCCAGTTGCTCGGCCACCGCGCGGTTGCTTTGGTCGATGGACGGCTGGGCGCTGGAGATGCTGGGCAGCGCGATGAGCGACTGCATCATCGCGACGGGATCGGGGAGGCGGTTCACAAAGCCCTTCATGGGGAGGAGACCGCGTTATCATAACGGGTCTTTCTTACGGCCCTCGCCATGACCGACATTGACTATGACAGCCTGGAAGGCGCGCTCTCCGGGCTGGGAATCCACCAACCCGGCGCGGAATACCACGGCACCCTGGCCGGCATGATTGCTGCCGGTATCGAGCCGCCCGTAGACCTCGGCATCGCTGCTGACCTGAGTCGCGGCGAGGCGGCTGATGCCGCACGCACCGTGCTGGAACAGCTGCGCGGTGACACCGCCCACGATTTTGTCGATGCCGACATGGGGTTCGCCCCGATGCTGCCGGACGACACCGCCACGCTGCCCGATCGCGTGCAGTCACTGGCGCTCTGGTGCCAGGGTTTTCTCTTCGGCGCTGCATCGCTGCCGGGCTTTTCCATCGAATCGCTGTCCAGCGATGCCCAGGAAGTCGTGCGCGACTTTGGTGAGATTGCCCGCGCCGGGAATATCGAGGAAAGCGAGTCGGAGGAAACCGCCTACGCCGAATTGATCGAGTACGTGCGCGTGGGCGCGCAGATGCTGTTTTTCGAGTTGCACGAACAGGCCGAGTCGCAGGACCGGCAGGAGTCGATTCACTGATGAGTCCCCTCGACACGAACGCCGTACCGGTTGGTCCCGCGATCGAGCCGGCTGAATTTTCCGCCCGCCGTCGCCAGCTAATGGAGGCCATCGGGAACGACGGCGTCGCCATCATCCCGTCGTCCATCGAGCAGACGCGCAACAGCGATGTGCACTATCCGTTTCGTCAGGACAGCGACTTCCGCTACCTGACCGGATTCAACGAACCCGATGCCTTGGCGGTACTGGCGCCGGGTCACGCCGATGGCGAATTCCACTTGTTTTGCCGGCCGCGTGACCGGGAACGGGAGATCTGGGACGGCCTGCGCGCCGGTCCGGAAGGCGTGGTTTCCAATTATGGGGCCGACCAGGGACACACGCTGGATGCCATCGATACCGTGCTGCCCAAGCTGCTGCGTGGCCGCTCGAAGGTCGTCCACACGCTGGGTCTGTCCTCCGCCTGGGACCAGCGGGTGCTGGGCTGGGTCAACACCTTGCGTGCTGCCAGCCGCCGCGGTCCGGCCGCGCCCGAGGCCATCGTCAGCCTGGGCGCGACCCTGCACGAGCAGCGCCTGATCAAGTCGGCCGGTGAGCTGGAGATGATGGCGCATGCAGGCCGGGTTTCGGCCGAAGCTCATTGCCGGGCCATGCGGGTTTGTCAGCCCGGCATGACCGAGTACCAGATCGCCGCAGAGATTCACCACAGTTTCGCGATGGCCAGGATGGAGCCGGCCTACGGCACCATCGTTGGGGGCGGCGCCAACGCCTGCATCCTGCATTACGTGGAAAACAGCGCGGTGCTGGCTGACGGCGACCTGCTGCTAATCGATGCCGGCGCCGAATACGATGGCTACTGCGCCGATATCACCCGCAGCTTCCCGGTCAACGGTCGCTTCAGCGGTGAGCAGCGCGCGATTTACGACCTGGTGCTCGCGGCGCAGCTGGCCTCCATCGACGCGGCGCGTGCCGGCCAGCGGCATCAGGACGATGTGCATATGGCCTCGGTGAAGACCCTGACCCGTGGCCTGGTTGACCTCGGCCTGCTCACCGGCGATGTGGACGCGCTGATCGAGGATGAGGCCTACAAGACCTATTTCATGCACGGCACCGGCCACTGGCTGGGCATGGACGTGCATGACGTGGGCGCCTACTACGACGACGGCAAATCCCGCCAGCTGGAGCCCGGCATGGTGCTCACGGTGGAGCCGGGGCTTTACGTGGCCGAAGGCACGCCAGGCGCGGACGAACGCTTCTGGAACATCGGTGTGCGCATCGAGGATGACGTGGTCGTCACCGATGGCGAACCCCGCGTGCTGACGGCCGATGTGCCCAAGCACGCGGACGAGATCGAAGCCCTGATGGCGGGCTAGCGTCGCAGGTGTCAAACACTTATGACGTGATCATCGCCGGCGGTGGCATGGTCGGCGCCAGCCTTGCGGTGGCGCTGGCTGATCTGCCGCTGCGTATCGCCGTCATCGAGCCGCTGCCGCTGGGCAGCGAGGCACAGCCGAGTTTCGATGAGCGCACCATCGCGCTGAACGCGGCCTCGCGGGTGATATTCCAGACCTTGGGTGTATGGCCCGGCATGGCGGCGGATGCCGCGGTGATGCGCTCCATCCATATCTCCGACCAGGGCCGTTTCGGTATCACCCGGATGCAGGCGGCCGACTACGGCCTGCCGGGCCTGGGTTATGTCATTCCCACGCGCAGCGTCGGCCAGGCCTTGTTCCAGCGAATCGAGGCCAGCAATCGGATCGACTTCATCTGTCCGGCGAGCCTGTCCGAGCTGGCATGGACCGGCGATGACTCGGTGGACGTCACGCTGGACGATGGCCGCAGTCTGCGAGCGAGGCTGCTCGTGGGTGCGGATGGTGCGCGCTCCCAGGTGCGCACGGCCATGGGTGTCGAGGCGGATCTGCATGACTATGGTGCCAAGGCGATCGTCAGCAGTGTCGCCACGTCCAGGGCCATCGATGGCCGGGCTTTCGAACGTTTCACCGCCACCGGGCCGATTGCGTTGCTGCCGGGGCCGCATGAGCGCTGCGTGCTGGTGTGGACGCGTCCGGTCGAGGACGCCGATGAACTCGTCAGCCAGGACGAGGCTGAATTTCTGACCCGGCTCAATGCCGATTTCGGTCGGCGGCTCGGGCGTTTGCACGCGCTGGGTCGGCGCCAGGCCTATCCGCTTTACCGGGTCATGGCACGGCGTCTGGTCGGGCCGCGTTCCGTGCTGATCGGCAACGCCGCGAACAATCTGCATCCGGTGGCCGGGCAGGGCTTCAACCTGGGCTTGCGCGATGCCGCGACACTGGCTGAAATTATTGCGGACGCCTGCGCCGAAGGTCAGGGCATGGGCGATGCCGCGCGGCTGGCAGGCTACGCGCGCCGTCGCGAAGCCGATCGCCGCGCCGTGGCGGGCATGACCCACGGCCTGATCCAGCTGTTCTCGAATCACACGCCGGGCCTGCGCAGCGGCCGCAACCTGGGGCTGCTGACCACCGATTTGCTGCCGGGCCTGAAGCGGCGCATGGCCGTCCGTTCCACGGGCTTCGCCGGCCAGCCCCCGCGGCTGGCGCGGGGCCTGCCGATCTCCACCCACGAGCCTCAGGTCGTTTCATGAGCAGCGCTCCGCAGCACTGCGATGTCATGGTCATCGGCGCCGGGGCGGTGGGGGCCGTCGCAGCCCTCGCGCTGCGCAGCCAGGGGCATCAGGTCACCGTGCTGGACGCCGGCCGGCCCGTCGACTCACCGCAGGGTGCGCAGGTCGATGCGCGCGTGTTCGCGCTATCACCGGCGTCCATCGATTTGCTCGAGAGCCTGGGGCTTTGGAACGACGTCGTCACCCGCGCACAACCCTATGCCGGCATGACCGTGTGGGACGCGGTGTCCGGTTCGGACATCCGCTTCCGCGCTGCGGAATTCGGCCTGCGCAGCCTCGGCGCCATTGTCGAGAACTCAGCGCTGGTTTCGGCGGCGCAGGCCGCGCTGGCCAACATCGCTTTCGGCCATGCCGTCACCGCGGTGTCCGACCAGACGGACGCCGTTGCGGTGACGACGGACTCCGGCGCTCAGTGGCTGGCCAAAACGCTCATCCTCGCCGACGGCGCAGGGTCGCCGGGCCGGCAGGCGCTGGGCATTCCGGTCGCCGGTCGCGATTACGGCGGCCAAGCCATCGTCTGTCATCTCGCTTGTGAACACGGGCATGACGTCACGGCCTGGCAACGGTTTCTGCCGACCGGTCCGGTGGCACTGCTGCCCCTGTCCGATGGCCGCGTGTCGCTGGTCTGGTCCACCGAGGCCGCGCAGGCGCAGCGGTTGCTGGCGATGGATGACGAGCCGTTTGCCCACGCGGTTACCGAGGCAACCGGCGGGCGTCTAGGGCGCCTGTACGCACCGACGCGGCGCTTCGCCTTCGCGCTGCGCCGGCAAACCGCAGCACGGTTCACGACGAATCGCTGTGTCCTGCTGGGCGATGCCGCACATGTCGTGCATCCGCTGGCCGGTCAGGGGGTCAATCTTGGTTTCGACGACGTGCGGGCATTGCGCGTTGCGATGTCCGACCCCGCCACGGGCCTGCGCCCCGTGGCCCGCCGCCGTTACGAGCGTGAGCGCCGCGCCGAGATTGCGCGCATGAGCCAGGGCATCGATGGTCTGGATCGTCTGTTCGCGACGGCCAATCCGGTGGTCAGCACGGCGCGCGGCATCGGCCTGCACCTGGCCGATGTGTTGCCGCCACTCAAGCGGCAATTTGCCGAGGCGGCGCTGGGCGTGAAGCCGGGGTTCGCAGCACCGCCGGGCTGAGAGCGGTGGTGCGCAACTCAGATCAGCATTGGCCATCGGGCGCGGTCACGGTACACTCCGCCCTCGACTAAGACCCTGCGGGAGAGCGTCACCCTCGTGTGACCGCCGACGACGCAACCCGCCCGGAAACGCTCAGGCCAAAGGACCGCGGGGATTCAGTCGACTCTGGAGAGCGCTGGCACCGACCAGCCACCGAAGGGGCAGGAGCCGCGCAAGGCGCTCCAATCTCTCAGGTATCAGGACAGAGGGGCATCGCATCGGCACAACCGTGTCGAGATGCCTGTCTTGAAACTTGGAGTACGCATGTCCCGGAGGACCGCATTGTTTGCCCAGCACGAGGCCGCCGGCGCGAAGTTCGTCGACTTTGCCGGCTGGGATATGCCCATTCATTACGGCTCCCAGCTTGAGGAGCATCACGCCGTGCGCCAGGGCGCCGGCATGTTCGACGTGTCGCACATGACCCCGGTTGATGTGCGTGGCGACGGCGCGACCGCCTGGCTGCGGCATCTGCTTGCCAATGATGTCGCCAAGCTGAAGACGCCGGGCAAGGCGCTTTATTCCTGCATGCTGACCGAGCAGGGCACGGTCATCGATGACCTGATCTGCTATCGCATGCGTGACGACTGGTACCGCATCGTGGTCAATGCCGGCACCACCGCCAAGGATGTGGCCTGGATGCAGCAGCAGGCGCCGGCCGGCGTCAGCGTCGAGCCGCGCCACGAGCTATGCATTCTGGCCGTGCAGGGTCCCGAGGCCGTTGCCAAAGCCGCGCCGTTGCTGGGCGAAGCCGGCGCCGCCGCGGCCGCGCTGAAGCCGTTTAACGCCGCCGCTGCAGGCGACTGGTTTGTCGGCCGCACCGGGTACACCGGCGAGGATGGCTTCGAGATCATTGGCCCGGCCCAGGCCATCCAGATCCTTTGGGATGGACTGCTGCAGGCCGGCGTTCGCCCCTGTGGGCTGGGCGCGCGCGACACCCTGCGCCTGGAGGCCGGCATGAATCTCTACGGCCAGGACATGGACGAAACCGTGACGCCGCTGGCCTCCGGTCTGAGCTGGACCGTGTCTTTCGACGACGCCGAGCGCGACTTCATCGGCCGCGCTGCGCTGCAGGCGCAACGCGACGCCGGCGATCTGCCGCGTTTTGTCGGCGTGCTGCTGGAAGGCCGCGGCGTGTTGCGTGCTCACATGGCCGTGCAGACGGCCCACGGCGAAGGCGAACTGACCAGCGGGGGCTTCTCGCCCACGATGGCGCGCAGCATCGGTCTGGCGCGGATTCCGGCCGGCGATGCCGACACGATGGACGTGATCATCCGCGGCAAGCCTGTCCCGGCGCGGATCGTGAATCCGCCTTTTGTTCGTCTGGGCAAGGTCCGCGTGCCGGGCCTGGACGCGACCACTTGATATTCATTCCACGACTTATCGTGCACCCGGAGAGCATCTGATGAGCGACATCCCACAAGATCTGAAATTTGCCGAATCCCACGAATGGGTGCGTGAAGAAGGCGGCGGTCTCGTGACCGTTGGCATTTCCGACCACGCCCAGGAAGCCCTCGGGGATCTGGTCTATGTCGAGGTGCCCGACGTCGGCGCCGCCGTGACCGTGGGTGATGCCTGCGCCGTGGTGGAATCCGTCAAGGCGGCATCCGATGTCTACAGCCCGGTCGATGGCGAAGTGGTCGCCGTGAACGAGGCGCTGGCGGATGCCCCCGAGCTGATCAACAGCGAGCCGTACGGCGAGGGCTGGATCATGCAGGTGCGACTGGCAGACGCCAACGCCCTGGATGACCTGCTCGATGCCGAAGGCTACGCCAACGCCATCGCCGACGAATAATCCTCCCGCCGGCGCGGCATCGCCGCCCGGCGTACTGAAAGGACGGACCCGCGCAGGCGGGCCGTCCCCGCTTGATTCCGGACCCCGCCATGCCGTTTATCCCGCATACCGAATCCGACGTCGAACAAATGCTTGGCGCCATTGACGCACCCAGCATCGAAGCCCTGTTCGATGAAATCCCTGCCGAGCTGCGCTGCGGCCGTCTCGACCGAGTGCCCGAGGGCATGACCGAGATGGAAATCACCCGGCTCATGCACGAGCGTGCCGATGCCGATGGCCGACCGCTGAACTTCATCGGTGCCGGCGCCTACGAGCATCACGTGCCGGCGGCGGTATGGGAGATCGTCTCGCGTGGGGAGTTCTACTCCGCCTACACCCCGTATCAGGCAGAGGCCAGCCAGGGCACGTTGCAGGTCATCTACGAGTTTCAGACCATGATGTGCGGCCTGACCGGCCTGGATGTGTCCAATGCGTCGCTGTACGACGGCGCGACCGCGCTGGCCGAGGCGCTGTTGATGGCCGTGCGCGCGAACCGCAAATCCAAGAGCCGTCGCATTCTGATGCCGCGGTCGGTGGCGCCGGTCTACCGGCAGGTCGTCGAAACCATCTGCTCCACCCAGGGCCTGCAACTGGTCGAGCTGGCCTACGATCCGGCGACCGGCACCACGCCGGAAGCCGCATTGGCCGAACACGCCGGCGGCGACATCACCGCTGTGGTGATCCCGCACCCGAATTTCTTCGGCTGCTTCGAGGCCGTGGATCAATTGACCGACTGGGCGCATGCCAACGGCGCGCTCGCCGTCGCGCTGGTCAATCCGGTTGCGCTGGCGCTGACCCGTGCGCCGGGCGAGTGGGGCGCGCAGGGCGTGGACATCTGCTGTGGCGAAGGTCAGCCGCTGGGCTCGCCGCTGTCTTCGGGTGGACCGTACTTCGGTTTCATGACCTGCAAGCAGGCGCTGGTGCGGCAGCTGCCGGGCCGCATTGTCGGCCGTACGCTGGATCTCGATGGCAAGCCCGGCTTCGCGCTGACGCTGCAGGCACGCGAGCAGCACATCCGCCGCGGCAAGGCGACCTCGAACATCTGCACCAACCAGGGCTTGCTGGTCACCGCGGCGACGATTCACATGTCGATTCTCGGTCCGGCCGGGTTGCAGCAGGTGGCCAGAGCGTCGATGGCGAACACCCGCAAGCTCGTCGATGCGCTGGTCGAACTGCCGGGCGTCGAGCCGGTGTTTTCGGGAACCCGTTTCCACGAGGCCGTGCTGCGGTTCGACCAGCCGGTGCGCCCGCTGATCGATGCGCTGGGCGGCCGCGGCATCGTCGGCGGTTATGCGCTGGAGCCGGTGTATCCGGAGCTGAAGCACTGCCTGCTGGTCTGCGCCACCGAGACCAAGACCGATGCCGATATCGATACTTATGTTCAGACCCTGGCCGCGCTGATGCGCCCCGCCAGCGCTGCCTGAGGCTCACGCCATGACCGAACCCCTGATCTTTGAACATTCCCGTCCCGGTCGCACGGCCGCGGCGCAGTTTCCTGCTGGCGACATCGATGCCGCTGTGCCCGCTGAACTGGCGCGGACCTCCGGACTTGGCCTGCCCGAAGTCTCCGAGTTGCAGGCGGTGCGTCACTTCACCCGGTTGTCGCAGCGCAATTTCTCCATCGATACGCATTTCTACCCGCTGGGTTCCTGCACGATGAAGTACAACCCGCGCGCCTGTAATCGGCTGGCGATGTTGCCGGAGTTTCTGTCCCGGCATCCGCTGGCGCCGGTCTCGGCGAGCCAGGGCTTTCTCGCCTGCATGTTCGATCTGCAGGAAATCCTCAAGGAAGTCACCGGGATGAAGGGCGTGTCGCTGACGCCGATGGCCGGCGCCCAGGGCGAATTCGCCGGCGTGGCCATGATCCGGGCCTATCACGAGGCGCGCGGCGACACCGAGCGCACGGAGATTCTCGTACCGGACGCCGCGCACGGCACCAACCCGGCGACCGCGACCATGTGCGGCTACGTCGCCCGCGAGATTCCCACCGACGCCAACGGTGATGTCGACGTCGAGGCGCTCAAGGCGGCACTGGGGCCGAAGACCGCCGGCATCATGCTCACCAATCCCTCCACGCTGGGCGTGTTCGAGCGCAAGATCTCGGAAATCTCCAAGCTCGTGCACCAGGCCGGTGGCCTGCTGTACTACGACGGCGCCAACCTCAATGCGATTCTCGGCAAGGTGCGCCCCGGCGACATGGGCTTCGACGTGATTCACATGAACCTGCACAAGACCTTCTCCACGCCGCATGGTGGTGGTGGGCCGGGTTCGGGTGCGGTGGGTGTGTCCGAGCGCCTGCTGCCGTTCATGCCGATTCCGGTCGTCGGCAAGGCCGCCGACGACAGCTATCGCTGGCTGGACGAGGACGACCTGCCGCAGTCCATCGGCCGTTTGTCCGGCTTCATGGGCAATGCCGGGGTGCTGCTGCGGGCCTATGTCTATGCCCGCATGCTGGGCCGCGACGGCATGCATCGCGTCGCCGAGTTCGCCGCGCTGAACGCCAACTACCTGATGGCGCGGCTGCGGGAAGCCGGCTTTGATCCGGCATTCCCGGATCGCCGCGCCAGCCACGAGTTCATCATTACGCTCAAGCGCCAGAACAAGTCCGTGGGCGTGACCGCGACCGACGTTGCCAAGCGTCTGCTGGACCACGGCTTCCACGCGCCGACCGTTTATTTTCCGCTGCTGGTGCCGGAATGCCTGCTGATCGAGCCGACCGAAACCGAAAGCAAGGAAGCCCTCGATGGATTCATCGACGCGATGATTGCCATCGCCGAGGAAGCCGAGGCCGACATCGAACAGCTACGCGGCGCGCCGTACACCATGCCGGTGCGCCGGCTTGATGATGTCCGCGCTGCGCGTCAGCTGGATGTGCGCTATCAGCCCGAGGCGGCTGCGTAGGTCGACCTTTCTACCCGGTCTGCTCCTTGCCGACGGCCAGGGGCAGACCGGCGATCGCCCGCGATGATGATCTGATCGTGGCATTTCCAAGAACCGTTCAAAGATTCAAGGAGCACCATTCATGACCGCCATCATCTGCGGCTCGCTGGCCTACGACAACATCATGGTCTTTCCGGGCCGCTTCAGTGAAGAGATTCTGCCGGAACGCGTGCATGCGCTGAACGTGGCCTTCCTCGTGCCGGAGATGCGCAAGCAGTTCGGTGGCTGTGCCGCCAACATTGCTTACGCGCTGGGACAACTCGGTGGTGACGGCAAGCCCATGGGCACTGTAGGCGTGGATTTCGGGCCGTACACCGAACGCCTCACCACGCTGGGTATCGACCAGACCTATGTGAAATCGGTGCCGGATGCGTTCACGGCCCAGGCCTTTATTACCACCGACCTGGATGACAACCAGATCACCGCCTTTCATCCCGGGGCGATGAACTTTGCCCACGAACAGGCGATTCCGGCCGAGGCTACGCTGGGTATCGTCGCGCCGGATGGCCGCGACGGCATGATCCAGCACGCCACCCAGTTCGCCGAGGCCGGCGTGCCGTTCATCTTCGATCCGGGCCAGGGTCTGCCGATGTTTGATGGCGATGACCTCAAGCGTTTCATCGAACAGGCGACCCATGTCGCCGTCAACGACTACGAGCAGGCGGTGATGACCGAGCGCACGGGCTGGCAGCCGGCCGAGATCGCCGAGCATGTCGAGGCGCTGATCGTGACCCGCGGCGCCGAGGGCTCTGAGATCTACACCGGCGGACAGATGCTGCACATTCCCTGTGCGCAGGCGGATGCGGTCGTCGATCCCACCGGATGCGGCGATGCCTACCGGGGCGGGCTGCTTTATGGTCTGCAAAAGGGCTATGACTGGCCGACGACCGGGCGGATCGCTTCGCTGATGGGCGCCATCAAGATCGCGCAAAACGGTCCGCAGAACTACCAGATCGACGCGGCCGACTTTGCCGCCCGCTACGAGCAGAATTTCGGTCAGGCCTTTCCTGGCTGAGTGACCGGGCGAAGCTGCGGACACCAGGTTCGCACCAGATCCATCGGGTCCGGGCAGCGGCTTAACCAGTCCGCAGCTTCGTCGGCATGGCAGACGCCGGGAAAGTCGCCGGCATGGTCGCCGATGTCTGCGATGATCTGAAAATGAAGGTGCGGCGGCCAGCCGACATTCTCGTCCGGCGAGCCCAGCCAGCCGATGAGCTGCCCAGCTTCGACGGGTTGGCCCGGCTGCGTCAGCTGTAGCGATGGTCGGGCCAGGTGTCCGTACAGGCTGTACATGGAGTCGCCGTCGGCCTCATGCCCAAGGAGGATGGTCGGGCCGTAATCGCCGAACCGCGCGTTGTCGCCGGTGCTGTGGACCACGCCTCCTCGCGCCGCGTAGACCTCGGTGCCGGCGGGTAGCCAGAAATCCACGCCGAGATGGATCGAGCGCGTGGCGTCACCGTCGGCGAACACCGGGCTCATCGAGTAAATCGCACGATCCTCCGCGTAGCCGCCCAGGGCCCAGTCGCAGCCCGAGGCCGCCACCTGTGCCCGAATCCACTGACCAAAGACCACCGGATCGTCCACCGGGACTCGTTTCAGCGCCGGATTAGTCTCGGACAGATCCAGGTGGAGTACAGGTCGGGCCAGCGGCGACGCTGGCAGCGGTGGGGTCCAGTTCAGCGTGTCGATTTTCATCAGGCGCTCTACCCGGGCGATTCATCGAATTCTGTGCTGCCCATGGCGGGCATTTGATCACGGTTCCCGACTTCGCTGCGCTCGTGGCGAACTCCGTCAGACCTCACAGGGTCCGACTTGTACGGGACTCGCAAGATGCGATACCCATTGATTCCGCGACGACAACGGCGGGTATGGATGACCCAACGCAGAACAGGATGGCTGATGGCCGTCGCGGCGCTCATCGTCGCGGTGATCGCCCTGCGCGCTTATCTGCCCGTTTGGGTGACGCGCGCCATCAATCAGCAACTCGCGGAACTGGGTGGCTACCACGGCCATGTTCGGGATGTGGACCTCGCGTTGTGGCGTGGCGCGTATCGAATCAACGGACTGGTCATTCGTCAGACCGATGCCGGTGATGAACAGGTGCCGCTGGTTTCCGCTCCGCGGATTGACCTCGCCGTCTCCTGGGCCGCGCTGTTCAAGGGGGCTGTGGCCGCCGAGGTCGAGTTTCAAAGCCCGCAAATCAATTTCGTGCATGCGCCGTCGTCGGATCAGGACCAGGCCGGGCAGGGCGTGGACTGGCGCGAGCAGCTACAGGCCTTGTTGCCAATCCGCCTGAACGCCGTTCGGGTATACGAGGGCTCGGTGCATTTTCGCAACTTCGAGGCCGACCCTGAAGTGGATGTCTACCTGACGGACCTGGCTGCGACGGTCACCAATCTCTCGAACGCGGACCGCCGCGACGGTATCCAGGTTGCGAATCTGGATGCGACGGCCCGGGTGCTGGACGGTGCGCCGCTTGAACTGGCGATGCAGTTTGATCCGTTGGGCGAGATGGCCGCGTTTGAATTGGACCTGCGCGTGCGTGACGCCGCGCTCGTCCGACTGGATGACCTGTTGCGAGCCTATGCGGGTATTGATGTTGAAAAAGGGCAGGCCGATCTCGTCGTTGAGCTGGCTGCCCGCGATCGGGTTCTGGATGGCTACGGAAAGCTGCTGCTCCGCGATCTTGATGTGGTGAGCTGGACCCAGGACGTGGAGCGGGACGACGATAACCCGGTGTTGCTCGGCTGGGAGGGGGTGCTAACCGGTGTGCTGACGCTGTTGACCAACCAGCAGGAAGATCAGTTCGCATTGCGGGCCCCCATCACTGGAAAGATCGATGCGCCCCGAGGACGCGCCTTGGCGGCCGTGATCTCGATCGTCCGCAATGCTTTTGTCGAAGCGCTCAAGGCGGATTTCGAAAGCGCGGATGAAGAGGCGCCGTTCCCCGAGTCTGATCGGCAGCCGGCGCAGGATGGGCCTCGGGAGCGGCATGGACCTCCGGGGCGCCGGCCCGGTTGATCGGGCGCCAGCTTGCCGGCTCGCGGAACCCTGTCGCCTGGAGGCCGTCCAAGCGACATAGCGGAACGGTGCTGCCGTCAAAATCGAAACCATGGCAGGCCGCGGGAGGGTTCACGTCGGAGGAACGACCATGAACAAACTCACGCTGACGCTTACCCTGGCGGCCTTCGCAGGCGGCGCATCCGCCCTCACCGTCTCCGGCGTGGATGTCCCCGAAACCGCAGATGTTTCCGGGCAGGAGCTGGTGCTCAACGGCGCCGGACTGCGCACCAAATACGTGCTCGCGAACGTTTATGTCGCCGGACTTTATCTGCCGGAAAGGTCCAGCAGCGCGGATTCGATCATCGACTCGGATCAAACCCGCCGTATCAGCCTGTTCATGAAACGCGACCTCGATGCGGACACCTTCATGGAGGCGTTTCATGAGGGCCTGGAGAACAACCTGGATAACGAGGACATGCAAAGCCTCGGACCGAAAATCGATGAACTCGACCAACTGTTCGCCGAAGTCGGCTCTCTGAGCAAAGGGGACCGGCTGGACCTCAGCTTCACCGACGACCAGACCGAAGTATCGCTGGACGGCGAACTGCTGGACACGGTGGACGGCGCGCAGATGCAGTCTGCATTGATCAAGATCTGGCTCGGCGAGCAGCCGGCGCAGGATGATTTGAAATCGGCCATGCTCGGCCAGTAGCCCAACGGGCGGAACGCAGGACACGCGCCTCAGCGATCTGGCTGGGGCGTATTCATATGCCGTTGCCGATGATGTCACGCCAGTGCCGCGCCACAGTGGCAGAATCGTCGCCCTTAATTCGGCGCGGGTGCGAGCGTGACAGGCATTATCGAAGTCAACGGGTTGAACAAGGTTTATCGCGGCGGCTTCGAGGCGCTGCGCAACGTCGATCTGAGTATTCGACAGGGTGAGATCTTTGCGCTGCTCGGCCCCAACGGCGCGGGCAAGACGACGCTGATCAGCATCGTATGCGGCATTGTCACGCCCAGTTCGGGTCAGGTGTTGGCCGATGGGCACGACATCATCACGGACTACCGTGCGGCGCGCGCGAAGATCGGCCTGGTGCCGCAGGAACTGACCACCGATGCGTTCGAATCGGTCTGGAACACCGTGAGCTTCAGTCGCGGCCTGTTTGGCAAGCCTCGCAACGATGCCCATATCGAAAAAGTCCTGCGTGATCTGTCGCTTTGGGATAAGCGCGACAGTCGCATCCTGGAGCTGTCCGGCGGCATGAAGCGGCGAGTGATGATCGCCAAGGCGCTGTCACACGAGCCGCAGATTCTGTTCCTCGATGAGCCGACCGCCGGGGTCGACGTGGAGCTTCGTCGCGACATGTGGGCGATGGTCAGCGGTCTGCGCGAAGCGGGGGTGACCATCATCCTGACCACGCACTACATCGAGGAAGCCGAGGCCATGGCCGACCGCATCGGCGTGATTCGCAGGGGTGAGTTGATCCTGGTTGAGGACAAGACCGCGCTCATGGACAAGCTGGGGCAGAAGGAATTGCGACTGCAACTGAGCGAGCCGCTAGCGACCCTGCCGGCGGCCATCGCGCAGCCCGGTCTGGTGCTGTCGGACGATGGCTACCGCCTGACCTACACCTACGATTCGCACAGCGAACAGGGCAGCGTCGCGGCCTTGCTGCGTCAGCTCGGCGAGCACGGGATCGAGTTCACCGACCTGCAGTCCCGGCAGTCCTCGCTGGAGGATATCTTCGTCAGCCTCGTGCACGAGGAGGCCGCATGAACTGGCATGCGATACGGGCGATCTACGGTTTCGAGATGGCGCGTACCCGCCGCACGCTGATGCAATCCATCGCCTCGCCGGTGATCTCGACCTCGCTTTACTTTGTGGTTTTCGGGTCGGCGATTGGCTCGCGCATGGTCGAGATCGACGGCATCAGCTACGGCGCGTTCATCATTCCGGGTCTGATCATGCTGTCGCTTTTGAACGAGAGTATTTCCAATGCCTCGTTCGGGATCTATTTTCCCCGCTTCTCCGGGACGATCTACGAAGTGCTGTCGGCGCCCGTTTCACCGATGGAGATCGTCATGGGCTATGTCGGTGCGGCGGCCTCCAAATCGGTGATTCTCGGCGTGCTAATCCTGCTCACCGCACGGCTGTTCGTCGACTATCACATCGCCCACCCGGTCTGGATGCTCACGTTTCTGGTCACTACGGCGCTCACGTTCAGCCTGTTCGGGTTCATCATCGGCATCTGGGCCGACGGCTTCGAGAAACTGCAGATCGTGCCGATGATGCTGGTCACTCCGCTCACCTTTCTGGGCGGCAGTTTCTACTCCATCAACATGCTGCCGCCGCTCTGGCAGACCATCACGCTGTTCAATCCCGTGGTTTACCTGATCAGCGCGTTTCGGTGGAGTTTCTACGGCGTTGCAGATGTTGCCGTTGAGGTCAGCATCATCGCGATTCTCGGCTTCTTGCTGGCCTGCCTGGTCGGAATCTACTGGATCTTCCGGACCGGCTATCGCCTCAAGGAGTGAGGCCTAGCGCCGAAAAATAGGCGGTGGAGTTGGGGTGCGCCGCATACGCGCCATCGGCCGGCCCGATCCAGGCATAGGCAGCGTGCTGATCCGGCGGCAGCGAATGCAGTGCATCCGGGGTCACTAGCCCGGTCGGGAGCTTGTACGCCAGCACGACGTAATGGGTGCTGATGCCCGGTTCGGCGGCAAAATTCGTGTCGTAGAGGTGTGTGAACGCCCCGACCAGTCGAGCCTGTTCCAGTTGGCCTCGCACGCCGAGTTCTGCATCGCATAGGCGTGCATAGGCGGTCTCCAGGGTCTCGTCCTTGTTGATCCGACCACCGGGCACGAACCAGGTGCCGCGCGCCGGCTCGTTGACCCGCTGACCCATCAGCAACCGCCCGTTGTGTTCGATCAGCAGGTCGATGGACACCAGGGGCGTGTGGCGAACCACATGAAGAAAATCGTCACGGCTGAGCATGGGCAAACTTGGTTCGAAAACGGGGTCTGCCAGAATACAGGCCACCAGCGCTCGACCGGACCGTGCTGGCGACCGGGAAGGGGAGAACACGCGCCATGAGTGAACCACGCATTCCGAACACGATCGGGACTTTCAACATCGTGCGTGTGTTGGGTGAAGGGGCCATGGGGCGGGTGTACCTCGCACAGCAACAAGCATCCGATCGGCTTGTGGCGCTGAAGGTGCTCAAATCCACCGTGCCCGAGTTTGGTCGGCGCTTCTCGCGGGAGATCCGGGTGCTCGGCGCGCTGGAGCACCCTGGCATTGCCAGGCTTTACGATGCCGGAGTCTCTGATGGGCCGGCGGGCTCCATCGCCTATTTCGCGATGGAATATGTCGCTGGCCGAGATCTGCGTGAGGCCGCAGGTGACATGACCCTGCCGCAACAGGTCCGCCTAATCGTGACCATTGCCCGTGCGGTGCATGCGGCGCATCTCAAGGGTGTGGTCCATCGGGATCTCAAGCCGGCCAATATCCTGGTGGGGAAAGACGGCGCTCCGAAGGTGCTGGATTTTGGCGTCGCGCATGTGGCCGATGACGGGGGCACCCAAATGACACGGGTCGGCGAGGTGCTCGGCACCCTGCCGTACATGAGTTTCGAGCAGATGGTCGGAGACGACCATGCCATCGACGCGCGCTGCGATGTCTACGCCCTCGGCGTCATCGCCTACGAGCTCTTCGCTGGCGCACTGCCTTACCCCGACCTGCCGAGCCATAGCCTCGCGGGGGCGCTGGAGCGCTTGCAACGCGGCTCACCCCAGCGGCTGTCGTCGCACTGTGAGGCGGCACGTGGCGATCTCGAAACCGTTGTCATGAAGGCCATGGGCTTCGATGCCGATCAGCGCTATGCATCCGCTGACGAGTTCGCCAATGACCTGGAACGGTATCTGACGCACCAGCCGATCACCGCGCGCCCGCCGACGATTCGCTATGTCGTCGGGCGGTTTGTGCGGCGACACCGGGCCTTGTCAACAATCGCCATCGCTGCCATTGCCGCCGTTATCGTGGCGGGGCTGGTGGCCGCCCAGTTTGCCGTTTCCGAAGCTCGCGCCAGGGCTTTGGCCGATACACGTGCCTCGGAAACCGCGGCCATCAATGCATTTCTTAGCGACATGCTGGTGGCCGTCGATCCGGCGAATGCGCTGGGCAAGGATGTGCGCGTGCTGGATGTGATCGATGCAGCTGAGCTGGACCTGCAAGCGCGATCTGCATTGCCGGAACGGGTGCGTTGGTCGCTGCAGCGACTGATCGGGCGAACACGCGCGCGTCTCGGGGAACCGGGCCGGGGCGTGGACTTGTTGCGCTCGGTGCTTGAGTCCATTGAGACCGCTGATGGCCCTGGCAGTGATGCAGCGTTGGATGCACGCATCGATTTAGCAAGTGCGCTGGAGGCCGCTGGGGAATACCGCTCGGCGCGTGATGCCCTGCAGCATCCCTTGCTCGGCGCCGACCAGAATTCACGCCAGGCGATCAGCGCTGCGGTGCTCCGGACGCGTGCGCTCACCGGCGAAGGTCAACTCGACGAAGCGGTCGCGTTAGGCGTGGCAACGCAACGACGTGCGACGGCCCTGCTCGGTGAATCCGATGAGCTGACCATGGATGCCAGCTACTCACTGGCGGTGGCCTGGCGCGATGCCGGCGAGTACGCCGACGGCATCGCTTTGCTGGAACAGCTGGTCGAGGTGATCAAGGCCAAGCTCGGCGCGCTACACCCCGAGACCCAGACAGCCTTCAATCTGCTCGGGACATTTCTGGAACTCGACGGGCAGCTTGATGCGGCCGAGTCGGTGCTGCGGCAACAGCTGGCCGTTGCGGAATCGGTTTATCCGCCCGGCCACTACGCAATTGCAGACAATCAACTCAATCTGTCGGCGGTTCTTGGCAAGAAGAAGCAGTACGAGGAGTCCCTTGCATTGGCCACGGCGGCGCGCAAGGCCTACGAAGCAGAACTGGGCCTGGCGAATATCCGGACTCTGGCGGCATTGAACTCACAGGCCTACAGCCTGGAAGAGCTTGGTCAGGTCGACGAAGCCGAGGCCACGCTACGCACGATTATTCGTCTGCAACCGGAGATCGGAGCGGCGCACGTCCAGGTTCTGGCGCCGATCAACAATCTGGCCTATCTGCTGATGGGCGCGGGCCGCTATGACGACGCCAACCAGGCTTTTGCCGAATTGATGGAACGCGCCGTGGGCGAAATTGGCGAGTCACATCCTCTGTTTGGGGTTTTCGAGGGCAATCAGGGTTGGTGTCTGGTGCGGTCGGGGCGCGAGGCGGAAGGGCTGCAGGTGCTGGAACGCGCAGCGGGACGGTTGGATGCCACGCTGGGACCGGAGCATGCCCGTACCGTGCTCACACGTGAGCGCATTGAAACCACGCGCGCGAAGCTCGGGAAGCGCTGATGAAAGCAGAGCTTCCCAAGGCGAATCCGAACTGGATGCGGGCGTTCTGTGGATGGTGTTGGCCCTGATCTGACGCTAACGCAGAAACCGAATCGACGGTGCCGGTATGATCCGCGGTCACTCTCCGAGCGGCGCAGCCGAGTACCCACGATGTCCCAACCACCAAGTCTGCGCCTCAAACCGCATACCGATCGCCGTCTGCGGATCGGACACCTCTGGGTGTTCGCCAACGAAGTTGACGTTGCACGCACGCCGCTGACCGGCTTCAAGCCCGGTTCGCTGGCGAGGCTGGAGGATGCGCGCGGCAAGCCGTTGGGGTTGGTGTACGTCAACCCGGCGTCGTTGATCTGCGCGCGCGTGTTGACGCGCAATGCCAAGGCGACCATCGATCAGTCCTGGTTTGCCGAACGGTTTCGGCAGGCCCTGCGCCTGCGCGAGCGCGTCTATCCGGGGGGCTACTACCGGCTGCTGTTCGGCGAGTCCGACGGTGTTCCCGGGCTGGTGGTCGACCGCTATGGCGATGTGCTGGTGGCGCAGAGCACGACCGCCGGGATCGATGCCCTGCGCGATGCCGTCGAGGCGGCGTTGCAGGAGACGTTGTCGCCCGCAGGAATCTACTGGCGCTGCGATGCGCCGGTGCGCGCCTTGGAAGGACTGGAGCCCGAGACCCGCGAGGTCGGCGTAATTCCGGACGAGATCATCGTGCCGGAAGCCGGGCGGACCTTCGCCGCATCGCTGAAATCTGGCCAGAAGACCGGCTGGTACTTTGACCAGCGCGACAATCGCCAACTGGTTGCACAGCTGGCACCGGGCCAGCGAGTGCTGGATGTGTTCAGTTACATCGGTGGCTTTGGTGTCACCGCGGCCGTCGCCGGCGCGCAATCCGTGACCTGCGTGGATGCCTCTGAAGCAGCTCTGGAGCTGGCGCAAGCGAACGCCCAGCGCAACGGTGTTGCCGTGGAGACCCGAGCCGGGGATGCGAAAGCGGTGCTGCAGCAACTGCAGACCGAACAGGCGCGCTTCGATCTGGCCATCGTCGATCCGCCGGCGCTGATCAAACGCAAGAAAGACATCGCGGCGGGTACGCACCACTACCAGCAACTCAACAGCCTGGCGATGCAGGTGCTGGCGCCCGGCGGTCTGTTGCTGGCGGCGTCCTGCTCGCACCATTTATCGGCCGACGCGATGCGTGGCGCCCTGCGCAAGGCCGCCGCGGAAGCCGGGCGCAAATTGGTGGTTCTGGCTCAGCGCGGCGCCGGGATGGATCATCCCGTGCATCCGGCCATACCGGAAACCGAGTACCTCAAAGCGTTTTTGTGTGCGGTCGAGGGGTAGAACTCCGCCACGGTCCTGTCACGCGGGGCACTACAATGTCCGAACATTACAGGGAAGCCCATCATGCTCGTTCATCCCAATTTTGATCCGGTCGCCATAGCGCTCGGGCCGATCAAGGTGCACTGGTACGGTCTGTCGTACTTGGTCGGATTCACGCTGGCCTGGGCCCTGGGGCGGTACCGCGCGCGCCAGGCAGACTGGCCGTGGAACAAGGACCAGATCTCGGACCTGCTGTTCTACGCGGTGCTGGGGATCATTCTCGGCGGGCGCCTCGGCAGCGTGTTCTTCTACAACTTCGAAGCATTTCTGGCCGATCCCACCATGATCTACAAGGTCTGGCAGGGCGGCATGAGTTTCCATGGCGGCCTGATCGGGGTGATCGTCTGCCTGATGTTTTTCGCCCGAAAAACACAGAAAGCCTTTTGGGAAGTGGGCGACATGGTCGTGGT
>JAGLCS010000142.1 GCA_023146115.1 Abyssibacter sp. | reverse complement strand
TGCTGCTCGCGATTCTCTGGTTCTTCACGGCGCGCCCGAAACCCCGCATGGCGGCATCTGGGCTGTTCCTGCTGCTGTACGCGTTGTTCCGCTCGCTGGTGGAGTTCGTCCGCGAGCCGGATGCACATATCGGCTACCTCGCCTGGGGCTGGTTGACCATGGGGCAGGTGCTGTCGGCGCCGATGGCCGTCGCCGGCATCGTTTTGCTGGTTATCGCCTATACCCGCAAAATCTACGATCGACCGCTCGCCAAAACCTGATGAAGCAATACCTCGACCTGATGCAGCACGTGCTGGACCACGGCACCGAAAAGAGTGATCGCACCGGCACGGGCACCCGCTCGGTGTTCGGGTATCAGATGCGCTTCGATTTGTCGCAGGGCTTTCCCATGCTGACGACCAAGAAGCTGCATCTGCGCTCGATCATCCACGAGTTGCTGTGGTTCATCGCCGGCGAGACCAACACGGCCTATCTCAAGGCCAACGGCGTGTCGATCTGGGACGAATGGGCGACCGAATCCGGTGATCTTGGCCCGGTTTACGGCAAGCAGTGGCGGGCCTGGGAGGGGCCCAACGGTGTCGTCGTCGATCAGCTCGCCGAGCTGGTGCAGAACCTCAAGACCAACCCCGACTCGCGGCGGCATGTGCTGTCGGCGTGGAACCCGACCGTGCTACCGGACCCGGGCAAGTCACCGGTGGACAACGCCGAGGCCGGGTTGCAGGCGCTGCCACCCTGCCACTGCCTGTTCCAGTTCTATGTGGCCGACGGCAAGCTCTCCTGCCAGCTCTACCAGCGCAGCGCGGACATATTCCTCGGCGTGCCGTTCAACATCGCCTCCTATGCGCTGCTGACGCTGATGCTGGCCCAGGTCTGCGGCTACGAGCCGGGGGATTTCGTCCACACGCTGGGGGATGCCCACCTGTATCTCAATCACCTGGATCAGGCCCAGCTACAATTGACCCGTGAGCCGTACCCGCTGCCGACGATGCGCCTTGAGCCTTCGATTTCGAACATCGAAGACTTCCGCTTCGAGCACTTCACGCTAGAGGGTTACCAAAGCCATCCGCACATCAAGGCGCAGGTCTCGATTTGAAGCTCGTGGCGGTGGTCCGGGTTAGACCTACACTGGTCGGAGGTCGCGCAACCGACATGTGACGTCATTTTTCGAATGACGGGGGCCTCGTTGACGAGAAGCAGAAGCTGTAGCGTTGGTATGGCGTCTCCTGATCCTGTACGAAGTTAGCCCACTCGTCGGTTTCGGTCACGGGATGCGTTCTTCCGGGGATTTGCGCCCGGCACTCGACTGATGCGGATTCCAGATTACTGTCAGGTGCCACGCTGTCCTTGCAGGTCGCAGTCACCTGCACCGGCCGCTCGCTGTCATCGTAATAGAGTGTTGCGTAAAGCGCGGAGGTGTCAGAACTGACCAACGCGCAAAGGTCGGACGCCGAGTAGTCCGCGAGTCCGTCCCCGCGGATTTCTCCATACACGAGATGAACCAGCGTGACGCTGTCACCCTCCGCATCGAACACGATCTCGTCGTAGCACTGAACATCCAACCCTGCTGGTAACTGCTCGTTGATCGCGATTGTCGTAGCGGGCGGAGCGGAGCCGGTGAATGGTTCTTTGTCGGTAGAACCACATTGGGGGAAACGGCTCACGTCCGGGCTGGGCACGTGGCCAGCTTGCGGCTCTCCATCTGAGCAGCCAGAAATGCCGAAAAGCGCAACCATGGAAAGTAACGCCCGAGACAAAAATCGACCTGTTATTTGGTATGACATGATCGTCTCCTAAGTTGCCATCCAGTATGGCTCGGAGATGTCTAGTAATGCCATGGCGATTCATGGCGATTCAGACGGCCGGCCCTCGCGAACGCGATCCCAGGCTTTGAACTCGGCTGCTCCGGCTTTCGTTCGTGACAGTGATCGGATAGTGCTTTGCCATAGATTGGAGGCCGGGTGGGGTTGCGGCAGGCGTCCAGTTCCATGAGAGTCGCATGCTCACAACCGGAGAAATTAAATGGTGGCGTCACTGTTCAGGGCGCAGGTCTCGATTTGAAGCTGGTCGCGGTGGTTGCGGCCGACGAGAACAACGTCATCGGCGTCGACGGCGATCTGCCCTGGCGCTTGCCGAATGATCTGAAGCATTTCAAGGCGGTGACGCTGGGCCATCCCATCCTGATGGGACGCAAGACCTACGAGTCCATCGGTCGTCCGCTACCGGGGCGTCAGAATCTCGTGCTGACCCGGCAGCCGGACTGGCGTGCCGAGGGTGTCACCGTTGTGCAGACGGTTGACGCCGCGTTGTCCGCGGCCGCCGATGCTTCGGCCTTGATGCTCGTCGGCGGCGGTGAGGTTTACCGGTTGTTCTGGCCGCAGATCTCGGTCATTGAGTTCACCCGTGTGCACACCCGCGTTGTCGGTGACACCCGGTTCCCGGCATTTGGTGAGCCGGATTGGCGGTGCGTACAACGCGATCACCACGCGCCGGACGCGCGTCATGTCCACGCCTACAGCTTCGAGACCTGGGAGCGGTGCGGGGCGGTTCTTCCTGCCGGGGGTTGAGCGCAATGCGAGCGGGTCCGGTGATGGTTTGCGCGTGGGCGAGGCGTTTGCGGGGTTGGTGTTCGGGCCTGTTGTGTCTGCCGCTGCTCGCCGCCTGCCTGGGCCCGCCTTATGAAACGGGTCGGGTACAAGATCTGGTGCCGGGTGCTCGCGAGCAGGCCGTGCGGGTCGATGGCCGCAGCATCCATTGGGTCGAGGTCGGTGATGAGGCAGCTTCGCCGGTGCTGTTCATTCACGGCACGCCCGGGAACTGGCAGGCCTACGCCGACTATTTGAATGCGCCGGAACTGGCCGGGTTTCATCGCATTGCGGTGGATCGTCCCGGCTTTGGTGAATCGGCCGAAGGGGGCGTGGAGCCCAGCCTGTCCAGGCAGGCGGAATTACTCGCCGAAGCGTTCGCCGATCTGCCGCCGATGATTCTCGTGGGCCATAGCCTGGGTGGGTCGCTCGCGATGCAACTGGCGCGTGATGCCCCGGATCGCATCGCCGGGATTGTGCTGGTCGCCGCCTCGTTGGACCCCGCGGTGGAAGCGCCGCGCTGGTTTAACCGCGTGGCGTCATGGCCCGTGATCCGTGCTGTCGTTCCTGATCCGCTGGCCAAGGCCAATGTCGAGGTGCTGGTATTGCAGCAACAGTTGCAGGCATTGTGGTCAGGCTGGACGGTGCCCCGGCTTCCCATTGTGCTGATTCAGGGCATGGAAGATTCGCTGGTGCGCCCTTCGACGGCCGATTTCGCGGAATCCAGGCTGGCGGCTGAATCCGTCACCATTCATCGCATCGAGAACGCAGGACACTTTGTGTTGTGGGAGCAACCGAGCTGGACCATCGAAGCCATCTTGCGACTGGCGGAGCCGTGAAGTGGCTGATCGGGCTGGTGCTCGTCTTGAGTCCGCTGCTCGGGTGCGCCGAAGCTGTGGAGCCGGTCCAGCCTGTCCCGCCGGCCGAATTGGAGCCGCTGCCTGAACGTTATCCGATCGTTCGCGAGATCCTGTTCAAGGGCAACACCGTCACCAAGCGCAAGGTCATGGACCGCGAAATGCGCATCGAGGTCGGCGACCCCGCCCGCCCCAACGACATCAAGGACAGCCGTCAGGCGATCCAGAATATCGGCCTGTTCAAGCAGGTGATTGTCGACCAGGTGCCCGTCGATGGTGGTGTGGCGCTGGTGTTCACCGTGGTCGAGAAGTGGTACCTGCTGCCGTATCCGCGGCTGGACTACAACAGCGATCGCGAGTTCGCCTTCGGCTTCAAGCTCGACTGGTCGAACCTGGGCGGGCTCAACCACCAACTCGAAGCGCTGGTCTCCCGCCAGGAGAACGCTGAGGATGACCGCGGCGATGCCACTGAGTTCGAGTTCGACTATTTCGCGCCGTACGCCTGGGACTCTGCAATCGATGTTGGCCTGGGTGTCTCCCACGACATCACGCCGATAGAGGAAGAGGACGCTGCCGGGGAGATCATCAACTACAAGGAAGACTACTCGCGCTTCAGCGTGCTGGCGTTACGCCGGCTGACGCCTGGCCACGGCAGCCAGGGCTGGCGTATTGGCGGTGGCTTGTTATGGCAGAACGAGACGCTGCGAGGCACCGAAGCGCCGTTGGAGAACGGCATGGCGACGGCGGCGGTGATCCAGGGGCGTTACGAGCAGATCGACGATCGGCTCTACAGCCAGGCAGGCTGGCAGTTCGGCTGGCGTGTCGAGGCTGCCAGCGAAGACATTGCGTCGGACTACGATTACATCGACCTGCGGCTAAGCTATTTCCGCGCCATACCGCTGTGGGATGTGCCGCACCAGACATTGCGGATACTCGCGGATGTCGGTTCCTACCACGGCGGCCCCCGCGACTTTGATGCTTACGGGCTGGGTGGGGGCAGCAATTTGCGAGGCTTCGACAAGGAAGAGTTTGAAGGCGACGCCTACTGGCGCTTGAGTCTGGAATACCAGCGCCCACTGTTCGGCTACAAGCCGGTGCGCGGCCTGGTTGTCATGGATCTGGGACGGACCTACGAGGATTTCGACGACCTGACGCTCAGCCACACCCAGGCCGATGCCGGCATCGGCCTGCGTTGGCGGATCCAGACCTTCGTCGATCTTACGCTGGAACTGGGCTACGCCTGGCCGCTGACCCGTGGCGGCTCGGAACCGTTTTTCGGCAAGCTTTAGCCAGCCAGAACCGTCGAGTGCGGCACGGCGGTCAGTGTTCCGGGCAGGCGGCTATGCGATGATCGGCGGCCAATCTTTTTCACGGGACACCCCATTTCCATGTCTGATCTAAACGCCGCGTTTGAACAAGCTCAGAAAGACGTCAAGACGCTGACCGAGCGTCCCAGCAACGATGACCTGCTCGAACTCTACGCCTTGTTCAAGCAGGGTTCGGCCGGGGACGTGTCCGGCAAGCGCCCCGGCATGCTGGACATGGTGGGGCGTGCGAAATACGACGCCTGGGCGAAGAAGAAGGGCACCGACAGCGACACCGCCAAGCAGCAGTACATCGACAAGGTCGAGGGCATGCTCGGCTGATGCCGGCCGCTTTCGACTGGAGTGATCCGCTCAGGCTGGAGGACCAGCTGGAGGCGGATGAACGGGCCATGCGCGACGCGGTTCGGGCTTACGCCCGCGATCAGTTGATGCCGCGTGTGGTCCAGGCATTTCGCCACGCCGAGTTCGACCGCGAGATCCTGCGCGAGATGGGCGGGCTGGGCATGTTGGGTTTATCGCTTGA
>JAGLCS010000141.1 GCA_023146115.1 Abyssibacter sp. | reverse complement strand
TCCGCTAGTCCAGTTCGCTGGCAACCCTGGCGATCAGCCCGCGCAGCCATTGGTGCGCCGGGTTGTGTTGCAACAACGAACTCCACGCCATCTTCAGCTCGGTTTCGGGTATCTCGAACGGCGGCGGCAGAATCACCACATCGGGATTGTCTTTCTGTAGCTTGGCCGACTTGCTGGGCAGGGTGATCACCAGGTCATCCAGTTCGGCCAGCTGCATGGCGGCCTGATAATGACGGGTGTACACACGAATCTTGCGCCGTTTGCCCAGGCGGGCGAGGGCATCATCCACCCAACCCAGCTGCTGCATGGTGCCGGGTTCTACACCCACGCCGATGCCCATGCCGGTTTTGCTCACCCAAACATGGCTGGCGTCCAGATAACTGCTCAGATCGAAGTGGTCGCGAATCGGGTTGTGGCGGCTGACCATGCACGAAAAGCTGTCGCGCCAGATGGTCTGATGGTGAAACGACTGCGGCAGGTCATCAAAACGATTGATGACCAGGTCGACCTTGCCACCCTCTACGTCACTGTGGCTGACGTCGCTGGGCGTTAAGATATCGAGCGTGATGTTTGGCGCGATGTTGTGCATGGCGCGGAGCAAGGGCGGCAGCAAGGTGCATTCGCTGTAATCGCTCACCGACAACCTGAATACACGCTCGGCGTTTGCGGGCTCGAAGCCCTTGTCGGGTTCCACGGCCAGTTCGACATCGGCAACGATTTTCCGAACCAGTGGCTGCAAGGCCCTTGCGCGCTCGGTGGGTGCCATGCCGTCCTTGGTGCGAATCAGCAGCGGGTCGGAGAACAACTCGCGCAACCGCCGCAGGCCATTGCTCATGGCCGGCTGGCTGATGCCCATACTCTCGGCGGCCTGGGTGACGCTGCAGGTTTGCAGCAACACATCCAGATACACCAGTAGATTCAGGTCAATGTGCTTGAGGTTCATACCGGTTCATCATTGAGATAGCCTGCGCGACCGCGGACGCCATTCGGTGCAACTCGCGAGGGCTTCATCTATTCATTGCATGAATAGTGAGAATAATAGCCATTTATTAGAATTATTATCCAAGGGTCGCTAGAATGCGGCCGCGTTTCAGGAGCCCCGGCGACCAACACCACGACTTGCGGCTCTTGTCTTTTGATCAATCAACAGGTTTTCAATATGACACAGTACAAGGACGACATCGCCTCACTGCAGCGCGTCAAAGAAGCTGCAGGCAGCTCTTGGGATGAGATCGATGCCGAATCTGCAGCCCGCATGCGTGCGCAGAACAAGTTCAAGACCGGCCTGGAGATCGCCCAGTACACGGCCGACATCATGCGTCGTGACATGGCCGAGTTCGACAAGGACAAGACCAAGTACACCCAGTCGCTGGGTTGCTGGCACGGTTTCGTGGGCCAGCAGAAGCTGATCTCCATCAAGAAGCACTTCGGCAGCACCGACAAGAAGTACCTGTATCTGTCGGGCTGGATGGTCGCTGCGCTGCGCTCTGAATTTGGCCCGCTGCCTGACCAGTCGATGCACGAAAAGACGACGGTCGCTTCGCTGGTCAAAGAGCTCTACACCTTCCTGCGCCAGGCTGATGCCCGCGAGCTGGGCATGCTGTTCCGCGAGCTGGATGCAGCGCGCGAAGCCGGCGATTCGGCCAAGGAAGCCGAAGTGCAGAACGCCATCGACAACCACGAAACCCACGTGGTGCCGATCATTGCCGACATCGATGCTGGCTTTGGTAACGCCGAAGCCACCTACCTGATGGCCAAGCAGATGATCGAAGCCGGCGCCTGTGCGCTGCAGATCGAAAACCAGGTGGCCGACGAGAAGCAGTGCGGTCATCAGGACGGCAAGGTCACCGTGCCGCACGCCGACTTCCACGCCAAGATTCGCGCGCTGCGCTACGCATTCCTGGAACTGGGCATCGACAACGGCATCATCGTTGCGCGCACCGACTCCGAGGGCGCTGGCCTGACCAAGGAAATTGCCGTGGTCAACGAGCCGGGCGACCAGGGCGACCGCTACAACTCCTACCTCGACGTTGAAGAAGTTGCACCGGAAGACACCGCCCCAGGCGATGTGCTGATCAGCCGCGATGGCAAGCTGGTGCGCCCCAAGCGCCTGCCGTCTGGCCTGTACCAGTTCCGTTCGGGCACCGGCCCAGAGCGTTGCGTGTTCGACTCGATTGAGGCCATCCGTGCCGGCGCCGATCTGATCTGGATCGAAACCGCCACCCCGAGCGTTGCCGACATCACCGCGATGATGAACGGCGTGCGCGAGGAAATCCCGGACGCCAAGCTGGTCTACAACAACAGCCCGTCGTTCAACTGGACGCTGAATTTCCGTCAGCAGGCTTACGACCGCTGGGTTGAAGCAGGCAAGGACGTGTCGGCATACGACCGCGCCGACCTGATGAACGCCAAGTACGACGACTCCGAACTGGCTGCCGATGCCGACGACAAGGTGCGTAGCTTCCAGGCCGATTGCTCACGTGATGCGAACATCTTCCATCACCTGATCACCCTGCCGACATACCACACCACGGCATTGTCGGTGGACAACCTGGCCAAGGAATACTTTGGCGACCAGGGCATGCTGGGCTACGTGGCCGGCGTGCAGCGCAAGGAAATCCGCCAGGGCATCGCCTGTGTGAAGCACCAGAACATGTCGGGCTCCGACATCGGTGACGACCACAAGGAATACTTCGCAGGCGACCGTGCCCTCAAGGCCGGCGGCGCGAACAACACCTCGAACCAGTTCAGCTGATCCGAGAGCCTTGAAAGCCCCGGTGCCCGATGCGCCGGGGCCATCTTGAGCGAAAAGGCGGTTCCTGCTGGGGCCGCCTTTTTTATGAGCTGGAGTGCCATCCACCATGCCTGATTCGACACTGCCTCCCGACCACCTGAAAGACAGCCATGCACTGCTGAGCGAGCATGGTTATGCCACCAGCAACACCTGGTATCACGGCACATCATCCGCATTGGCCGAATCGATTGCCCGGCACGGCATCAAGCGCTCCGGCGACCGCGACATGCAAGCGGCCACCGAAAAGACCATGGCGACCATCGGCAACAGCTTTCAGGCCACAACCGAGCCGGTTTACCTCACCCCCAGCAAGGAACTCGCGTACTACTGGGCGCAGCAGATCGTGCAAAAACGCAGCAGCCGCTTTGGCGGCCACGAGCAACCCGTGGTGTTTGCCGCCACCTTGCCCGAGAGCCTCAACGCCCAGGTCAAACCGGATGTCGGCGCCGCCACCTTGCTGCTGCATGACGCAGGCGAGGCGTACATGGCCTACCTTGCCGGCATCTACCAGGCGAATAATCTGAACGTGCCGGATATCGACCTGATGAAGGCCGATCGCCTCGAGTACCTGCACACCCTGGGCATGGCCTATATCAATGCCGATATCGATGCGGCGCACGTGGCAGTGGTAACGGCGGGCCCCGAGTAACACCGTGTGTAAGCACCAACGGCAACATCAACAAACAACCCGCAGGTGGCGACGCCTGCGGTTTTTTTGTGCCCGGAAACAGCATTGTGCAAATCCAATGTCCGGAAAAGCAGGGCGTTCTCGTTAATCACTGAGAGCCCCTTGCCGACACCGGCACCCAGCATCCATGCAAACGCGACTCACCCTGCGACCGGGCGACCCCGGCACCAAGAAACTGCTCGCCGAACACGGCGATCGGCTGCTGCGGGTGCGCTACGTCTACGATGCAGATGCCGCCAAGCGCTACAAGACGATCGAACTCATCGTCGAAGAACGCTTCTGGATGCCGCCTGTACCAACATCCATACAGCACAATGCCTCACCCCATCCCCAGCAGGCCGGAACATGCGCCGTACAAATCGGCTATGACGAGAAAGACCTCCAACGAAAAGCTCGAGCGGCAGGCGGGCGATGGAACCCGCAGCGGCGCTGGTGGGAGATCTCGAAATCAGACGTGCAGAGGCTTGGCTTGTCCGGCCGCGTGATTCAGGGCAATACTGAGCCTTGGCCGGGAGCAGGGGATATATAGACATGGATGGAATCGAGCGTGGATATCTAGATGTGGATAGTTCTATCTACATCTGGATGTTGGATAGGTCGCCTAATAGGCGTTATGCCCCATTAGCCCATCACGCGCTACTAGCTTACGATTACTACCCTCCAATTTTTCGGATAACTATATGAGCGCAGAAGTCGTATTGGCACTATTGTCGGCTCTTGCGTTAGTGTTGTTCGTAGCGCTACCGCTTCTTCCGGCAATACTTATTTACAGAATATTTCCTAAGACACACGTTGCTGCGTCTGGGTCACTTGGCGCGTTGACTTGGAATGCGTCGGGAGCATTTGCAGCATACTTTATCGTTCTTACATTCATTGTCTTATCTCCGCTCAATAGCCTGCTTGGTTCGATTTCCAGCTTTTACAGTCCTTCTTGGACTGTGGAGGCAGAAATCCATGGGTATGATTCCAATTCTCAGCCAGTTGTTTTTGATGACGTCAAAGTCCTGTTAAAGCCCGAGCTTCATCGGGTCAGCTCAAGTCGTGCGGTACTTAGGCTTCCAGGTCTTGATCGAAGTGAATGGCCGGTAGTCGTTTTTACGACCCAAGGTGGAGCGAAAGATTTGAATTTAGCTTCCCTTGCCGATGATGAGATAGTCATTGATCATGCAAAGAAGCATGTAACTGTACTGAAACCGGTGGTACTAAGGCAGCACCCGTTAACGGCTAGACCTTATCCGCCGCCAGGTCCTGCTACACGATACCTTCCGGAAGGAGCGACTAATGGTCAATAGACACCGGAATCGCATTTCCTACTCAGTCTGGTTGCTGCTCTTCATCCTAACGGGAATCTTCCAAGTCTCTTGGGCAACCGAACTTAGGGGGCGAATCGATACCAGGAATCCTTATACGGGCTACTTCCAGCCTTTGCCGGGTGCTCAGGTGACAATTGTGAACCCATTTAATGGGGCTCCACTAAGTGTCGGGTCCCGGAAGATTC
>JAGLCS010000140.1 GCA_023146115.1 Abyssibacter sp. | reverse complement strand
GTTGCCAGCGAACTGGACTAGCGGAACAAGCCGGCGGGCGATGACGCGATCTCGCGCATGCCGTGATGGCCACTCACGGCAGCAGCTCGTAGGCCGGCAAGGTCAGAAAGTCTGCCAATTCGTCAGCAATGCATAGCCGGTGCATCAGGTCTCGCGCGGCGGTGAAGCGTCCTGATTCGAAACGCGCCTCCCCCACTTCGGCTCTGATGTTTTCCATCTCTTCCGAGAGAAGCTGTTCAAACAGCTCGACGGTGACCTCGCGGCCGTCCTCGAGCTGCCCCTCGGGATGATGAATCCACTGCCAGACCTGCGTGCGTGAGATCTCGGCGGTGGCGGCATCTTCCATCAGGTTGTACAGCGGCACGCAGCCGTTGCCGGAAATCCACGCTTCGATGTACTGCACCGCCACACTGATGTTGTTGCGAAGGCCGACCTCGGTGATCGGACCTTCGGGTTGCCGCAACAAGTCGTCGGTGAAGATGCGCCAGTCCTGCGGCTTGTCGATCTGGTTGGGCGTAGGCATGTGCTCGTCGAACACCGCCCGAGCCACCGGCGCCAGACCCGGATGCGCCACCCAGGTGCCATCGTGGCCGTTGGCGACTTCGCGTTGCTTGTCGGCGCGCACCCTGGCAAAGACCTTTTCGTTCGCGGCCTCGTCGTTCTTGACCGGGATGAACGCGGACATGCCACCCATCGCCATCGCGCCGCGCTGGTGGCAGGTCTGGCACAGCAGCTTGGAGTAGCTGTCCATGCAGTGCTGCGCCATGTCGACCACGAAGCGGTCGGCCATCACCCGGCCCGGCTGCAGCTTGAGCGTCTTGATCATGCTGAAGATGTAGTCCCAGCGGCCGCAGTTGAGGCCGACCACATGGTCGCGCAGTTCGTAGAGGATCTCGTCCATCTCGAAGGCTGCGGGCAGCGTCTCGATGAGTACCGTGGCCTTGATGGTGCCGCGGTTGATGCCAAGCTCGTCCTGCGCCGCGTTGAAAATGTCGTTCCAGAGCCGCGCTTCCAGGTGGGATTCGATCTTGGGCAGATAGAAGTACGGCCCGGAGCCCTGCGAGAGCAGCGCCTTGGCGTTATGGAAGAAGAACAGCGCGAAATCGACAATGGCGGCCGTGGCCGGGGCACCGTCGATGCGTAGGTGGCGTTCGACCATGTGCCAGCCACGGGGCCGCACGATGAGCGTGGCCCGTGATTCGTTCAGGCGGTACGCCTTGTCGCTGCTTGGGTCGGTGTATTCGATGGTGCCGGCGACGGCATCCATCAGGTTGAGCTGGCCATGCATCAGGCCAGACCAGGTGGGCGCCTGGCTGTCCTCGAAATCGGCCATGTAACACTGCACCGGCGCGTTCAGGGCGTTGATGACCATCTTGCGATTAACCGGGCCGGTGATCTCCACGCGGCGGTCTCGCAAATCTCGTGGAATGCCGCGGACGCGCCAGCTCGCCTCGCGAATGTGCTGGGTGTCCGGCAGAAATTCGGGTGTTACGCCCCGGTCGAACAGCGCCTGCTTGGCCGAACGTGTGGCCAGACAGGCCCGCACGGTTGGCCTGAACCGGCTGACCAGCTGGCGGGTGAACGCAACAGCCTCTTCCGTCAGGACCCGTTCAAAACCGGGTTCGAACGGGCCGAGGATGTCGACATTGCCTACCGTGGTGACCGTTTCCGTCATGTAAGTCGTGGTTGACCTGAATGCACAGCGGTACTGCCCGGCGGGGGAATTGCGCAGGAGCCCGACAGGGCGCGCATTATAGCGACGGCAGGCACCTAGGGAATCGCGGGTCTGTTCACGCCGCAAAGCGGCTGCCTGAAAACAGGCCGGGCGACATTCTCAGTAGCGTGAGCTTAGTTCCGCAGGCCACTGAATTCGCCAGCATTTCCGCTATAGGCGTTTACAGTTCCAGCGCTTCAGCAGCCGTGATGAGGCCGTCGACATCAGCGTAGAGGTAGTCGCCTTCGCGGAACTCCACGCCACCGAACTTCACCGGCAGGCCGAGTTCGCCGATGTTCTGCTTGCGACTCTTGAGCGGGTGGGCCGCCACTGCCTTGACGCCGACCGAGCAGCCTTCGATTTCTTCGCAGTCACGCACGCAACCGTTGACCACCACGCCGGCCCAGTTGTTGTCCTCGGCGAGCTCGGCCAGGTTGCCGCCCAGCAGTGCGCAACGCAGCGACCCACCGCCGTCGACGACCAGCACGCGGCCCTCGCCCGGCTTTTCGAGCTCGCTACGGACGAAGCTGTTGTCCTCAAAACACTTGAGCGTGCGAATCGGGCCGGAGAACGCCAGCACACCGCCGAAATCGGCGAACATCGGCTCGGCGACCTGAATTTTGTCGCTGTGGGCATCGCAAAGATCGGTGACGGCGTAGCTCATTCCATGACTCCGGCTGGTTTGGTTGGACGCGAAGCCGCGATGATGCCCCAGATCGCCAGCGCAACGAAGCCCACCAGCGTCCAACCCGGCAGCGAGAGACCGAGAAAGCTGGCATCGATGATGGCGCAGTTGCCGTCGCCGGCCAGCACCGTTTGGATCACATCCCAGGCCGGCATGATGTCCAGCATGTAGTCCAGCGACGGGCCGCAGGCCGGGACCTGATCCGGCGGAAGGCTTTGCAGCCAGACATGCCGCCCGGCGATGGCAATCCCCATCCCGGCGGCGACGATCGACAGCCCCGCATAAACCCAGCGTCCGAACCCGCGCGGACCGTGCAGCGCCGCCACCAGCATCACCACGCCGACGCCGACCATCGCCACACGCTGGAAGATGCACATCGGGCATGGCTCCATTTCGAAGGCGTACTGCAGCACCAGCGCAAAGCCCAACGCGCCAAACGCAATCAGCGCACCCGCCGCCATCATCGGACGGAACGTCATCAACATCGGCAACTCCCCTTCTCTGCGGTGGTCAGTGTTTGAGGACCACGTTCGTATCTGTTTGCATGGGATTGACACCCCGCTCGTATGCGCCTGCATGGAGGCACGTCATGAAGACCACCATTGTCCCAAATTGTTTGCTCGGAGGCGCGATTGCACTGTCGCTCGCCGCCTGTGGTGACAGCGATGGCGGCAACGGCAGTTCACCGCCGGATGCGTCCATCGTGGTTGCGACGAACGCGGCGGATGCCTCCGCCTCACTGGATGTTTACTCCCCGGATCTCGATACCCTGGCCAGCCAGTTCAACTCCGGCAGCAACGAAGGCATCGCCTTCGATGAAACCGGCACGCTTTATCAGGCTGGCGACAGCGGCGACTTCACCGGGCTGCGCGTGTTCGCAAACTTCGCTTCACGGGCCGATGGCAGCGAGTTCGTGACCGGATTCGACCGTCAGCTGGACGGCTCTGCCGCGCTGGCCGGCGGCTTCGCCGGCAAGGGCATCGTGGTCATCGACGCGCTCGGCCGCGTGGTGGTGGCGGACAATGCCGCCGCCGACATCAAGGTGTTTTCCAGCACCGCTGGCGACGGCGCCGCGCCGCTGAACACCATCGCCACCGTGGCGGCGCCCTGGGATATCGCCTACGACGAATCCAGCGATCGGCTTTATGCCGCGCTGACCAACGGCACGGTCGAGATCTTCGATGATTTCTCCACCGATCTGAATGCCGTGGCGGATCGCAGCATCTTTCCCGCGGATGGGGATGGCGCGCAGTTGTCTGTCAACCTGCACGGCATCGCAATCCTGGACGATCAACTGGTCGTCACCGATGTCGGTGATGCCGCGGTGGCCGACGACGGGCAGATCTTCACGCTCACCGACGACGGAACGGTAGCCGGCGGCATCAGCGCCGATGCGCGTATCGGCGGGCCGCGCACGCGCCTGGGCAATCCGGTGGATGTCGTGCTGGTCGGCAACACGGCCGTAGTTGCCGAAAAAGCCAACGGACTGGTCCTGAGCTTCCGGGGCGTCACGTCGGCCTCCGGCGACATTGATCCCGACTATGCCCGTCCGTCCGCCGCGCCGGAATCCGTTGCGGTACTGCGCCGCAGCACCAACCTGCCGGTGGATACGTCGGATATCACGACACCTGACAGCGTGACGGCCTTGGTCGTGGCAACAAACCCGGCGCCGCCAGGCGGGCTGTTTGGCGGCGTGGGCGACACCGGGCAGATCGTTTTGCTCGAAACGGATCTGTCAGCCGAGATGGGCCGCGTGGACGCCAGTGCCGGCGGTACGGTCGGCACCCCGGCGCGACAGCTGGAGAGCATTCAGGTCGATGCGCGCGGCCATGCCTATGTCTCGTATGACAACGGATCGGCTGGCGCCGCCAATGCCGGCATGCTGGTCATCAACACGGTCGGTGCTCGCGGTGATGCAGCGGTTGACGACGCCAACACCGACCGACTGATCGCCGGCGCCGGTTCGACGCTGAACAGTCCCAAAGGCGTGGAGATCGTGCAGGCGCAAGGTTTGGTGCTGATCGCCGACAACGGCGAGCCCGGCATCAAGGGCTTCAGCCTGGAAGCCGATGGCGACACGACGCCGGTCATCAACGTGACCGATGTGGGCGCCGCGTCAATCTGGGATCTGGACTACGACCTGGCCGCCGACCGGCTGTTCGTCGCCGGCACCGATGGCTCGGTGCTGGTGTATGACAACTTCGGGGCGCGCGCCGCAACCGAGGCCGGCGCCACCGTGTCACGCACGATTGTGCCGGCATCGGGCGGCACGCAGATCTCCGTGAACCTGCACGGCATTGTTTACGTCGCGGCCAGTAACCAGCTGATCGTGACCGACGTGGGCGACGCTGCCGATGCCACGGACGGACAGCTATTCGTGATCGACAATGCCTCCGGCGCCAATGGCATGGTCAACGTGCGTGCGCAAATCGGTGGCGACCAGACCAGCCTGGGCAACCCGGTGGATCTGAGCTTTGACGGGAACGCCGCGTACATCGCGGAGAAGTCCAATGACCTGGTACTCCGCTACAACGATGTGCTGAACCTCTCGGGGCAGAACAACGTGGCCGCAGATGCGCAGATTGCCGTGACCAAGCCGGAATCGGTGTCGCTGATCCGCTGATCGCGGCCTGAACCGCCAAGGCCGCCGTGGCACTCGCCGCGGCGGCTTTTTATTGCTCGCCGGGAAGGCCGCCGCGCGTCAGGGCCATCGGGTCCAGCAGCGCCTTCAGACGTTCCTCGCCCAGGTCGGTGTGCTCCATCGCGACATCCAGCACGGGCCGGCCCGTCTTGTACGCTTCCTTGGCGATCTTCGAACCCAGGTCATAGCCGATCTCGCGGTTGAGTGCGGTGACGAGAATCGGATTACGCGCCAGGGCCGCATCCACGTTGTCGTGATTCACCGTAAACCCCTGAATGGCCTTGTCGGCCAGCACCCGCGCCGAACTCGCCAGCAGCTCGATGGATTCGACCAGGTTCGATGCGACCACCGGCAGCATCACGTTGAGCTGAAAGTTGCCAGACTGCGCGGCTGCGGCCACAGCGGCATCGTTGCCGATGACCTGCACGGCCACCATCGCCACCGCTTCCGGGATCACCGGATTGACCTTGCCCGGCATGATCGATGAACCCGGTTGCAGGGTCGGCAGTTCGATCTCCCCCAGCCCGGCCAGCGGACCGGAGTTCATCCAGCGCAGGTCATTGGCGATCTTGGTGTATGTCACCGCCAGGCTGCGCAGGTGGCTGGAGACTTCCAACAAGGTATCCAGACTGGCCTGGGCTGCGAAATGGTCCAGCGCCTGTGAAAACGGCAGCCCCGTGAGGTCGGACAGCTCCCCGGCGAATACCGAGCCGAAGTTCTGGTGGGCATTGATACCCGAACCCACCGCGGTGCCCCCCTGTGGCAAGGCATAGAGCCGCTTGCGCACATCGGTGAATCGATTGAGCCCGGCGTCGAGCTGCGACGACCATGCGCGCAACTCCTGGCCGAACGTGATGGGCATGGCATCCATGAGGTGCGTGCGCCCGGTTTTGGCGACGCCATCCAGTTCGTCGGCACGGGCTTCCAGCACATCGATCAGGTGCTTGACGTTGGGCACCAGCGATTCGGCGATACCCAGCGCACAGGCCACGTGAATGGCCGTGGGGATGACGTCGTTCGAGGACTGGCTCATGTTGACGTGATCATTGGGATGCACGTCGGCACCCGCCTGCTTTGCCAGGGCCGCGATGACCTCATTGGCGTTCATGTTGCTGGAGGTGCCTGACCCGGTCTGGAAGATATCGACCGGAAACTCGGCATCGTATTCGCCATCGGCCACTTGCTCGGCGGCCGTGATGATCGAAGCGGCGATCGAACCGTGCATCAGGTCCAAAGCCCGGTTGGCGCGGGCGGCGGCGGATTTGATCAGACCCAGCGACCGGATCATCAGCCGCGGCATTCGCCGGTCGCTGATCGGAAAGTTCTCGACGGCTCGTTGCGTCTGAGCGCCCCAAAGCGCATCCGCGGGCACTTCAAGTTCACCCAGGCTGTCGCGCTCGATTCGGGTCTTGCTCATGTGCTACCTACCACTCCGCCCGTGAGCTGGGTTCAAAAACGGTGGACCGCAGGCTAACGCGTCTGCCATCCAGACCCAAACGCGAACAGCTTGGCTGCGCCCAGGATCGTCATGGCTCCGTTAGAATACGCGCCCCCCTTCACCCCATGTGCTGCCGCATGAAGCTCACATCGCTGTCCGCTCTGTCCCCGATTGATGGTCGTTATGCCGATAAAACATGGGACCTGCGCGAGATATTCTCCGAATACGGCCTCATGCACTACCGGCTTCGGGTCGAGATCTCGTGGCTGCGCGCACTGGCCGCACAGCCGGATATCCCGGAAGTGCCCGCGTTTTCGGCGGACGCCGAAACCCTGCTGGACGACATTGATCAGAGCTTCGACCTGACCGCCGCGCAGCGCGTCAAGACCATCGAGGACACGACGAATCACGACGTCAAGGCGGTGGAATACTTCCTCAAGGAACGCTTCGCGGCGAAACCTGAGCTGGCGGCCGTGATGGAGTTTCTTCATTTCGCCTGCACGTCGGAAGACATCAACAACCTCGCGCATGCGCAAATGCTGAACGACGCTCGCAAGCGATTCATGCTGCCGGCACTGGATGATCTGATCGAACGGCTGCGCAGCATGGCGCACGAACTGGCCCGGCAACCGATGTTGTCCCGCACCCATGGGCAGCCGGCTTCGCCGACGACCTTGGGCAAGGAAATCGCCGTGTTCGTGCACCGCCTGCGCCGGCAACGCGACACGCTGGCCGCCGTGGTGATCCAGGGCAAGATCAATGGCGCGGTCGGCAACTTCAACGCTCACATGGCGGCCTACCCGGAAGTCGACTGGCCCGCGCTTTCGCAGTCGGTACTCGATCGGCTGGAGATCGCACCGGCGCCGGCGACGACGCAGATCGAACCCCACGACTACATCGCCGAGTATTTTCACGCGGTCATGCGCGTCAACACCATCCTGGTCGATTTTTCGCGCGATATCTGGGGCTATATCTCGCTGGGCTATTTCAAGCAGCGCATGGTCGAAACCGAGGTGGGCTCGTCAACCATGCCGCACAAGGTGAACCCGATCGATTTCGAGAATGCCGAGGGCAACCTGGGAGTCGCCAACGCCATGATGGCGCATCTGGCCGACAAGCTGCCGGTGTCGCGCTGGCAGCGTGATCTGTCGGACTCCACGACCTTGCGCAACCTCGGCGTGGGCATGGGCCACGTGATGATTTCCCTGCAGTCGCTCAACCGGGGCATCGGCAAGCTGGAAGCGAGCCCGGACACGATGGCTGCCGATCTGGACGCCAACTGGGAAGTGCTCGGCGAGGCCATCCAGACGGTGATGCGCCGCTACGGCATCGAAAAGCCCTACGAACAGCTCAAGAAGCTCACGCGCGGCCAGCGCGTGAATCAGGCGCGCATGGCCGAGTTCATCAACGGCCTTGCCCTGCCGGACGACGTGAAGGCCCGGCTGCTGGACATGACACCCGCCAGCTACGTGGGTAACGCGGCGGAGCAGGCGCTGGCCTGCTAGCGAGCTGGCAAAGGTGATGGAGGGTGCACACGATGATCTGGAGCAGCGACTCTGGCACATCGCTGCGGGTGCCGAGCGGGAGCTGGCGCTGTTTTCGGAATCGCTGACGCCTCGGATTTACGGTTCCACCGAACTGGCTGCAACACTGCGCAGCCTGGTGACCGGGCATGCCAAACACCGCGTCCGCATCCTGGTGCGGCGTCCCGAGCAAGTACTATCCGACGGCGCCCATCGACTGGTTGAGCTGGCGCGGACCATCCCCA
The DNA here is from genome assembly GCA_023146115.1 of Abyssibacter sp. Lineage (GTDB taxonomy): Bacteria > Pseudomonadota > Gammaproteobacteria > Nevskiales > OUC007 > Abyssibacter. The sequence goes on along the minus strand of JAGLCS010000140.1, from coordinate 23,106 downwards.
GCAGAATCCAGATACGAGCGGCCACGCCGCCGGCGGACACGCTGCGGGCGGAATGGATCATCGCCGACCGCCAGGGCTACCTGCTGCGTCACGAATTCACCGACGACCATGCCGTGGCCCGTCGCGACGACGCCGGCCGTGCAGCCGCGCTGCTGGCGCAATTTGAGACCTACTGGGCACACGGTGCGCCGAGCCGCGAACTGGCGGCGCTGAGACTCTAGGGCTTCCCTAGGACGCCTGCCCCAGGCCCGGCTCGAACGCGGTCAGCGCGTCGCGCAACGCATCCGGCACAGGCACCGTGGTTTGCGCGCCATAGTCGAACCAGACGGTGATGGCTTCGCTCACGGCGACCAGCTGATCGCTGTTCGTCCGGAACATTGCAACGTCGAATACGATGCTGCTGCGGCCGAGCTTCATGACGCGGCAACCCAGGTCCAGATCGTCTGGATATTTGAGCTGCTGAATGAAGTCGCAACCGGTTCGGGCAAGAATCAGATCCTGATTCGGCGGCAGCTCCACACCGGAAAAATGCGCATCGCGATAGGCCAGCCGCGCCGTTTCGGAGAAGGTGAAATAGCGGGCATTGTTGACATGGCCGAGGCTGTCCATGTCGCCCCATCGGATTTGCAATGGATACCAGAAACGGTACTCGCTGCGACTACGTTGCGGTGCGGGCAATTCGAACGCCTTGCTGGAGTGAGGATGGGGCTCAGGCGTCGTCGCTGTTGCTCAGACGGCTGTAGCTGCGCATGTTCAGGAACAGAAACAACCCGCAGGTGACGATGTGTATGAACGCGAACAGATCGGACTGCGCCTTGAAATCGAAGGTGTAAAGGCAGAACCAGAAGCTGGTGCCCACAATCAGCACCTGCAGCACCAGCCATGCAGAGAACTTGGGCGCGACAGCTTGCGCGGCGATTACCGACACCAGAAAAAACGCGAACACCAGCCCGCTAACCGACGCGTATTCCAGCGTGAACTGCGGCGGCATGTCGATGTTCAGATAAAAGAAGCGAGGTGCCCACACGAGGAACAGAGCCACGCACAACACGAAATAGCTGATCAAGCCAATGCCCGATAAAACCGCCCGCATACCCCTGCTCCTGTAATGATTGTGGTGTGCCCTGATCGGCCCAGTGGCGAAAGCGCTCCATGGGACCAACGGCGATGGAGCCGGGAACACCGATGCGGCGACGATTCAATCAGAGCGGACCTGTCCAAGGCAAGCACCGTCCCGGCTGCTATGCTCTGATTTCGTTGCCACAGGGCCGAATTGGGGGATCAATGCGTTACGCCACTCTTCTCGCTGTTGCTGTCACGTTGACTCTGACGGCCTGCGCCTCAACACGAGGCGTCGATCGACTGGCCTTCGGCGAGTACCTGCGGGCCGGTTACGAGCTCAGTGAGCGCGAGCTGCGCGCATTGCAATACTACGTTTCCGACGACATCCATTTGCGCAGAGCCGTGCAATCGGGCAACCGCTCGGTGGGCGGCGGCATTCTGGTCGAACGCAATGCTCGCGTGGTCGATGAGATCCTGATCAAGGCCGGTACGCCAGGTATCGCGGTCGGCAGCGGCAACGATTGGCTCGCGGTGAGTTTCGAGCCGGGCTCTTATATTTATTTCAGCTCACGCAATGACGGCGTCCACGTGATCGGTGATCCGGGCCGCGAGGGCAATCTCTATTACCTGTGGGCCACCGATTGGGTGGGCGGCCCCGGCATCGTCTACGTGAACGGCGTGGCGTATCAGGCGGAACCCGCCAACGCCTATACGCATCTGCAAGTCGAGCGAAAGGCACTGGCGCGATCGGAAGCGCGGGACCGGGTGCAACCCGGACGACGCCTTTACGACGACGGGCGCCGCGACTAAGGCGCCAGAAGCCGATAGCATCGGTGCAGAGGGCTACCCTCGCCCGTCGCGAGGGATTGGCCGTGGGCGTGCCGAGGTGACGCGCTCAGGCCGGGCGCGTCACGCGCGTTCGCGTTCCTCGGCCTTGGCTTGATCCCACGCGGCATCCATCGCAGCCAGGTTCTCCGCGCAAAGAGTCTTGCCCGCCGCTGCCATGGCGTCTTCCACATAGGCAAACCGACGCTCGAATTTCGCATTGGCGGCGATCATCGCATCGGTGGGTTCTACCTTCAGATGCCGGGCGAGATTGACGATCGCGAACAGCAGGTCGCCCAGTTCCTCGTATCGAGCGGCCGTGTCGTCCCCGGCCTGCTCGAGTTCGTTCAGTTCCTCTCGCACCTTTGCCCAGACACCGTCCAGCTCCGGCCAGTCAAAGCCCTTGGCCGCCGCCTGACGCTGAAGCTGCGCCGCCTTGCTCAGTGCATCAAGCATCACCGGCCACCAGGCTGGCGAGGTCGTGCAGCATGCCGGCCGTCGCACCCCAGATTCGCCAGTCCTGCCACATCAGTTCCATGAATGGCAGGTCAATGCCCATCCGTCCGATGGACTTGCGCACATAGGCGCCGAGATCCAGCGCATGCTCCAGCGGTATTTCGAACACGGAATCGACCTCTACACCATCGGGCTCGTAGCTCACGCCGGCGTCCACACGCGCCACGACGGGCGTGACGCAGAAGCGCGAGATCGTGGGGTAATCGTGAAGATAGCCAAGAATCTCGGAGGCTCCGGGATCGAGGCTGATTTCCTCTTCGGCCTCGCGTAACGCGGCGTGCGCAATCGAGGTATCCGACGATTCGACACGCCCACCGGGAAAACTGATCTGCCCGGCATGATCACGCAGGCTGTGCGAGCGCTGCGTGAGCAGCACGCGCGGACCATCGGCACGGTCGATAATCGGCACCAGCACCGCCGCCGGTCGCAACGACCGCTGCCAATGCGGGCCGAGGAGACGATCGATGCCCAGCGGCAAACCGAGGCGTGTCACCGGCCGCGGGGCGTCCGCGGTGGTTCCTAGCAACGCCTGGCGCACCTGATCCAGCGGGTTCAACGCGGCGCTCTCCAGAGGACTATTTCCCTCCGCCATCCGTATTCGCCTGTTTCAGCCGCTCAACGTAGGTTTCGACCAGCATGCGATAACGCGGCGTGAGACCCGCATCGGCGTAGATCGGATCACCCTCCTCGTCGACCTCGGCAACCGGGCCTCGCTCGTAGGGGAACTCCGCTTCGATCTGGTCCAGCGCAGCGGACAGCAGGTCGGTGAGAATTTGTTCTTCGCTGCGGCCGGGGAACAGTTCGCTGAGCGCAGCGAGCTTGGCGGCATCGAACAGCGGAAGGCGGATTTCGTACAGTTTCGCAGCTCGCGGAGCGGCGGCATCCTGTTGCCACTGCTCAAGGAGTTGTTTCATACCCATTGAAGTATTTGCTCGCAATCCAAGCATTCACTATACGCCGAAGTCATCCATTCGTTGCCACCGCATGAAGCCCGCAGTTAGCATGCGGTCTCTACTTTTTATCCTTGCTGCGAATTGCGGCAATCCAGGAGACAGACGATGGACATGGAGACGATCTTCAAGAAGATGCCGGAAGCCTTCAACGGCGAGGAAGCCGGTGACCTGTCGGCGACCGTGCAGTACAAGGTCAGCGACCCGAAGTACTGCGTGATCGACAACGGTAACCTCACCGTCCACGACGGCGTGACGGATGATGCCGACGTGACCCTGACGCTGGATGACGATGATTTCGTCGCGCTGATGACCGGTGAACTGAACGGCATGACCGCGTTCATGACCGGCAAACTCCAGCTTGAAGGTGATCTGATGCTGGCGCAGAAGCTGTCGTCGATGTTCGATGCCGGCCAGTTGAGCTGAGCCGACATAGCAGCCAAACCAGGCACGCGGGGTTCGCCCCGCGTGCCTTTTTCTTGTCCGACGCCGTGACTGAACGCCTGCCCGAGATCGATTGGCAATCAGCCGATGTGGCCAGACGCGTGGCCGGCGGCCGGCGTCAACCGTTGGCGCGGGCCTGCGGGGTGGGCAGCATCAACCCATTGCGCCTGCTCGATGCCACGGGTGGCTACGGGCGCGACGCCTTCGTGCTGGCGGCCTTGGGCGCGGAGGTGACTCTGTGCGAACGTCTGCCCATGCTGGCCAATGCACTGCAACAGGCCCATCAACGGGCGCTGGAATCCGCCGCAGTTGCCGACATCGCCGCGCGTATGCGTATCGAACCGCAGGATGCAATCGACTGGCTGCCACAGACCTCCGCGGCTTTCGACGTGATTTACCTGGACCCCATGTATGCCGCGCCGGGCCAACGAGCCCGTGCAAAGGCACCTTTGGAGACGCTGCGGCATCTGACCGACGGCGATCCCGATGCCGATCACCTCGCCAACCTGGCCTGGGAACACGCGCGCCGGCGCGTGGTCATCAAACGTGCACCCAAGGCGCCGGCGCTGCTGGACCGCAAGGTGTCTTACGTTCTGAAATCCAACCGCGTCCGCTACGACATTTACGTGCGCTCATGATGCATCTGACATTGATTCGACACGGCAAGTCCGACTGGAATGAACCCGGCATTCCGGACTTCGACCGGCCGCTCAACGCCCGTGGCCGAGGCGATCTTCCGACCATGGCTGCCCGATGGCGCGACCACCATCCGCTGCCGGATCAGGTGCTCGCCAGTCCGGCGGTCCGCGCCGCGACGACGGCTCGAGGCCTGCTGCTGGAGCTGGATCTTCCGACCGAGCAGATCGAGTATCAGGCGGCGCTTTATCTCGCGTCAGCTGACATGATCTGGCGCGTGATTCACGCGCATGCCAGAGGGCGGGAACTCTGGGTGGTCGGGCATAACGAGGGGATCAGCGAACTGGCTGCGGCCCTGGTGCCGATGGAGATCCCGCCGCTGCCCACCTGTAGCTGGATGCGCTGCGCACTGAATCTGTCCGCCTGGCCGGAGCATCTGCCCAAAGCGCAGGCTCGATTCGTCGAGTTCGCGACTCCGAAGGGCCACGAGGACATGCGCGGATAGCCTCGCGATCCGCGCCCTGTAGCTGCGCGGTAACCGACTGGGTCTTGGCCTTTAGCCCACGGCCCGCAGTTCGGTCGCGAACCGCTCGGCGTTGTGGACGTAGTGATCGGCCGATGCCTTGAGCATCTGGGCCACGTTCGGCCCCAGCTCTTTCACGACACGCCCCGGTGAGCCCATGACCAAGGAGTTGTCAGGGATCTCCTTGCCTTCAGGGATCAGAGCATTGGCGCCGATGATGCAGTTTCGGCCGATCACGGCACGATTGAGAATCACGGAATTGATGCCGATCAACGTGCTATCACCGATGGTGCAACCGTGCAGCATGGCCTGATGACCCACCGTCACGCCCTCGCCGATCGTCAGCTTGATGCCGACATCGGTGTGCAGCACCGCACCATCCTGAATGTTGCTGCGCGCGCCGATGATGATGTCGTCGCAGTCCCCTCGGACCACGCAGCCAAACCAGATGCTGGTCTGTGTCTCGAGCCGCACCCGGCCGATGACGGTCGCGTTGTCGGCCACGAAATGGCCTTCGCCAATCAGCGTCGGGGTGTCGTCTCCTAGGGCGTAGAGCATCCGTTTCTCCTTGCTTGATGTCCGAATTGTTTGATCATGCCTTGCGCGCGGATGAGTGAACCACCTGGTCACGCAGGTAAACCGGTTCCAGCTCGCTTGCCGGCAGCTGCGCTGCGCCTAGCAGCGCCAATTCGGCGATGGCGCGTGCCGAGGGCAGTCGAACACCGCTATCCACCTGTTCGCAGCCCACAGCGGCACCCAAAACCTCGGGATGGCGCGACCAGCCGGTTCCTGCGGTGAGCACCGACCTCTGATCCAGCGCCGGTACCGCGTCGGGCGGGCAAACACGCTCGGCGACAACACACTCTGGCAGCGCGCTTGGTGTCACCGCATAAGCGCCGAAATAGACGCCACCGGCTCGTGCATCAATGGCCACCGCAACCCAAGCGCCCTGCTTGCTTGCGGCCTCCCAGGCCATCGCCGCCAGGTTTGAGACAGGCACTACCGGCACGTTCAGGCCATGCGCAAGCCCTTGCACGCAGGCCACACCAATGCGAACACCCGTGAAGGCGCCGGGTCCGCGGCCTACGGCGATGCAGTCCAGCACCCCGAGATCCGCCTCCAGTTCGGCCATGACGGCATGAATCATCGGCATGAGCGCATCGGTGTGGCCGCGACCCAGTTCAACGAAACGCTCGGCCCAGACGCCGCCGATGGACGCGGCGACCGAGCAGGCCTCGGTGGCCGTGTCGATGGCTAGAACGTTCATGCCGAGACCTCCCGCAGAAATGACAGGATCGGCAGGCGATCAGTTTCCACCGGGAAAGGCGGCAGGCTGTTCAGAAATGCCTTGCCATAGCCGGTCCGATGGATGCGCGGGTCGAAGATCACCAGCACGCCGCGGTCCTCGGTGCCGCGGATGAGCCGGCCCGCGCCCTGCTTCAAGGTCATGGCGGCATGCGGAATCTGATAATCCCGGAACGGCTCCAGACCCTGGGCCTTGAGATGCTCGACCCGTGCCCGCAGCAAAGGGTCGCTGGGCGCCAGAAACGGCAGGCGGTCGATCATGACCAGCCGCAGTGCGCGTCCGGGTACGTCCACCCCCTCCCAGAACGATTGCGTGCCCACAAGCACAGCATTGCCGTCGGTGCGAAACGCATGCAGCAGCGCATGCTTGGATTGTTCGCCCTGCTGCAACACCGGCACATCGACGCGCTCGCGCAGCGCTTGCCCATACTCGCGCACGGCCGCGTGGCTGGTGCACAGCAGGAATGCCCCGCCGGCGCTGGCGTCGATCAGCTCGGCGGCCTGCTCGATCACCGCGGCGCGATAGTCCGGGGCGCGTGGATCAGGCATCGCCGGCAGGAACAAGCGTGCCTGGCGGTCGAAATCGAAGGGGCTGTCGAACTCGGCCTCGCGCGCGGTTTCGGCGCCGATCTCGCGCTTGAAATGATCGAATCGCCCGTCCACCGCCAGGGTCGCCGATGAAAAGATCCATGCTGCGGGTTCGCGCGCGCGACTGGCCTGGAAGCGGTCGGCAATCACCAGCGGTGTGGAGCGCAGCGCGAAGTTCGTGCGGCTGACCTCGGCCCAGCGCACATGCTCGATGTCCTCGCCGCTGATCAGGGTCTTGAGGCGAGCGTTCAGCACGATCGCGCGCTGGCTGCAGGTTGCCAAGCCATCGGAGGCCTGCTCCAGCGGGTCCAGCCGCGTGCAAACCGTGGTCTGTGCCGCGCCCAGGGCCTCCAGCGCGGCCAGTGCCGGCGCGCTGGCGAACGCGGATTCCCAGGCCTGCCGGCCACCGACATGAGGAAGCTGCCGAAACAGCTGATCCACCGCTTCGGACATGGCCTGCAACGCATCCACGAGTTCGGCATCGGCCAGTCCCGCGTCCTCGGCTTCGCGTTGGCTGTCGCCGGCCAGTTCGCGCAGTTGCCGCGCGGAAATCGCGTAGCCGAAGAATTGTCCGGCGATCTCCGGGACCTGGTGGGCCTCGTCGACGATCACGATATCGGCACCCGGCAGCAGTTCCGCAAAGCCGGTGTCTTTCAATGCGAGATCGGCGAACAGCAGATGGTGGTTGACCACGACGACATCCGCCGCCTGCGCCTTGCGGCGTGCATCCATGACCCAGCAATCCTCGTAGCGCGGACAACGCTGTCCCAGGCAGTTCTCGGCGGTGGATGACACCTGCATCCGCACGGGCGCGTCTTCCTGCAAGCCCTCGACACCGGCCAGATCGCCATCGCGGGTATGGCCCGCCCAGCGGCGCACCCGTTGCAGATCACGGCGCAGATATGGCGACAGACTGCCGTCGTCCAGCGCCTGATCCATCCGGTACAGGCAGAGATAATTGGAGCGCCCCTTGAGTCGGGCGATACGACCACCGATTTCCAGCGCATCGCGCGTGGCCGGCAGGTCGCGCTCGAACAGCTGGTCTTGCAAGGCGCGCGTTCCGGTCGAGATCAAGGTGCGCTGACCACTGAGCAAGGCCGGCACCAGATACGCCAATGTCTTGCCGGTTCCGGTGGCAGCTTCAACGACCAGGGGTTCGCGAGTCTCAATGGCCTGGGCGACGGCCTGGGCCATGGCCGATTGCTGCGAGCGCGGCGTGTAGCCGGGAAACGCAAGCGATAACGGTCCGTCGGCCGCGAAGGCACGCGAGACAGCCGCACTCATTGCTGCAACGCCGGCGGGCGACGGATCACGTCTGTGAAAGCTCCGCCTGCTCGGCGGACCTGGCCGCATCCTCGGCCTGTGCCGCATCGCCCTCGGCACGCCAGGCCGCTTCCGCAATGCGCCAGGCCGGGCCGAGCACATAGGGGTTGCCAGAGGCCAGCGACCGGGCGCGGTGAGCCATTTGGCGGGCCTGGTCGGTGTCGGCCTGTTCGAGGTGAATCTGCCCCAGAAGCAACCACAGGAAAGCGTTGCGTGGCTCGATGCGCAGCGCACGTTCGAGCTGCGCGGCGGCGCCCTGCAAATCACCCTGATTGCGTAATGCCGCTGCTTGATCGGCCAACGCAATCGCGGCCGGGCCTGCGTCGTCGCGCAGATTCTTCGGCCCGCTGAAACTGGGAACCGCCTCGGGCTCCTCGGGCAGCGGTTGTGCCGGACCGCCCCAGGGCCTGGTGCCAAACGGCTTGGTATCGCTGGTGGTGGTATCCGGCGCCGTTTGCTCACGCGACCGGCTGCCACGGTGATAACGACCGTCGTCCTCGACCACCGGGGGTTCCGGATAAGGCCAAACCGGTTCGTTCTGACCTTGCTGGCGCAGGCTGCCGCAGCCGCTGAGCAGCAGGCCGAGCAGCAGGCTTGTGACGAAATACTTCATGATCCGAATAGCCGTTCCCAAAAACTGTTGTCCTGCCCCTGCTCCGACTGCCGCGCGCAGGGCGCCCACTCCACGGGGGCCGAACCCGGCAAATACGGTACCAGCAGACGGTCCATGCAGGCGGTGTCAGCCAGGGCATCGGCGGCCGGCACCACCCAGGTGGGTTCGGCGCCCGCACCGTAGAGATCGAGCGGCCGCGGGTCGAGTGAGGCCATCAATCGCGCCCACAGCTGCAGGGCGCCCGATGCACCGGTCAAGCCGGCTGGCTTGTTGTCGTCGCGACCGACCCAGACAGTGGCCTGAACATCGCTGCCGAAACCGGCGAACCAGCTATCGCGCAGCTCGTCGGTGGTGCCCGTCTTACCTGCCAAGGCGCCAGGTTGCAGATAGCGTGCGGCACTGCGCGCCGTGCCGTCGATCATGACGCGGTTCATGGCCCATTGCAGCAATGCGATGGCGCCGGCATCAGGCCCGCCACGCAGCTTGCGGCCGTAACGCTCCAGCGGCTGCCCCATTCGATCCTGCACGTCTCGAATGGCCTGCAGCGGCGTCACGAAGCCACCGGCGCCAATCGAGTTGTAAAGCTGGGCCACCTCCAGCGGCGAGCGCTCGACGGCCCCCAGGGCCAGCGACGGCAACGGTGCCGGCTTGGTGTCATCGCCCAGCAGAACGTACTGCCGCGCCACATCCTGCATGCCGACGCCCAGCGCCAGCTGAACGGTGGCGAGGTTGTAGCTCTTGGACAGCGCCTCGAAGATCGGTACGTCGCCGTGCAGTTCGCGATCGTAGTTTTCCGGCATCCACACCGTGCCGTTCGGCATTTCCAGACGCACGGGCGCATCCGGCAGCAAGGTTGTGAGACGGTAGCGGTCTGGTTTGGACAGAGCCGCGAGATAGACCAGCGGCTTGGCCAGCGATCCGATCGGCCGCTTGGCATCCAGCGATCGGTTAAAGCCTGCATAGCCGGCCTGGCGGCCACCGACCAGAGCGAGGATTTCCCCCGTCTCCACGGATGTCACCACCGCAGCGGCCTCCAGGGTGCCCGCCTCGATCTTCCGGCCCTGCTCGATTGCATCCAGCCCTTCGCGGATCGCGCGCTCGGCTGCCGCCTGCACCCGCGGGTCGAAGGCGGTGAAAATCCTCAGCCCTTCGCTGGTGAGGTCCTCTTCACGATACTGGGCCTGCAATTGTCGGCGAACCAGATCGACATAGGCCGGATACTGCGAGGTGCCACGGTCGCCGCGGGCACGCACGCCGAGGCTGGCGTCCGCCGCCTGGCTTGCTTCCGGCTCCGAGATCAGCCCGTCCCCGGCCATGCGCTCGATCACCAGGTTTCGGCGCGATAGCGCACGCTGCGGGTTCCGGCGCGGGTTGTAGTACGACGGACCCTTGACGATACCCACCAGCAGGGCGACTTCCTCCGGCAGTAACTCGCCCAGCGGCTTGCCGAAGTAAAACACGCTGGCGAGGCCAAAGCCGTGCACCGCGCGCGGCCCGTCCTGCCCGAGATAAACCTCGTTCAGGTACGCCTCGAGAATCTCTTCCTTGCTGTAGTGGATTTCCAGCAGCACGGCCATGAGTGCTTCCTTGGCCTTGCGTATCCAGGTGCGCTCGCTGCTGAGAAAGAAGTTCTTGATCAGCTGCTGGGTGATCGTGCTGCCACCCTGGACAACCCCGCCAGCTTGCAGATTGGCCCAGGCTGCGCGGGCGATCCCGCTCCAGTCGATGCCGTAGTGCGAATAGAAATCGCCGTCCTCGACCGCGATGAGGGTATCGAGCAGTAATGGCGGAACGTCTTCCAGACGCACCAGTACGCGGTCCTCTCCGTGCTTGGGGAAGATGCTGCCGATGAGCATCGGGTCCAGACGCATGATCGGAACCTGGTTGCCCGCCGGCCCGGTGATACCGCGGATGCCACCATCACCAAAACCAATGGACACCTGGCGCGCGGGCTCGGTGCCGTCCCAGAACTGAAAACCGCGGGAGGCCAGTTCCAGCGAATCACCGCGTAACGCATAGGTGCCAGGACGTTCGACGGTATCGCGTGCTCGGTAGCCGAGCCGCCGCAATTCGTGCACCACGTCGTTGGGGCTGAGGCGACGGCCGGCGTAAATGTCCAGCGGGGCTGCGTAGATTTGCGCAGGCAATGCCCAGCGCACGCCGTCGAAGCGGGCGCGCAGTTCAGCGTCGAGCCGGAAGGTATAAAGCGCCAGTGCAGACGCTGCCAGGCAGACAAACACCAGCCCGGCGACAAGCAATCGTTGGCGCATCAAGTTGCGGAAATTTCGGCCAGAAAACGGCCGGAATCATACCAGACGGCGGGTCTGAGCCCCCGTCCCTGGCGGGGCTTAGCCGTTGCCTTCCAGCTCCGCCTGGACCTGGGCCAGACTGGTGTGGCGAACGTCCTTGCCCTGAATCAGATAGATCACGTACTCGCTGATATTGCGGGCGTGGTCTCCGATTCGCTCCAGCGCACGGATGGCCCATTGCAAGTCCATCACCGGCCGGATCGTGCGGGGATCTTCCAGCATGAAGGTCAGGCACTGGCGCGAGATCGACTCATACTCCGAGTCCACCCGGCGATCTTCCTTGGCGATCTCCAGGGCTTCTTCCGCGTCCAGGCGCGCGAAGGCGTCCAGCACGCGATGAACCATCATCGATACCCGGCGTCCCATCGCCTCGACGGCCGGCAGTGAGCCGTTCGGTGGCGGATTGGAGGCCAGGCGCGCAGCCATGCGGCCGATCTTCTCGGCCTCGTCACCAATCCGTTCCAGATCGGTGATGGTTTTCACCACCGCGATGATCAGGCGCAGGTCGGTGGCGGCCGGCTGCCGCCGCGCCAGCACGCGCGTGCATTCCTCGTCGATGCCGACTTCCATGGCATTGACCTTGTAGTCGCGGTTAGCGACCTGTTCGCCAAGCTCGCCGTCTGCTTCCGTCAGCGCCCGCACCGCCTCTGAAACCTGCTGCTCGACCAGACCACCCATGGTCAGTACGCGCTGGCGAATATCATCCAACTCGGCGTTGAATTGCTTGGAAATATGCGTGTTCAGATGCAGGTCAGCGTGGCTCATCTTGGGCACCAAAGGCGTATGTTGTTATCCGTAGCGACCGGTGATGTAGTCCTCGGTCTGCTTCTTTTCCGGGTTCGTGAACAGCCGGTCCGTTTCGCCGAATTCAACCATCTCGCCCAGATACATGAAGGCGGTGTAGTCGGACACGCGAGCGGCCTGCTGCATGTTGTGCGTCACGATCAGAATCGTGAATTCCTTCTTAAGTTCCGCAATCAACTCCTCGACCTTGAGTGTTGAAATCGGATCGAGCGCCGAACAGGGCTCGTCCAGCAACAATACATCGGGCTGGATGGCGATCGAGCGAGCGATCACCAAACGCTGCTGCTGACCGCCGGACATGCCCAGCGCGGACTCGTTGAGCCGGTCCTTCACCTCCTCCCACAGCGCGGCGCCCTTGAGCGCCCACTCGACCGTCTCATCCAGAACGCGCTTCTTCTTCACGCCGGCCAGCCGCAGTCCGTAGGCGACATTTTCGTAAATCGACTTCGGAAACGGGTTCGGCTTCTGGAACACCATGCCAACCTGCCGCCGCAGCCGAGCGACATCGACATCCTTGTCAAAGATGTTTTTGTCGCCCAGGCGGATCTCGCCGGTGGTGCGCACGGTATCGACCAGATCGTTCATCCGGTTGAAGCAGCGCAGCAATGTGGACTTGCCGCAGCCACTGGGCCCGATGAACGCCGTGACCTCGCCTTTCTTGATGTCAAGGTTGATGTCCTTGAGCGCCTGCTTCTCTCCATAGAAGAGATTGAGGCCGTCCACGGTCATCGAGATATCGGACGTGGTTGATGCCTTGGCACCAAAGCCCTCGACATCGATGTGCTCGATGTACGCGTCCTTGTCCTTGCTTTGCATGGGGTGCTCCATAAATCTTCCGGCTAGTGCAATGCGGTAACGGGAATGGCTCGGGATTAGTGTTCAAGCGCCCGGTAGCGTTCCCGCAACCGGTTGCGAATCCGCACTGCGGCCAGATTCAGTATGACGATCACCAGAACCAGTAACAACGCGGTGGCGTAGACCAGCGGTCGCGCCGCCTCGACGTTGGGGCTCTGAAAACCGACGTCGTAGATGTGAAAACCCAGATGCATGAACTTTCGATCCAGGTGAAGAAACGGAAAGTTGCCGTCCAGCGGCAGTGACGGCGCCAGCTTGACGACCCCCACCAGCATCAACGGTGCAACCTCGCCCGCAGCACGCGCGATCGCGAGGATCAGCCCCGTCATCATCGCCGGACTGGACATCGGCAGTACGATTTTCCAAAGGGTTTCGGCCTTGGTGGCGCCCAGTGCCAGGCTGGCTTCGCGCAGTGAGCGCGGAATCCGCGCCAGGCCCTCTTCGGTCGAGACGATCACCACGGGCAGCGTGAGCAAGGCCAGCGTCAGCGACGCCCAGAAAATGCCGCCGGTACCGAAGGTCGGCGACGGCAAGGCTGCCGGGAAGAACAGTTCGTCGATCGACCCACCCAGGGCGTAGACGAAAAAGCCCAGCCCGAACACGCCGTAGACGATGGAGGGCACGCCGGCGAGGTTGTTGACGGCGATACGGATGATGCGTGTGACCACGCCCTGCTTGGCGTATTCGCGCATGTACAGGGCCGCCACCACGCCAAACGGCGTGACGAACACCGACATCAGCATGACCATCATCACGGTGCCGAAGATGGCGGGGAACACGCCACCTTCGGTGTTCGCTTCCCGCGGTTCGTCGCTGACGAACTCCCAGATCTTGGCGAAGTAGAACCGGATCTTGGCGAACAAGCCCATCGCATTCGGCCGGTAGCCGCGGACGACTTCAGCCAGGGGCACGGTCACGGTCTGGCCGTTCTGGGCCCGCACCGTGATGCTGTCGCGACCGATCTGGTCATTGAGCGACTGCAAGGCCTGCTGGAGTTCGGCGTACTTGGCATCGAGCGTTTCGCGTTCGCGTTCGATCTTCGCTAGCGCATTGTCCGTGGCGCCATCGTTGAGCTCCATCCGGCGTTCGCGCAGGCGCAACTGCTCCAGCTCGTAGTTGATCGCCCCGATGGCACCTTCCTGGATTCGCTCGATGTCGTGGTACAGGTCACGGGCGCGGTTCTGCCTTGCCTGAAACTCGGCCCACAGATCATCGGTGTCGACAGGCGTGCCCTGTTCGCTGACCTGCACCAGGTAGCCGTAGAGATCACCCCACTCCAGACGCTCGAAAACGCTCAGGTCTTCTGGCGTCGTGCGCTCTTGAATCCAATCATCCAGCAGGTAGCGGAAATCGGCACCGTAGATATCGCGGTTCGCGACCTTGACCAGCCGGCGCTCATAGAACTCGGCGTCCCCGCTGACCTTGATCCCGGCTGATTGCAACCTGGCGGCGCTCACCGTCTCGCTGTATCCCAACTGAGCGATCAGGGGATACGGCTCTTCGTCCGGCTGCACATACACCGCCTCCACCAGCGGCGCGGGCCAGAAGTGCCCGAGGCCGCGGATCGCGATCAGTGTCAGCAATCCCACGACCAGCAGCCCCGACAGGGCAACGGCACCACCGGTGAGCCAGACCCAGGGCGCACCAGAGGCATACCACTCGCCGAAGCTGCCGGCGCGGGTCCGGGTGATTGACGTCGACTGACTCATAGCGTGCTGTACTTGCGACGGAGACGCTGGCGCACGATCTCCGCCAGCGTGTTGAAGAAGAACGTGAACATGAAGAGCACCAGCCCAGCGAGGAACAGCAAACGGAAATGCGTGCTGCCCACTTCGGACTCGGGCATTTCAACCGCGATATTGGCCGACAAGGTCCGCATGCCCTGGAAGATGCTCATGTCCATGATCGGCGTGTTGCCGGTGGCCATGAGCACAATCATCGTCTCACCCACGGCGCGACCCATTCCGATCATGACCGCCGAGAACATGCCCGGGCTGGCCGTGGGCAGCACCACCCGCATCATCGTCTGCCAGGGGGTGGCCCCCAGCGCCAACGAACCCTGCGACAACTGCTTGGGCACCGAGAACACGGCATCCTCGGCAATCGAGAAGATGGTCGGGATCACCGCGAACCCCATGGCAAGGCCCACGACCAGTGCATTGCGCTGATCGTAGGTAATGCCCATCTCGTTGTTCAGCCACAGCGGCATGCTACCGCCGAACAGCGCCGCTTCGACCGGCCGCGACAGCGCGAACGCCAGCCAGGTCACGGCGATAACGACCGGGATCAGCAGGGCTGGCACCCAGCCATCGGGCACGCGATGCCGGATAGACGCCGGAAAGCGCGTCCACAGAAAGCCAGCCAGCGGAATCGCCAGCGGCAGGAATAGAATCAGCAGGAACGCGCCCGGCATGTTCAGTTCCAGCACCGGCGCCAGCCACAGCCCGGCGAGGAAGCCGAGAATAACCGTGGGCAAGGCTTCCATAATCTCGATGGTCGGCTTGACGATCTGCCGCAGCGCCGGCGACATGAAGTACGCGGTATAGACCGCGCCGAAGATCGCCAGCGGCATCGCGAACAGCATGGCGTAGAAGGCGGCTTTCAGCGTGCCGAACGACAGCGGCATCAGGCTGAACTTGGGCTCGAAATCGCTGGTGGCCGACGACGACTGCCAAACGTAGTCCGGCTCCGGATAGCTCTCGTACCAGACCTTGCCCCAGAGCGACGTGAGCGAGACTTCCGGATGTTCGTTGTGGACATCGAACACCGAGATCTGCCCTTCCCGGCTCTGTACCAGCAAGCGATCAGCACGTGGCGCCAGGGCGATGTCCTTGATCGCGCCCTCGATGACGGTCTCGTTCAGCAGCTCGCGGTGCGACGTGGCGTAGTAGATCGCCAGACGCCCCGCCGAATCGGCGGCCATGAATCCGCGGCGTCGCTGCTCGATGTCGACGGCCGAGATCATCGCGTCGCCGGGAGCCTCGAACTCGCGAACCTTCTGCAGCCGCCAGCCGGCGCCCGCATCACGCACCGGGAACAACTGTGAGATGCGACCGTCGGAGGTGGCGACCAGCACCGAGATGCCACCGTTGAGATAACGCGCATCGATCACACGGGCATCGGGGCCCGCGACGGTGACCGGGCCCAGGCGGTCCGGTTCGCTGAGCCGGCGAATATTGGTGGTGATGACTTCCCCGTCATCAGTCAGCGCATGCAACCAGGTTTCGGCCGGGTCCAGCAACAGGCGTTCGATCCGCCGCTCCGGCGGCAGCTCGAGCAGCACGGTGCCGCGCTCGTCTTCGGTCAGCTCGCCCGAGCCACCGAACAGGCCGACCTCTTGCTCATAACGCACAAGCTCAATGCGGCCATTGGGCAAGGCTGCGGCAATCAGCAGCGACTCGGCGCTGGCCCGCACGTCGAGAGCTCGGACGTCCGTGAGACCGGTGTCAATGGGCGTTTCGCCGTAGGGATACGACAGACTGGATGCGATGGTGCGTCCGTCGTCGCTGAAACGGATCTTGTGCTCCTGACGGGCGACCAGCAGCCCCCCATCTTCCAGCAACAAGCCGAACAAGCCGCGATTGGGATCAATGCTATCGAACTGCGCCAGGCCAACCCCGTCAGGAATGGGGAGTTGGGATTCGCCGCGCATTTCGCCGGTGAGCACATCGAAAAAACGCACCCGGCCGGACGTGCCGACGTGAGTGGCGACCTCCGCCTGCTCTTCGACCGTGAGCAACAACGCAGGCTCGCTAATCGGCGCTGGGTACTCCGCCACCTTCTCAATCGAGGCCGGCGCGAACAGCGGCATCACGACCCAGGCAAGGTAGAAAAAGATGAGCAGGATGGCCACGAGCACGCCGACGCCACCAATGCCAACGGCGACGGTGGCCATGCGGTCCTTGAAGTACCGCCAACGAATCAGGCGGTCACTACCCGCTCGATCGGTCTGCGCCATGCCCGGATTGGCGCTTCGGGAAGTCTGATCCATGAACGAAGTCTACTGGTCGCTAGTGACAGAACCATGAACCGTGCAGTTCATGGACACAGCGTCGCGTCGAATAATCAAACGCCGGCTCCCCCGCTGCCCTGGTGGAACCGGCGTCAGACTGCTTGTAGTCGACTTAAAAGTCGAACTGCATGCGGGCGGTCACCGCATTTGGCTCATCCGTGCCCTCGGCCACATCGGATGCGATGTAGTTGAGCATGAAGCGAACCTGCGGGTTCCAGTACCAATTGGCGCCAACCGTGAGTGATTCAACCTCGAAATCGATGCTGTCATTTTCGACGTAGTCGTAGCGCACTGCTACTTCCACGGCACCGTGGCTCTTGCGCGGCTTGACCCGGCCGAACTTGCCGGACTTGGCATCGTAGGGACGCACTTCGCCAGTCAGGAAGTAGCTGGTGTAGGCATAGAACGCTGCAACATCCTGCTCGACGGTATCCGTCTCGTAGGTGCCGCCGACGTATTCAGCCTGCACCGACAGCGGACCAGCGAGGCCGGCAAATTCCAGACCGTAGAGCGTGGATTCCGAACGTTCGCCGGTGTTGATGTCGACAATGGCGACACGTGAGGCATCGGACAGATGACCCGCCGGCCGGACACGCACGCGGTTGCGGCCTTGAACGCCGCCTTCCTTCGCCATCGAGCCACCGATGTGAATCTGGCCGTACTCACCGAGTTTCGGCGCAAAGATCACGCGCGCGGTTCCACCCGTGCCTTCGGTGGTGCCATTGTCGCCGCTGGGCCCGTCATCGCCATCAGCATCTTCATCCTGATACGCGTTGTAGGCCGACACGCCATAACCGATCGCGCCGTAGTTGCCCCAATATCCGACACCGACGTTGTAGTCCGGCGAGAACGAGGTGAGGTACGAGCGTTCCATGAACGTGATGTAACGCGAACTCGTGAGGTTTTCCATGGTGAAGTACTGCTTGAACTGACCCACCGTGAGCTTGCCCCCCAGTACTTTCATCGCCAGGTAAGCATCCTTCGTCACGGTATCGCCGTCTGCAAAATCGAACTCGACCTTGTAGTCGAGGCCGTAGATCTTGCCCTTCGAATGGAGACGAATACGGCGGAATTCCGTGCCGCTGGTGTTCTCTTCCGCATCGTTATCGAACACGGCGCCGTCCAGCATCAGACGGCCGCCAAACTCGCCGACAAAACTGCCGTCGTCCGACGTGACCTTGATACCACCCTTGGTGCTCACGTCATCTGCCATCGCCGGCTGTGCAGCCAGACCGGCCACGCAGAGTGCGAGCGCCATTCCCTTGATAGATTTTTCCACTTCCTTGACTCCGAACGCTGTTAGGAACACTGGGCTCCAGGCTCTAAAAGAAAGCGGGAGATCTTGGATCAAGATCTCCCGCCAGGTCATGCATGGAACTTGCGGGCCTTACTTGACCTTCGCCAGTTCCTTGGCTGCCTGGGCCGCAGGCAGCGGAATATACCCGTCCTTGACGACAACTTCTTGTCCGACCTTGGACAGCACCATCGCCAGGAACTCGGATTCCAGCGGCGACATCGGCTTGTTCGGATGCTTGTTGACGTAGACATAAAGCACACGGGCCAGCGGATACTTGCCGGAGATCGCGTTTTCTGACGAGGCTTCGTAGAAGGTATCGCCCGTGTCCTTGGACAGCGGCAGCGCGCGCACACCGGAGGTCTTGTAGCCGACCCCGGAGTAGCCGATGGCATTCAGACCGGTCGCCACGGACTGCACCACCGAGGCCGAACCCGGCTGCTCGTTCACGCTGTTCAGGAAATCGCCCTTACAGAGCGCCACCTTCTTGAAGTAGCCGTAAGTGCCGGACACGGAGTTGCGACCGTAGAGCTGAATCGGACGGTTCTTCCAGGCACCGCTCATGTCCAACTGCCCCCAGCGATTGATCGGGGAATCAGCACCGCACTTCTGGGTCGAGGAGAACACGGCATCGACCTGTTCCAGCGACATGCCCTCAATCGGGTTGTCCTTGTTCACGAACACGGCCAGCGCGTCGATCGCAACACCAACCGGGGTGGGCTTGTAACCGAACTTGCGCTCGAACGCCTCGATCTCGCCGTCCTTCATCTGGCGGCTCATCGGGCCGAGATTGGACGTGCCCTCGGTGAGTGCTGGCGGCGCGGTGGAAGAACCGGCGGCCTGCACCTGGATGTTCACATTCGGATACAGGCGCTTGAACTCTTCGGTCCACAGCGTCATCAGGTTGGCCAGGGTGTCGGAACCCACACTGGAAAGATTGCCGGAGACCCCCTGCGCCTTTTCATAGACGGGGAGCTTCTCATCCACTCCAGCGGCGGATGCGGAGAGCGGCAGCGCGACGGCCGCTGCAGCAGCGACCAGGCAATGTCTCAATTTCATGGGAATGTCCTAGGGGGGTTGGATCGGTGAACTAGCCAAAGGCTAGTCGCGGGGCGTGTGAAGGCTATGAACCTTAAATGACAGTTTTGTGACAATCAGGCTGCTTGTTCCTGCAGCCGCTCGGCGGGGAAATGACAGGTGAAGCAGCTGCCCTTGCCCTCTTCGCTCTCGATCTCGAGTTCACCCTGATGCCGTTCGAGCGCGTGCTTGACGATGGCAAGCCCCAGTCCAGTCCCGCCGGTTTCGCGTGACCTGGCCACATCCACCCGGTAGAACCGCTCGGTCAGGCGAGGCAGATCTCGTGTCGAGACGCCGATGCCGGTGTCTCGGACACTGAAATGCGCGCCGCGTTCATCGCGCCACCAGCGCACCTCGATCCGTCCGCCGCTCGGTGTGTATTGAAGCGCGTTGAAGACCAGGTTCGACAGGCAGCTATACAGCTCGCTGCGGCGTCCGGTGAGTTGAATATCCGGCTCGATCTCGAACAGCAGCTCATGCTTGCCCTGCGACAACTCCCTGGCCTCGTCCTCAAGCTCCCTGATCACTTCGGCGACATCGATGGGCTCCAACCCGACATCCAGGGTGGCTGATTCCAGCCGCGCCAGCTTGAGCAGGTCGGTAATGATGCGCTGCATGCGCAAGGCCTGATTACGCATTTCCGTAACCGGCATCCGCCAGGCCGCAAGCTCTTCGCCGGTTTCCTGTTCCATCATGTCGATGTACCCGCTGAGTACGGTCAACGGCGTGCGCAGTTCATGGGAGGCATTCGCCACAAAGTCACGGCGGGTTTGCTCGAGGCGATGCAGGTGGGAGACATCCCGCGCTATCAGCAGGCGCTGCTGGTTGCCATACGGCACGAGCCGCACATTGAGCGTCACGTGCTCGTTGTTTGGCGCCGCGATTTCCACGCCACCGTCGTACTCTCCAGATTCAATGTAGCGATTGAAGTCCGGGCTGCGGAGCAAAAAACCGATGCGCTGGCCGACATCACGCTGGGTGCCGAAACCCAACAGGCGCCCGGCCGAGTGGTTGAACCAGACGATCTCGTCATCGCGGTTGATCACCACGGCCGCGTCCGGCAATGCTGCCGTGGAGGCCTGGAACTCCGAGACGATCGCGGCGAGACGGCGTTTACGCTTACGATTGCGGCGCTTGAGGCTGTAGATCCCTTCGAAGATCGCGCCCCAGAGGCCCGTCGCCTCGGGGATTTCGCTCAGACGACCACCCGACAGCCACTTGGTCAGACGATAGGCCTGGACGGTATGCCAGAACGCGTAGGGAGCAATGGCGGCGACCAGACCCCAGGCCATCGATTCCAGCAACACGCCAACGGCCATGCCCAGCGCCGCCCACAGGACGATGCGCCGGAGCTCGCTTTGCCATGCCAGGTCGGCGGTCACACCTTGGTCGAGAAGCGGTAGCCGGTACCGCGCACGGTCTGGATGTAGTCGGCAAACCCGAACGGTGTCAGGGCCTTGCGCAGACGACGGATGTGAACGTCCACGGTGCGCTCCTCGACATAGACGTTCTGCCCCCAGACACGATCGAGCACCTGCTCACGGGTGTAGACGCGCTCGGGATTACTCACGAAGAAGTTCAGCAGCCGGTATTCGGTTGGACCGAGCTTGACGGCCTCGCCATTCGCGGTCACGCGCTGGCTGGCTGTATCGACCTCCAGACCCTGGACCTCGATGCGTTCTTCGGCGCCGCCGGGCAGCACGCGGCGCAGCACTGCCTGGATCCGCGCGATGAGCTCCGCCGTGGAGAAGGGTTTGGCGATGTAGTCGTCCGATCCGGTGTTCAGGCCGCGCACCCGATCCTCTTCCTCGGCACGAGCCGTGAGCATGATGATGGGCAGGTCGCGGAGGTTGGCATCGGCACGAATCTCACGTGCGAACTCGATGCCGGACACACCGGGCAGCATCCAGTCCAGCAGGATCAGATCCGGCCGCCGACCGGCGATGGACAAGCGGGCGTCCTGGACGTCAGCAGCCTCCGTCACGGTCAGCCCTTTACGCTCCAGCGCAAAGCGGACCATGTCGCGGATGGGTGCCTCGTCCTCGACGACAAGTATGTGTTTGCCTTGCATTAATGGCGATTTAGATGAGCGGGTTGTCACCGACTGCGCACTCCCCCCGCGCTGTACGGCGCGGAAACCCTATGACCCGACGATGACGAAACTGTGACACCCTCGTGATCATCCGCCAAGCCACCGCTACGGCGGCTTGGCCGGACGATGCGCCTAAAGCGCCGCAGAGACGATCTCGCGCACATCAGCTGACAGGTTGTCCTGCTGCGCTATACGCGTCAGTTCGCCGCGCATGCGCTCGCTCCGTTCGCCGAGGATGCGGGCGACCTGAGTCAGTGGCCGCACCAGACGCGCTGCGACCTGCGGGTTGCGTGCATCCATCGCCAGCACCTCGTCCGCGAGCACGCGATAACCCTCGCCGTCGAGTCGGTGGAAACCGGCGAACTGGCGCTGGCCGAACGAGCCGAACAAGGCACGGACCCGGTTCGGCACGCCGCGGTCATAATCCGCGCGGCCAGCCAGTTCCAGAATGCCCGCGGGCTGGCCCTGAACGGCGGATACCGCTTGCAACTGGAACCACTTGTCCATCGTCAGCGGCTCCTGCGACCAGGCGTCTGCGAATTGCTGGAACAACACGGCACGTTGCGGGTGGTCGAGATCGTTGATCGCGGCCAGCGCGGCGAGACGATCCGTCAGGTTGTCGGCCGATGCCAGCAACTCGGTCGCGCGCGATACGGCGCCTGTGGCGTCGACCAGGCTCAGCAGCTTCAGGCAAGCGCCAGCCCGGCGGCGGCGATGCGCCTGTTCGGCATCGAATCGGTACGGACGAACCGTTTCGATCGCGTCGTACCAGTTCAGAAGTTGGGTCACCAAGCCGTCGGCCACACCGGTCCGCACACAGCGATCGGCGACCAGGGCGGCATCGACATCCACCGCGCCGAGCGCATCGGTGAACTCCACCGTGGCGGGCAGGTCCAGCCATTCGCCAACAATCGGCTCGGCCGGGTCGGTCGCCGCGACAGCCTCACAGAAGGCCGTGATGCGCGCGCGGCCGCGGTTGTCGTCACCCTGCAGGAAATCATTGAACGCCGCATGCAGCAGCCGTTGACCCGCCTCCCAGCGGGCAAAGGCATCGTCCTCCGAGCGCATCAGCAGCGCGAGATCCAGGTCGGGCTGTTCGAAGTAAAGCCGCACGGGTGCAGAGAATCCACGCAGGGCCGACAGGACCGGACGCTCGCTCAGCCCAGTCCAGATCAGGTCGGCCTGGGGCCGATCCAGCACGAACACACCTTCGGCAGACTGCAGCAGTTCGGTGCCGGGCGAGGCCGTTAGCCGCGATCCGCTTTGGTCGAACAGACAGAGGCTGAGCGGGATTGGTGCGGGCTGCTTGTCCGCCTGCCCGCGCGTGGGGTCGAGCGTCTGACTCACGGTGAGCCGGTAGCTGCCGCTGGCCGCGTCCCACTGATCACGCATCTGAACGCTGGGCGTGCCAGCCTGGGAATACCAGATGCGAAACGCCGAGAGATCCGCCCCGCTCCCCGCCTCAATCGCGGCCACGAAATCCTCGATGGTGACGGCCTGACCATCATGGCGCTCGAAGTAGACGTCCATGCCTTTGCGAAAACCGTCTTCACCCACCAGCGTCCGCATCATGCGGATGACTTCAGAGCCCTTCTCGTACACCGTCGCGGTGTAGAAGTTGTTCATCTCCACATAGGATTCGGGCCGCACCGGGTGGGCCATCGGTCCGGCATCTTCCGGAAACTGATAGGCGCGCAGGCCGCGAACCTGGTCCACGCGCGCCACCGCTGGATCATTCACGGTCTCCGAGAACTGCTGCTCACGGAACACGGTCAAGCCTTCCTTGAGGCTTAGCTGAAACCAGTCACGGCAGGTGATGCGGTTGCCGGTCCAATTGTGGAAGTACTCATGGGCGATCACGTCACGCACGACGCGGT
Organism: Abyssibacter sp.; assembly: GCA_023146115.1. Lineage (GTDB taxonomy): Bacteria > Pseudomonadota > Gammaproteobacteria > Nevskiales > OUC007 > Abyssibacter. The sequence continues at coordinate 1 of JAGLCS010000140.1, read as the reverse complement.
A
>JAGLCS010000014.1 GCA_023146115.1 Abyssibacter sp. | reverse complement strand
TATTCGGCCAGTTCGCGACGGCCATCCGGATGAATCCGCATGGTGTGCGCCGGCGGCAGCTTGCGCACCTGCTTGAGCATGGTGTGTGGCGCCGGGACGACCGCGTGAAAGCTCATGTAGTGATGCAAGGCGACCGGGTCCAGATCGCTGCTGATACCGCCTGCTGCGACCAGTGCCGGCAGCGAGGAGGCGAAACGCAACCCGCCATCGACTTCGGCGTAATACAGCGGTTTGATGCCCAGCCGGTCGCGCGCAGCGAAGACCTCGCCGGTATCGCGCGAGACGATGACCACGGCGAACATGCCGTTTAGCCGCTGCACGAACTCCGGCCCCCAGGCGTGGTAGGCCTTGAGCAGCACTTCGGTATCGCCCTGGGAGAAGAAGCGGTAACCCTTGGCTTCCAGCTCCGCACGCAGCTCGCGAAAGTTGTAGATCGCGCCGTTGTAGACACCGGCCAGACCCAATGCGGCGTCGATCATCGGCTGCTGGCTGGCATCGGACAGGTCGATGATCTTCAGCCGGCGATGGCCCAGCGCCACCGCACCTTGAGACCAGACACCGCCCGAATCGGGACCACGCGGCTCCATGGCATCCACCATGGTGCGCACCGCGCCGAGGTCCGGCTGTCGGTGATCGAAACGAATCTCACCGCACAGTCCGCACATAGAGGCTCCTTGAGCGCAGGTGATGCAGGCATCACCTATCTGAAATGGCCTCCTAGCATAGCCAAGCCACTGCCAACGATCAAAATAAGAGCGTTGATTTTAAAGCGTTTTTAACCTTGCTGCGCTGCAATACTGGCTCCAATCCCCGCATCCAGATCCGGATATTTCGGTTCAAATCCAAGACCTTCGCGCATTCTGCGGATATCCAGCCGACGCGACTCGCGAACAAACGAGGCCGCCTGCGCGCCCAGCCGCTGTTCAGCTTCGGCCAGCGGGATTTGCGGCGGTTCCGGAAGGCCGAGATGCCGGGCACAGCGCAGGAAGTAGTCGGTCATGCTGGTCGGGGTGCCGTCGCTGACGTTGTAGACGGACTCCACCGCTGCGGCCGTCATCGCGGTCCACGCCACGCGAGCGAGGTCCTCGACGTGAATACGATTGCTCCAGGGGGCTTCTGCGGGACGGATCACCGGCAGGCCGCGCTGAAGGCGCTGTATCGGCAGGCGGCCCGGCCCATAAATGCCCGGAGCCCGCAGCCGCACCAGTTCGACGCCACGGTCCTGTGCCCAGTCGCTCAATCGGGATTCGGCATCGACCCGCCGCTGCGCTCGGGGCGTGAGCGGGCGCAGCGGCGCATGCTCATCCACCCAGGCACCGCCGCAATCACCGTAAACGCCGGACGTGCTGATGTAGACCAGCCGGCGCGGTGGCGGTAACGCAGACAGTACGCGGACCAACCGGGTGTCCTGCGTGCCCTGTTTGGGTGGTGGCGCGGCGATAAGCACCTGGTCTGCAACCGGCAGCGACAGCCCCTCGCTATCCAGGTCCTGTTGCAAGGCCTCCACGCCTTCGAACCGCAGGCGGGCAACCGAAGCCGCCTGCCGAACCAGGCCGCTGCACCGCACCCCGGCGTCCAGGGCCATCCGCGCCACACGCAGGCCCGTATCCCCGCAACCGATCACCAGAACACTCACGCTGCCAATCCCCCTGGGGCTGAACTTGGCCGCGCGCTACCGCGGTCCGTTACCATCGCTCGCTCACTTGCGCGGATTATGTCGTGCCGCATCAGGTTTCCATCGACAGCAGTGACATCGAGTTTACCGTTGAGGACGAGGAATCGATTCTCGACGCCGCGCTGCGCCTCGGCCTGCCGGTCCCCTACGGCTGCAAGACCGGCGGCTGCGGCGCCTGCCGCGCCCGCATCATCAGCGGCGACATTCATCACGTCCATAACCCACGTGCGCTCTCCGACTCCGAGCGTCAGGCGGGGCTGGCGCTGCTGTGCCAGGCCCAGCCGGAATCCGATCTGCACATCGATGTCCAACTGCTGGCCCGCGATGGCCGCCATCAGGTCCGCAGCGTACCGGCGCGCGTTGACCTGAGAGAGCGTTTGTCGCACGACGTGGTTCGCATGGTGCTGCAGCTGCCCAAGGCGCGCACATTCGATTACCTGCCCGGCCAGTACGTGGATATCCTGCTGCGGGACGGGCGCCGTCGCAGCTTCTCCATTGCCAGTCCGCCAAGTCCGGACAACCGCATCGAAATGCAGTTGCGTCACGTGCCCGGCGGCAGCTTCGTGAGCTATGTAATCAACGAAATGCCGGACTGCTCGGTGCTGCGTATCCAGGGCCCGCTAGGCGGCTTCTACCTACGCGATGCCCCGGAACGTCCCGCGATCTTCATCGCCGGTGGTACCGGGTTCGCCCCGGTGCGCGCCATGCTGATGGAAGCACTGGCGCGCGGTGAATCCAAGCCGCTGCATCTTTACTGGGGTGTCCGTGCAGCCCGCGATCTGTACGAAGACGCCCTGGCCCGATCCTGGGCGCAGGAGCATCCCAACCTGCGATACACGCCGGTGCTATCAGAACCGGCGGCGGGCGACGACTGGCAGGGCGCGACGGGTTTCGTGCATGAACAGGTGATCCGCGATTTTCCCGACTGCTCGGGCTGTGATGTGTACCTCAGCGGCCCGCCGGTGCTGGTCAACGCTGCGAAACGCGATCTGGCCGATCGCGGGCTCAAGCCGGAGCGCACGTTCTACGACGCCTTCGAGTACGCCTTCGTGACCTGGCCGGATGACGAAAACACGTAATATCGGCGTCATTGCCTGAACACCACAACGCCGCCAACCGGAAGTTACCGCATGCGCAATGCCTTGTTCTCCGCCTACCTTCGCGTGACGGTCGGCCATCCGTTGCTGGCAGCCCTGGCCGTCGTCCTGCTGTTCGCTGCCGCGATCTTCTACGCGCAGGACTTCCGGCTCGACGCCTCGTCGGATTCGCTGGTGCTCGAAAACGATCAGGATCTGGCCTATTACCGGACGGTCACCGATCGCTACGGCTCGGAAGAATTCATCGTCGTCACCTACACGCCGCATGGTGATCTGTTCTCCGACGCCACCCTTCAGGACGTGCAGGCGCTGAAGCAGGACCTGCTCGACGTAGACATCATCGCGTCGGTGACCACGATTCTGGACGTGCCGCTCATCCAGAGTCCGCCCGTGACCCTGTCCGAAGTGGCCCAGGACACGCGCACGCTGCTCGACCCCGGCACCGACCGGGAAATGGCCCGGCAAGAATTCAAGACCAGCCCGCTTTACCGCAATCTGCTGGTCAGCCCTGACGGCAGCACGACCGCGATCCAGGGCACCTTGACCACCGTGCCTGATCTGGGCCGCCTGCTGGAGGAACGCAACCGGCTGCGTCAGGCGGCCGCCCAGGGCGAGCTCACGGCGGATCAATCGGAGCGGCTGGCCGAAGTCTCGCAGCGCTATGACCAGCTGTCGGAGACACGTCAGGCCGAGATCTCCGACGGCATCGCGCAGATCCGCACGATCATGGACGGGTACCGCGACAACGCGGATCTGTTCCTGGGCGGCGTGCCGATGATCGCCTCGGACATGATCGACTTCGTCCGCTCCGACATCGAAATCTTCAGCGGCGTGGTCGGTGTGCTGCTGGTGCTGCTGCTGGCGCTGGCGTTCCGGCGGCTGCGCTGGGTCGTGCTGCCGACCACCATCTGCGCCGTGGTGGTCATCAGCATGGTCGGCCTGCTGGGCTTCATGGACTGGCCGGTCACCGTGGTGTCGTCCAACTTCACCGCACTCACGCTGATCATCACGCTGTCGCTGACCGTGCATCTGGTGGTGCGCCACATGGAACTGCATGCCGAACATCCGGATGCCAGCCAGCGCTGGCTGGTGTCCGAAACGCTGCGCAGCAAGTTCGCGCCGTCGGTCTTCACGACGGCAACCACCATCATCTCCTTCGCCTCGCTGATCATCGCCGACATCCGCCCGGTCATCGACTTCGGACTGATGATGGTCTGCGGTGTGGCGCTCGCCTTTCTGGTCACCTTCCTGCTGTATCCGGCCGCGCTGACACCGCTGAAGACCGGCTCGCCGTCGATTAGCTCGCGCGACATCACCGCGCATATCACCCAGGCCTTCGCCGGCGTCATCGAGCGTTTCGGCAAGCTGACGCTGGCGCTGTACGCCATCCTGCTGGTCGCTGCCGTCATCGGCATCACCCGCCTGGGCGTGGAGAACCGGTTCATCGATTACTTCAAGCCGTCGACCGAGATCTACCAGGGCATGGTGCAGATCGACAAAAAGCTGGGCGGCACCACGCCGCTGGACATCATCATCAATGCGCCGCAGGACTTTCTCGATGATCAGGCCGCGTTTGAGGAGGAATTCGGCGGTGCGTTGGGTAGTGGCGGGCTGTCGGCTGACAGCTACTGGTTCAACAGCTACGAGCTGGAGACGGTGCAGGCCATCCACGACTACCTGGACGGGCTGCCGGAAACCGGCAAGGTGCTGTCGCTGGCGACGACCATGGACATGATGACCCAGCTCAACGGCGGCGAGCCGCTGTCGAACTTCATCCTGTCGATCATGTACAAGCGCCTGCCGGCCGACATCAAGTCGATCCTGATCGATCCGTACATGTCCGACGACGGCAATCAGATTCGCTTTTCGATCCGGGTCATCGATTCGGACCAGAACCTACGAAGAGACGCCTTGCTGAAAAAGGTCCGCACGGACCTGATCGAGCAGTTCGAACTGGAACCGGAACAAGTCCATCTGTCCGGCCTGCTGGTGCTCTACAACAACGTGCTGCAAAGTCTGTTCGATTCGCAGATCAAGACCATGGGCACGGTGTTCATCGTCATCGCGCTGATGCTGGCGGTGCTGTTCCGGTCGATTCCGCTGGCGTTGATCGGCGTGGTGCCCACGCTGTTCGCCGCCGCCAGCATCCTGGGACTGATGGGTTGGCTGGGCATCCCGCTGGATATCATGACGATCACGATCGCGGCGATCACCATCGGAATTGGCGTGGACAACACCATCCACTACACCCACCGCTTCGTGGAGGAAGTGACCGGCGATGGTCCCGCGCATGGCGACTACTGGGCCGCGATGCGCAATACCCACGGCTCGGTCGGGCGTGCGATCTACTACACGTCGATCACGGTCACCGTCGGTTTCTCCATCCTCGCCTTGTCGAACTTCGTGCCGATTACCTACTTTGGATTGTTCACCGGGCTGGCGATGCTGCTGGCGCTAATCGCCAACCTGACGCTGCTGCCGCTGCTGTTCGCGCTGGTCAAGCCAATCCGGGTCCCGGCCACAAGCTGACGCGTCAGGCCGGCGTGCGCGTGACGATCAGCCGCGCGTCGGCCAGCGCCGCCGTGCGGTGGATGGTCGCCGCCTGGTAGTCGGGGTTGCCGATCATGGCGAGAAAAGCGGACAGGCTCGGATAGCGAACAAGCAACATCTCGTCCCAGTCCTCGTTGTCCGGGCCGATGAAACGCCCGAGAACCTCGGCGATCACCACCGGCTCGCCGCCGACCGCTCGCACATGTGCCAACGCCTGACGGGAATAGCGAGCATAGGCGTCGCGGCCGGAACAGGGCTTGGCATCGTCGGTGGCCGGGTACGCGGCCTGATCGCGAAAGCGCAGCAGATTCAGCATGGTCACCGGCGTGTCGGCGGCCACGGTGGCGACGATGCGCTTGAGATCATCACCGGTGGGGTCAATGGTGCGTGTAGTCATGGGCTGGGCTCCGGCTGAATGCAAAACGCCACCCGCAGGTGGCGTTCTGGCGTCGATCACTTCGCTGACTAGTCGTGATCGTCTTCGTGATGCGCGATGGGCTTGTCGGTGAACAGGTAGTCCTTCAACTCCTCGTCCATCTTCGGGTCACGGCGGCGAATCCACTCCAGCGTCATCGCGGCGTGTTCCTTCTCTTCGTCACGGTTGTGCTCAAGAATCGCCTTGAGCTCGGGGTCTTTGCAGGCCGCTACGCGCTGGTTGTACCAGTCGACGGCTTCCAGCTCTTCCATCAGCGATTCGATCGCCCGGTGCATGTCCCGCACTTCGTCGGTCAGCTTGTCGTATGGTTCGTGATAGCCCTCATGGGACATCGTTCACTCCTTGGTCAGACGAACTCCATGTGCCGATCGTAACGCGCCGAGCGCATCTGATGGGCGCCACTCAGTGCACCAGGACCAGTTCCAGACCTTCTCGGTAAAGCCCCCTGGCCCGGTCGGTTTCCTTGGTTTCTTCAGCCAGCCGCGCCAGTGCAAACAGCGTATCCGGTGATTTTCGCTTGCCCAGGCTGGCCTCGAGGTAACTGCGTGCACGCCCCCAGAGCCGGGCACGCAAACAGAGACGCCCGGCGACCAACAGGAGCTCCGGTCGCTCGTCGTACTGTCGCAGCCATTGCTCGACCACCGCCAGCTGGCTCACGTCGTCGCTGGCGCGAAGTTCGCCGAACAACAGCACCAGCTGTTCATCCCAGTCATTCTTGAGCGCCTGCGTAATCCAGGAGATCGCCTCGCCGTCAGCCCCGCAACGAGCCAACTGCTGAATGTAGGCGCGCCGTATCGCGCTGTCGCTGCGAAAACGCTTGGCCACGGACTCCCAGGCACCGTGCACGCTGTCGAGGCGGCGGTGTTCACCCGCTGATTCCAGCAGGCGCATGTAGCAGGTCTGCATCAGTGCCTGCCACCGTTCTGCCGGAATCACCGACTCGCGCTCGATGCGTTCCAACAACGCGCGCAGGGGCTCCCAATCACCCGCCTGTTCGTAGACATCGACCAGCCGGCGCAACACACCGGGGTGATGGGGATGCAGGTCACGCAGGCGGACCAGAGTGGCCAGCGCTTCGGCCTGTCGGCCGCGGCGCGACTGCAGGTCTGCCTGCTTCATCAGCACCGACAACTCGGCATCAGGCCGGGTGGAGAACGCGAGTTCCAGATAGCGGTCACGACGATCAAACGCGCCGATCGCATCGGCGGCTTCCGCCGCCCCGAGGTAGTTGAGCAACGCGTAGTCGTGATGCGCGGCATGGCGGACCAGATCGACCTCGGCGTCCTTCGGACGGCCCTGGGTGAGCCTCAGCGTACCGCGCAGGTAGGAAGTCCGCGCCCGCTCGACCCGGCGCTGCCGAAGGTTTCGGCGGATCGCGCCCGGTGCGCGAATCCCGCCGCGCAAAGCCCGCCAACCCAGCAACAGCAATAGCCCGCCGCCCAGCGCGACAACAACCAGCGTGACCACCGATGTTTCGACCATGTACGCGCCGAGATTGATCAGCACATAGCCACTGTCGCCGAGCAGGTACACGCCCGCAGCAGCCGCCGCCGCGAATACCAGCACAAGAAGCAGTATCGGCATCATGGTGTGCGTCGACGCTCCATGACCGAGCGGACAGCCTCCAGGCTGGCCGAAATATCCGGCTGGTTCACGCGAATGCGCTCACCGGCCAGCGCGTCGAGCTGCTCGATTGCCGTGGTTACGCTGCGGTCCCGGGCGTCGAAATATCGCTCTGTCCAGGCCCGCGCCTCGTTGACTGCATCGCGAAAATTCGCCCCATCAGACTGCAGCACCGCGAGCCGCGCCGTTTCCAGCTGCAAAATCAGGTTCTGCTTCAGAAAGTACGATTGCTCTGGCGGCAGCAGAGGGTGCACCGCTTGTTCGGTGCGGTGAATCACGAACATCTTGTTCGCGATCTCCTTGATTTTCTGCCACGCCCGGCGGCCTGCATCGGCCACGGGGCCTTCGATCGGCGGACGTCCGTCGCTGGGCTGGAAGGCATCCGGCACATTCCGCTCCACGGGCAGGCCGGGCACCTGCCGGATCAGGCTGCTAATTCGCAGCGCGATGGATTGCCGATCAATGCGCGGCGCGTTGCGCAGGGCTGCGATTTCGCTGGCAATCAGGTTTCTGGCGTCGAACAACGCCGGATCGTTCATCGCGGCAGCACGTTCCTCGGCCAGCACCAGCGCAGCCTGCGCGGCGTCGAAATCACGGGACAGCTGCAGCCGCTCGTTGGCGATCAACAGCAGGTGTTCCAGTTCATTGAGCTGCCAGATGCGGCGACCACCCTCGACCCGGGTGGTCAGCGAATCGACGGCGGATTCCATGGTCTCCGTCCGTTTGCCGATGGCGTCGAGCCGGCGCTCGCGCTGTTGCTGTCCCTGACGGAATTCGCCCTGGCTGGCCTCCAGCGACGCCAGTCGCTCGCCGTGACGCTCCAGATCACGCGACTGGTCGGACACGCGCTCGCGCATGCTGTCCACCCGGACTCCGGAGCGCTCGAGATAGGGCAGGCCAAACTGCCACGTCAGGGCTGCCCCAAAGCCGAGAATCACCAGGTTCAACAAGGTGATGATCAACGCCGTCCAGGCGATCGGGCGTCCGGTCTTCCGGGGTGCCGCCTGCGCGGCCTGCGCCTCGGGCGAATAGGGCACCAACTCCGAGCCTTGGGCCTTCGGGCTGTCTGCGTCAGCGGCGCTGTCAGTCATCGTCTCTCGCACATTGGTTTGGCGGTTGCACCCAGTGCGCGCGCAGTGCTTCAAGCACGGCAGCGTCGCCAAACGGAGCCGCCAGCCAAGCCGGTGCGTTGGATCCCAGGGTGCGAATGTGTTGTATCACACGCTCGCTTGGCGCGACCACTGGGCAGCCCAGCAACCGTCGACCAATCTGCGCGTCGCATTGGATCAGCGCGGTGTAGGTCTCGGCGCTGGGCGCCAGCACGACGTTGACCCAATCGGCGATGGATGTCAGGCGCGCTGGCAACGCGGCGCCGGGCCGCCGACGGTACAACTCGATGACGATCAGGCGCGTGGTCTGGTCCAGACGCTCGCGCAGCGCCCCGCGGCCGCCCTCGCCGGTCAGCAATAGCACCGACGACGCGCCCAGCAGCTCCGATTCCGCCAGCAGGCCCTCGCTGTCCTGACGCTGCGGTGCCCGTGCCGCGACACCGTGCTGGCCCAGCGCATCCACGGTGGCCGAGCCCACGCCGAAAACCGTTCTCGGCAGCCGGGGCACCCCGGTCAGCGCAAACCAGTACGTCACCGCGTTGACGCTGGTGAACACCGCGGCGTCCAGGTCGCCCGTCTCACCAAGTTGTTGCTGCACCGCAGAGGCGTTGGTGATCGGCACGATGTCCAGTGCCGGGACGCAGCGGGCTTCCCCGCCCAGGGCCTCGATCAGCAGACGGAGCCCGTCCCCCCGGTCCGGCGCCCGGGGAACCAACATGCGCAGACCGCTGAGCGCGTGGGCAACCGGCTCGTCACTCATCCGCCGGCCCGGACCAGCTCCAAGATGCGATCGGCGCCCTTGGCGCGCAGCCCATCCGCCGCGGCTTGGCCCAGGGTCTCCGGGTCCGATGCCGCCCCTCGGCCCCGCCAACGGGCATGGAGACTGCCATCAGGCAGGCCGATGAAGGCCTGCAAATCCAGTTCCTCGCCGTCCAGCGTGGCGTAGCCCGCCAGCGGCAGCGTGCAGTCGCCACCCAGTGCGCGGCTAAGCGCTCGCTCGGACCGAACGCGGATGGCCGTGGGCTCATGCATGAGTGGTGCAAGCCATTGTGCGGTACGCGAATCACCATCGCGGTATTCGATGCCGACCGCGCCTTGCCCGGCTGCGGGCAGCATGTCCCGCGGATCCAGACGTGCAGCGATTCGTTGATCCAGCCCCAGACGGTCCAACCCCGCCGCTGCGAGAATCAACGCATCGAATCGCCCTTCGTCCAGCCGGCTCAGGCGCGTGCCGACATTGCCACGCACCGACCCGATCTGCAGGTCCGGCCGCCGTTCGGACAACTGCGCCTGCCGCCGCTGGCTTGCTGTGCCGACTCGGGCACCCTGCGGCAGACCATCCACCCCGCTGGCGACCTCGCAGACCAATGCGTCGCGCACGTCGGCACGCTCCAGAATCGGCCCCAGGGCGAAACCCGGCAGCAGGTTCACCGGCACGTCCTTCATCGAGTGCACGGCGAGATCAGCGCGCCCGTCGATCAGGGCCTGCTCCAGCTCCTTGATGAACAGACCTTTGCCGCCGAAGGCCGCCAGCGGCTGATCCAGCCTGCGGTCGCCCTCGGTGGTGAGCTTGAGCAGCTCAACGGACAAATCGGGGTGTACCGCCCGCAGACGATCGCGAACGTGCTCGGCCTGCCAAAGGGCCAATGGACTCTGCCGGGTTGCGATAACAAGCTTCATGGGCGGGTCGGAAACAAGCGGGAGGCGGGAGAATACCGGTTCTCAGGCTGCAGGCGAGCCAACGCTCGATCGCGAATCCGCCAGTTCTCAGACGTCGTCGAGATCATCCAGCGACGGAGCGCCGCCGCCGTCGGACAGGACCCGACGCACCTCGGCCAGACGCCGCCGACTGACTGGCAGGGGCTCCTTGCAATGTTGCAGGTGCACCCAGTGATGGCCTTCGCGGCTGCGCTCAAGGCCGGTGATGTAGTTCTTCGCCACCAGGGCCTTGCGATGAATGCGCACGAATAGCGGCGCGAAATCTTCTTCGAGCTGGCGAAGCGATTCCTCGATCAGCACCTCGCCGTGCAGATGAAACACGGTGACGTACTTCTGATCGGCCAGAAAATAGAGAATGTCGCGCGAGGGCACGCGAAGCAGGCCCGAGCGCGTCGACGCCACGATATGCGCCCGCGCCGGCTCGGCATGCTGCGACCAGGCTGTTTCCAACTGCGCACGGCTGGGCCGACGCGCACGCTGCAGGGCATCGCGCAGCTTCTCGGCCCGGATGGGCTTGAGCAGGTAGGCCACTGCGCTGGATTCGAACGCCGACAATGCATGTTCGGCGAAGGCGGTCGTGAAGATGATGGCCGGCGGCGTGGATTCCTCGGCAAGCTTCCGGGCGACCTGGAGGCCGTCGACTTCGCCCATGCGAACATCCAGCAGGACGACATCAGGCTCGGTCTGCCTGATCACTTCCAGGGCCTTGCGTCCGTTCTCGGCCTCTCCGGCGACCTCCCATCCGGGAAAATCCGACACAAGTTGCCGGACCCGCTCGCGGGCAAGCGCTTCGTCGTCGACGATAACCAGCCTCATGCCACCCCCTGCCGCACTTCGGTTACGACGGGAAGTCGCATCTCGATGCGGAAATGGTCGTCTTTGCGTTCGCCGTGCAGGCTTGCACGCCCATCGTAGGCGATTCGCAACCGTTCGGTCAGATTCGTCAGCGCGAGCCGAGAACCCTGACTCGGAACCGGCACCTCGGGCACCGGGTTCACGACGGTCAGAAGCAAATAGTCCACTCCCGAGCCGTGTTTTTGCAACTCCGTTGAAATCCGAATGGTTCCGCCCTCGTCCCGATGCATCACGCCGTGATGCACTGCGTTCTCCACCAATGGCTGGAGCGACAACACCGGAACCGGCACATCCAGCGTGGCGTCCGCGATCGCCCATTCCACGATCAAACGGTCGCCAACCCGGACCTGTTCGATATTCAGGTAAGAGCGAGCGGTGTCGATTTCATCATGCAAGGGCACCAGGCGGTGACGCTTCTCCAGGCTGACCCGGAACAGATCGGACAAATCATCCACCATCGATTCGGCGAGCCGGGGGTCCTTGCGGATCAGGGCCGACAGCGTGTTCAGGGTGTTGAACAGAAAGTGTGGGCGGATACGCGCCTGCAGCGCCAGATAACGCGACTCCGCCTGCGCCTGGATTTGCACCCGCCACTGGTACTGAACCCAGAAGTAACGGAATACGAAGGCGATGAAGATCGCAGCGACACCCAAACTGCCGACGACGAAACTCGACCGCCCGCGTATCTCCAGCATCGACGACCAGCCCAGCACACGAATCAGCATCCACGACAGCTCGGCTAACAACGCCGTCACGCCTAACAGCAATACGTAGCTGGTGAACAACACGAACCAGATCGGCATGCGCGACAACCATGATCGCGCCTGACAGAGCACGGCGGCGCCACACAGGCCGTTCCATTGCAGATAGAGCGTCAGCAGGGCAAAGCGCTCCCAGAAGAATGCGCCCACCGGTTGGGTGACGAACATGATCAGCATCGCGACCAGTTGCGTGATCAGCGCCACCGAGAGCAGCACCGGGCCGGAACAAAAGTCCGGCAGGAGTTCGGGCGCGGGTCGCGTGGCGAGGGTGTCCATTGTTGCAGTCTTGGCGGAGCACGGTGGCGGGTCAAGCTATACTGCGCCGCCCCGCAACCCTCGCAGCGCCGCAATCGTATGAGTGCAGACAAACCCTGGGCCGGACGGTTTACCCAGGCCACCGATCCCCGCGTCGAGATCTTCACCGAGTCGGTGAGCTTCGATCAGCGCCTGGCACCGCACGATATTCGCGGCTCCGTCGCTCACGCCACCATGCTCGGCCGATGCGGCGTGCTGACGGCCGACGAAGCGAGCACCATCGTCAGCGGCCTGGAGCGGATTGCCGAGCAGATCGGGGCCGGCAAATTCCAGTGGGATACGGCGCTGGAAGATGTGCACATGAACATCGAACGCCGCCTCACCGAGCAGGTTGGGGAGGTCGGCAAAAAGCTCCACACGGCGCGCTCGCGCAATGACCAGGTCGCCACCGACCTGCGGCTGTTCATGCGGGATGCCATCGACGAAACCGGCGCCGCGCTGGACCGGCTGTCCGAAACGCTGCTGGACCTTGCTGAACGCGAGGCCGATACGATCTTTCCTGGCCATACCCACATGCAGGTGGCGCAGCCGATCAGCTTCGGACACCACATGCTCGCCTGGCGCGAAATGATTCAGCGCGACGCCGAGCGTTTCGCCGATGCCCGCCGCCGGACCAACCGCATGCCGCTCGGCGCCGCCGCCCTGGCCGGCACCCCGCATCCGATCGACCGCCACATCACTGCTGAGTTGCTGGGCTTCGATGGCGTTTGCGAGAACTCGCTGGACGCCGTGTCGGACCGCGACTTCGCCATCGAGTACTGCAGCTGCGCCAGCCTGTTGCTCGTGCACCTGTCGCGCATGTGCGAGGAGCTGGTGCTGTGGACCAGCGCGGCCTTCGGGCTGATCGAATTGCCGGACGCCTTTTGCACCGGCTCGTCGATCATGCCGCAGAAGAAGAACCCGGATATCGCCGAACTGGTTCGCGGCAAGAGCGCACGCGTGATCGGTAGCCTCCAGACGCTGCTGGTGCTGATGAAAGGTCAGCCGCTCGCCTACAACCGCGACAACCAGGAAGACAAGGAGCCCTTGTTCGACAGCGTCGACACGGTGCTGGCCTGCCTGCGCGTGTTCACGCCGATGGTGGCCGCGCTGGTCGTGCGCAAGGACAGGGCACTGGCCGCCGCCGCGCAGGGCTTTGCCACTGCAACGGACCTTGCAGACTATCTGGTGATGCGAGGCGTGCCGTTCCGCGATGCCCACGCGGTGGTCGGACGCTGCGTGCGCCGGGCCACCGATGCCGGTTGCGATCTGGCCGACCTGCCGCTGACGGACTTGCAGGCCGAATCCGATGTGATCGCGGACGATGTCTACGCGGTGCTGACGGTTGAAGGCTCAGTCGCCGCACGTGACCACATTGGCGGCACCGCCCCGAATCAGGTCAGGGCGGCAATCGCCCGGGCCCGCTCAGACGTCTGAGTCCGGGGCTGCGCCGGGGCGAACAAGGCGATAGAGCGCCGAGATATCCTCGTCGCCAAAGCCATCGGCCATGAGCCGGTCGTAATCGGCGCGGGTCTGCTCGGTCAGCGGGATCGCCGCGTCGGCAGCCTGCGCCATCGCCGAGCAAATCCCCAGATCCTTGGCGTGCAGAGCAACCTTGAACCCCAGCGGGTAGCGTGACTGCAACATGGTCTTGCCGCGGTGATTGATGAACCAATTGCCGCCCGCGCCGCTGCCGACCACGTCAACCACCGAGTCCATCGGCAATCCCAATGCCTCGCCAAAGGCCAGCGCCTCGGTCACGGCGCGATTGATGCCGGCGCAAAGCACCTGATTCACCGCCTTGGTGGCCTGCCCGGCGCCGACCGGGCCCATGTGATGAATCCGCTCGCCCAGCCGGTCCAGAACCGCGGTTGCCCGTTCGAAGTCCGCGGCCTGGCCGCCGACCATGATCGTCAGGCTGCCCTTGCGTGCACCCTCCGTTCCGCCGGATACCGGCGCGTCGACAAAGCGGATACCGGCGGATTCCAGTCGCTGCGCCACTGCGACGGCGGTCTCGCGAGCCACCGTCGAACAATCAATGACCAGCCCGCCGGCCGTCATGCTGTTTGCCAGATGCTCGCAGACCGCTTCGACATCGGCATCCGCCGAAACGCACAGCACGACGACATCACAGTTCCGGCCCAGAGTGTCGACGGAATCCGCTGCGGCGACGCCATGCCGGTCAGCAAAGGCTTGGGCGCGCGACAGCGTGCGGTTGTAGACCGAGACCAGCTGTCCCGCGGACGCCAGATGGGCTGCCATGTGCTCACCCATCGCGCCCAGACCGACAAAGCCCGCTCGCGTCGTTTGGCTCATGTCACCGCTCCCGTCGGCGGGTTCAACCGCCGCAAATCCAGCGGGTCAAGATAGGTGTAACCCTGCATTGCGTGCTGGTAGTCGGCGAGAATCGCGGCCTGCTCGCCGGCGTTGAGGCCAGAGCGCTCGAGGCGAGCCCGATACCGCTCCAGCAGACGTTGCGGTTCGTGATGCACAACGCTGAGCAGTTCATCGGTGCGGTCGCCGGGCTCGGGCTGCTCAAACCGCCATGCACCGGTTTCGTCCACCTCGATATTCACGGTGTCGGTATCACCGAACAAGTTGTGGAGATCACCCAGAATTTCCTGGTACGCGCCGACCATCGCAATCGCCAGGCAATAGGTTTCGCCTTGGCGCAACGCATGCGCGGGCAGGGTTTCGGCCAGCCCCGCCTGCTCCACGTACTGGTCGATCCGCCCATCCGAATCGCAGGTCAGATCGCACAAAGTGACCCGCTCGGCGGGTCGCTCGCTTAGCCGGTCGATGGGCACGATGGGAAAGACCTGATCGATACCCCAGACGTCCGGCAAGCTCTGAAACACCGACAGGTTCAGGAAGTATTTGGTCGCCAGACGCACGGCCAGATCCTGGATGGCCTCACGATGGGCCGCCACGTCCGGGCTCAGCCGCTCCAGCAGCCGGCGATTCACGGCAGACGCCAACCGCTCGGCCTGCGCGCGCTCGGTCAGGCTCATCTGGCCGTGGTTGAACGCGGCATGCGCCTCGCCCAGGCAATATCCCGTGTCGTGGTAGACCTCCAGCGGCGGCAGCTCATCGATGCCGTCGTAGACACGCCACAGGTCGGTGAGAGGCAAGGGCGCATCGGTCGGCCGGTCGCCCGGCTCGGGAAGAATGCCCGCATCGGTGTCGACGACCGAGGTTACGAGCACCGCATGGTGGGCCGTGAGGGCGCGCCCGGATTCGCTGATGATATGCGGCGCGGGCACACCAGCCACGGCGCAATGCTCAGCCAGCGCCCGAACGATGTTGTGCGCGTATTCGTGCACCGAATAGTTCATGGAACAGAAGCTGCGCGAACGCGTTCCTTCATAGTCCACGCCGAGGCCGCCGCCGACGTCGACACAGTCGATCGGCGCACCCAGTGCGCGCAGTTCCACATATAGCCGTGCGGCCTCGCGCATGCCGTTCTGGATGTCACGCACGTTGGCAATCTGGGACCCGAGATGCAGGTGCATCAGATGCAGGCAATCCAACATGCCGGCTTCGCGCAGCCGCGTCACGGCATCCAGCAACTGCCCCGCAGGCAGGCCAAACTTGGATTTCTCGCCGCCGGTGTTCTGCCAGTTGCCAGCGCCCAGCGTGGCCAGGCGCACCCGCAGCCCGATTCGGGGTTTGACGCCGATGGCGCTGGCCTCGGCGAGAATGATCCCGAGTTCCGAGAGTTTTTCGACCACCAGCGTGACCTGGATACCGAGGCGCTGACCTTGCAAGGCCAGCCGCACGTACTCGGGGTCTTTATAGCCGTTGCAAATGACCGTGCCGCCCTCGCGCACCATGCCCAGCACGGCGAGCAATTCCGGTTTGCTGCCGGCCTCGAGCCCAACCCGCTCGCCACCGCAATCGACGATCTCCCGGACGACGCTGTACTGCTGATTCACCTTGATCGGATAGACCGCGGTGTAACCCGCCGTGTAGTCAAGGTCATCGCAGGCGCGGTCAAACGCCTCGCATAGCCGACGGACCCGATCGCGCAGTACGGCGGAGAACCGCAGCAGCACCGGCAGGCGCAGCCCGGCTGTCGCCAACTGCTCCACGATCTCGGGCAGCGCGACCCGATGATCGGCATCGCCCCCCACCGCAAGCTCACCCTGCGCGGTGATATCAAAGTATCCGTCTCCCCAGGTGGAGAGATTGTAGAGACGACGACTGTCGTCCACCGTCCATGCTGATTGCGGCATCCGGCCTGATCCGAAGGTGGGTCATCTCGGGGTTACAATGCGCACCCCGTCTTGAAACGCATCGCGATGTTAAACGCAGACCAGTGGTTTACCGAAGTCGACGAGTCCGCCGCGAGCGCGTTCTCGCTTAAGGGGCGCCGCGTTCACGCCGAGCAAACCCCTTTTCAACACATCGAAATCTACGAGACCGAGCGATGGGGTTATCTCATGGTGATCGATGGCTGCACCATGGTGAGCACCCGCGACAACTTCTTCTACCACGAGATGATGTCGCATCCGGTACTGGCGACCCACCCCAAGCCTGAACAGGTCGCGATTATCGGCGGTGGTGACTGTGGCACGTTGCGCGAAGTCCTGCGTCATGCCGAGGTCAAGCAGGCCACCCAGATCGATATCGACGAACGCGTCACCCGTCTGTCCGAACACTATTTTCCCGAACTGTGCGAGTCCAACGACGATCCGCGCGCGACGCTGGCCTTCGACGATGGCATCGCCTGGATCAAGAATGCGCCGGCCAACAGCCTCGATGTGATCATCGTCGATTCCACCGACCCGATCGGCCCGGCCGAAGGGCTGTTCAATGTCGCGTTTTATCGGAGTTGCCGCGAGGCGCTGGCCGACGGCGGATTATTCATCCAGCAATCGGAATCACCGCTAATGCACGGCCCCATTTTCAAGGCCATGGGTGAGGCAATGCGCGAGGCCGGGTTTGCGACCACGACCCCGTTGTTCTTTCCACAGCCGATCTATCCGGGCGGCTGGTGGAGCGCCACGATTGCGCACATGGAGCCGCTGCCCGCCGCGCGATCAACGGCCACGGATGCGTTTGAATCCACGCTTCAGTACTACAACGTTCAGACGCATGCCGGCGCGTTCGCCGTACCGCCGCTGGTGAAACACCTGGTCAGTTCCGACTGATCGGCCCACCTCGGATACGCAAGGCTTCCGCGTCCGTCGGCGCCGAAGCCTGCATCGCCTTCGCCTGCTCCACTCGCTTGTGCCAGAGGCTTTCCGCCGCTCTCGGTGAGCAGTATTGATCGCGCTGGTCGCGAAAATCGCGAAGCCGGTCACGACGCTGTTCGGCGCTCAAGCGATAGGTCACCCCGGTGGCGGTCTGGCCGTAGACCACCGCGGCGCGCTCGTACGTGGCAATGCGATCCTTCACTGCATCGCATTGTCGACGAACGCGCTTGTGAAAATGGTCAGGCGCGGAGCTGGTCGCAACCGCCTTGATCTCCCGCGAGGTCAGCAACGCCGCATTGACCCGCTGTGCGCTGGCGATGGGCTGGTCGGAGTAATGAACCTGGCCGGCGGCATCCACCCAGCGATATACACCCACTGCTGAGCCGGTTGCCGGTAGCAGGGCTAGAACGATCGCCACCGTAATGAGGGCCGCTGCCTTCATCGGGACACCTCGCAGTCCGCATCCACCCTGGCCTGGGCGGTCTCAACCAGCGATGCACGTTCGTCCGCGTTCAATTCGCGCTCGTTTCCGTCGGGGTCGCGCTCGACCAGCCGACCTGCAGACTGGTACTGCGCCAGCTGCGTCCGTGCCGCCGCACAGGCTTCGTCACGAGCGGCCGCCGCGCTTTCCTCGGCCAGCAACTGCTGACGGCGAGCCGCCTGCGCCGCCGTGCCGGGCGCGAATTCCAGGACTTCGGTATGCGAGGCCGGCGGCGTGTCGCTGAAATGCACACGCCCCGCGTCATCAACCCAGCGATAAACCGCCGCGGCTGCGCCGGTCACAACGCCGCAGCCTGCGAGTACACACATTGCCAAACCCGTGCGTCGGATGTCGGTTCCCCTCGTGAGCATCCAGAACGGCGCTCGATGCGACCAATCGGCTAGACCGCTTCGGGCCCCTGCTCGCCCGTGCGAA
Organism: Abyssibacter sp.; assembly: GCA_023146115.1. Classification (GTDB taxonomy): domain Bacteria; phylum Pseudomonadota; class Gammaproteobacteria; order Nevskiales; family OUC007; genus Abyssibacter. The sequence continues at coordinate 8,197 of JAGLCS010000014.1, read as the reverse complement.
TACGCAGCACCTGCTCCAACGGTTGAACAAAGATCTTGCCATCGCCAATCTGGCCGGTCTTGGCGGCCGCCATGATGGCCTCGACCGCGTTGTCGACCAATCCATCGTCGACAGCGATTTCGATTTTCACCTTGGGTAGAAAGTCGACAACGTATTCAGCACCCCGGTACAGCTCGGTGTGGCCCTTCTGCCGGCCGAAGCCCTTGACCTCGGTCACCGTCATTCCCTGCACGCCCACCTCGGACAATGCCTGACGGACATCGTCGAGACGAAACGGCTTGATAATCGCACTGATCATCTTCATCTGAGCGGCTCCTTGTCGCGCATGAATGACTCGTCAGCCCGGTCGCGGGCTGTTCGCAGCAGTGTAGCACCGTCTTTTGCGCTAACGACCGCCACAAAAAACGCCCCGCCGGTTCACCCGGCGAGGCGTTGTTCAGATCGGACGCCAACCGGCGCCCGGCGTGGCCAGGCCTAGACCCGACGCCGACCTGCCAGACCAAAGCCCAGCAGGGGCAACAGGAACAGGCCGCCCAGCGCGCCCGATCCACCACCGGACTGAGAAGCCGGATCAGCCGGCGTGCCCGGGTTGGCCGGATCGCTGCCGACCGCGACGGAGGCCTTCGCTGTCGCCGTCGACGCGTCGCTGGCGGTGACGGTCAGACTTGGCTCGTAACTCCCCGGCACGGTGTAGACATAGGTCGCGGTTGGCTGATCGCCACACTGCGGAGACCCGCCATCCACGCCGAAGTCGAAGCAGTACTCGTCGATAGACTGACCCTCGGCTGCGAAGGAGCGGCTGCCATCGAAGTTGACGGTCAGCGGTGCCGGGCCATCGGTCTCGTCGACCGTCAGCTGCGCCACGGTACCGTTGCCTCCGCCGACGGTGATCAGGATCGTCGTCTCCACCACGACTTCATTGGACTTGTCCTGATTGCCGAATGCGTCGGTCACGACCACATATGCGGTATAGGTCCCGGCGGCGTCGTACTCGTGCTCGACCACAGCGGAGGTCGTCGGTGCGGCAAACTCGTCCTCAGTCGCTTCGTCGCCAAAGACGAAGGTGTATTCGAACGCGTTGCCTTGTGCATCTGCGTAGGCGGTCGCGGACGCGTCGAATGTCAGCGTCACGGGCGCTTGCGCCTCCACACGTTCGGATTCACCACCCACGGACAGCGTGGCGTCGATAGTGGAACCCGGGCCGGGGTCATTGCCGCCCGTTTCGCCATCAACCACAGTGATCACGTGCGTGGCCGCATCCATCGCGCCGGAGGTGTCGGTCACGGTCACGGTCACGGTGAAATCGGCGGCCATGCTGTATGCATGATCCGCTACCGCGGTAGCCGTGGCGTCGGTAACCGTCCCATCGCCAAAATCGAAGCGATAGGTCAGCGCATCTCCGTCCGCGTCGCTGGAGTCCGTTGCAGAGAACGTCACCGTTTCCCCAACCTCTGCGGTCGTCGGACCGGTCAGAACAGCCAGCGGTGCGGCATTGTCACCACCGGTATCGATCTGCCCCGAACCGCCTGGGTCATTGGATTCCGGGTGCGTCGGCACCAACGACTCACAGAAGATGAATGGGTCTTCCTCGGGTGTCTGGCCGGTCAGCTCGCCGCCCAGCAGTCCGGGCAAATTCGGAGCGATGTCGTTCCAGTAGATCTGGCGCTGCAGCAACAACTCTGTCTGGAACTCGCAAAACCCGGTGTCCTTGATGCGGTCTTCGCCGTCGAAACCCAGATGCGCCAACGCGGACGCAACAACGGCTTTGGCGGGAACCGCAGAGAGTTCACCCCAGGCAATCTGCAGCCATGGCGCCAGCGGATTGATGGGTGTCGAAGTCGAGAGAGGGTCGGAGATCGAGCCGACGATGCCAAAGTCCCCGCCGGACGGGATGTAGGCCGCCTGTTCCATGGCGCGCCGCAAGAACCAGTTGCTGACGCCAACGCCGCTCGCATTGACCATCAGGGGCAATCCATCACCGCTGGTGTCAATACCGCCACCATGACCAAGGCGCTTGCGTGCTTCGAGCAGCACCGCCGAAGTCACCCCCGCGGCCAGCGGTGTCGAGAAGCTGGTCCCCGGGACGCTGGAATCAACTTCGCTCTCGCAGTTCATGCAGTAGGGCAGAGCCTGCGTGTAGTCCGACACGAAGTCCGGCAGGATCCCCGACAGTAGCTGGTCCGACTCGCTGCCCGGCTCAGCATCGGGATCTTCCTCGATGCCAGAGACGCCGATGGACCACCATGGGCCCGCGCCTGCGCGCAGGTTCGAGAAGCCAACGTTGTTTCCGGCCGAGCTGAAGTGAAGCTTGCCCTGGCCCACCACCGACTCGTAGGTATGCTCGAATGCGCGATCTTCAGGCAACTGAAGGCCGGTTCCGGGAACCGATACCCCGTAACTGGTCGTCACGATGTCGACCGCAGGCTTCAGGAACGCGGCGCGATGGGCTTCTTCGCTGCCAAGCGCACCTTCGGATTCGACAAAGTAGATAACCGCTTCCGGGTTCCCAGCGATGACGGAGGAACTCGTCCCCACCCCATGCGAGCTCTTGCTCGACTCCGGCAGCAACGGGTTGATCCCCGAGCCGGCGTGAGAGATCGCAATGATGTTGGTGCCGAGGAAGTGGTAGGGCGTCTGAGACTCCACGCTTCCCCAGAACTCGGCATCAGCTGCCAGGTCGGCAGCGAAATCACCCGTGCGGGTCAACGACACCACATTTTCGGGACTGACACCCAACTCGGCCAGGATTTCCTTGGTGACCGTCGACCCATTGCTGTAGTAGCCGTCATGGTAGGGATTAATCGCCGAATCGATGACTGCAACGACGACCCTGGGCTGACCGGGGACCGAAGGGACTTGCGAATAAGCGTCGCCTCCGCTGCCGCCTGTGTCGCCGCCGCCCGTATCGCCACCGCCGGTATCACCAGGCTCGCGAACGTTCAGTTCGACCGTGCCGGCATACCCAGCTAGCGGAACGCCCACCCAAAGATTGGTCTCGACAACATAGGTTGTGGACCCGTCCTGCGCGACGAAGGCTGCCGTTTCCGGGTTGCCGGCGGTGACCGCCGACGTCACCGTGTCGCCAGATTCGGCCTCGCGCACCACGAAATCGTAGTCCGAGCCCGAATCAAGACTGATTTCGACGGTCGTACCGGGATGCAGTGCCGTGAAGCCTTCCGGCAGGGTGACCGTTAGCGACAAGGTATCGCAATCGATGGTATTGGTCAGACATAACGCCACAGGATTCGGCGCAGAGGTCGCGCCACCCGAGAACTCGGCGAAGGTCGCTGAGGGTGTCAGCTCCACCTCGGCGGGGGCGGTGTCAAAGGCGTGGGCAACAAAAGGCACACACAACAGCAAGCACGGCCAGAAGCCGGACTGGATTGGCTTAAACATGTTTTCCCCAGAGAGAACGGAACGCCCTCGTTAAACCAAGATACAGTCGCGGCAGCCGCTCCGTTTGAGCTGAAACTATCGCTGCCACGACGGACTCATTTCACGTGGCCTTCACCTTAGCAAGAACCACGCCTACCGCATAACGGCGGGTGCTGCTAGCTGTGAGCGAGCATAAAAAAAGCGGGCCGAAAGGCCCGCTTTTCGTCACCGGTCCACCGGCTGCTCGCCGGTGGACCGTGTCCAGCTAACTACTTGCCCGTGGGCGCGAACTCCGGATAGGCCTCCATGCCGCACTCGGAGATGTCGACACCTTCGGCTTCTTCCTCTTCCGTCACGCGGATGCCGAAGATCAGCTTGAGGAGGAACCAGACGATCAGGCTGGTGATGAAGACCCAGAAGAAGATCGTCGCGGCACCGACCAGCTGACCCACGACGCTGGCGCCGCCGGTCACGCAGACGGCCATGACACCGAAGAATCCGACCACGCCATGCACCGAGATGGCACCGACCGGATCGTCAATCTTCAGCTTGTCCAGCCCGATGATGGAGAACACCACGATCACGCCACCCACGGCGCCAACGATGGTGGACATCAACGGCGACGGGGAAGCCGGATCAGCGGTGATCGCAACCAGACCGGCCAGGGCGCCGTTCAGGGCCATGGTGAGGTCAGCCTTGCCGAACAGCAGCTTGGCGACGATCAGAGCACCGACGAGACCACCGGCCGCAGCAGCGTTGGTGTTCAGGAACACATTAGCCACTTCGTTGGCGACGGCGATACCGCCGAGCTTGAGGGTAGAACCACCGTTGAAGCCGAACCAGCCCAGCCACAGGATGAACGTACCCAGCGTCGCCAGCGGCAGGTTGGCCCCTGGAATCGCGCGGGCCTTGCCATCTGCGCCGTACTTGCCGGCACGCGGCCCCAGCAACAGCACACCGGCCAGCGCCGCGGCTGCACCTGCCATGTGGACGATGCCCGATCCCGCGTAGTCAGCGTAATCCAGTTCGTACAGACCGAACACGGAATCACCGTTCCAGGTCCAGGAGCCTTCCATCGGATAGATGAAACCCGTCATCACGACGGCGAAGCCCAGGAACGCGAACAGCTTCATGCGCTCGGCAACTGCACCAGAGACGATGGACATCGCGGTTGCCACGAACACAACCTGGAAGAAGAAGTCCGATGCACCGGCGTATTCCCCCATGTCCCCGAAGCCAGCTTCGTTGGAGGCCGCCAGAATCCCGGCAATTGCCTCTTCATCCATGCCGGCCACCGTGGTGACACCAGACAGGAAGAAGCCACCGTCGTACATCAGCTGGTAGCCGCAGACCAGATACATGATCGAGGCAACCGCAAACAGCGAGATGTTCTTGGTGAGAATTTCGGTAGTGTTCTTGGAGCGAACAAGACCCGCTTCCAGCATGGCGAAGCCCGCGGCCATCCACATGACCAGCGCGCCGCACACCAGGAAGTAAAAGGTGTCGATCGCGTATTGCAGCTCAAAAATTTCGTTTTGCATTATTCAGTCCTGTGCTCAGGGTTGAATGAAAACAGCCTGATCGCGATCGATCAGAGTGCGTCCTTGCCCGTTTCGCCAGTTCGGATTCGAATGGCCTGTTCCAGTGGCACAACAAAGATCTTGCCGTCGCCGATCTTGCCCGTGTGGGCAGACTTGCTGATCGCTTCGATGGCCGGGTCGAGCTGGTCGTCATCGACGGCGACCTCGATCTTGACCTTCGGCAGAAAATCGACGACGTATTCCGCGCCGCGGTACAACTCCGTGTGTCCCTTCTGACGACCGAATCCCTTTACTTCCGTGACCGTGATTCCCTGGACCCCGACTTCGGAAAGAGACTCGCGCACTTCGTCCAGCTTGAAGGGCTTGATGACTGCTACGAGTAATTTCATGGTTATGACTGCTCCTTTCGTGTGGTGGTAGAGCCGTCATCCCGCCGGCTCCGAACAGCAGCGACGATGAACGCAACGGGCGTGCCAGAGTTTTAAGGTGGCGGAAACGGCCTGTGGCGCCCAGGCTTCTGTAAACTTGCGAAATCACACGATTGCGGAAACACCAGCGTGGACACGCGACAGATAGACCAAATCGCCCAGCGGCTGGCGATGACATTGCCGCCCGGGCTCAAGAGCCTGCGCCACGAGCTGACGGATAATTTCCGGGCAATCCTGCAGAGCCAGCTCGAACGACTGGATCTGGTCAGCCGGGACCAGTTCGAAGCCCAGGCCGCACTGCTCTCTCGCACCAGCGAGCGCCTGAAGGCGCTGGAGACCCGGCTGGAATCACTGGAGTCCCAGCAGCGCGGGCGAGGCTAGGCCTTGGGGCTGGCAACCGTTGCATCCCGCGCCCAGAACGGGCTGGATGCCACACCGGTTGCCGTCGAGGTCCACGTGGCCGGCGGACTGCCGGGCATGACCATCGTCGGGCTGCCCGAGGCGGCGGTCCGGGAATCCAAGGATCGCGTCCGCGCCGCACTGGTCAATGCCGGCTTTCAGATGCCGGCCAGCCGGATCACGGTCAATCTCGCCCCGGCTGATCTGCCCAAGGAGGGCGGCCGCTTCGATCTGGCCATCGCGATCGGCATTCTGGTCGCCAGCGGTCAGATCAGCGCCGACCGCCTCGCTCACTGCGAGTTCCTAGGCGAGCTGTCGCTATCCGCCGAGTTGCGACCGATTCGCGGCGCGCTGTCGTCGAGCGTGCGAGCCGGTCGCGATGGCGCGACGCTCATCGTCCCCAGCGAAAATGCCGAAGAGGCCGCATTGGCCACGGACACCCAGGTGCGCTTTGCTGCGCATCTGCTGGAGATCTGTGCGTGGTTGCAACACGAGGGCGAGCTGCCGCTGGCGACGCCAGCCCTGCCTGTCACCGCCGAAACCGAAGGGCCCGACCTAGCAGACGTGTTGGGCCAGCATCAGGCCCGGCGCGCACTGGAGATCGCGGCCGCCGGGGGGCACAGCCTGTTGATGATCGGCCCACCTGGCAGCGGCAAGTCCATGCTCGCCAGCCGCCTGCCCGGCGTTCTCCCACCCATGGCCGAGACGGAAAAGCTCGCGGCGGCGCAGGTGCTGAGCATTGGCCGCGACGGTTTTTCCGCCCGGTGCTGGGGACAGCGCCCGTTTCGAGCTCCGCACCACACGGCGTCGGCGCCTGCGTTGGTGGGCGGTGGCGCCCCGCCTCGGCCGGGAGAGATCACACTCGCGCATGCCGGCGTACTCTTTCTCGACGAATTACCGGAATTCCAGCGGGCGGTGCTCGAAGCCTTGCGCGAACCGCTGGAAAGCGGACGGGTCGTTATCTCGCGGGCATCGCAGCAGGTGGAATATCCCGCGGCGTTCCAGCTCGTTGCGGCAATGAATCCCTGCCCTTGCGGCTACGCCGGTGATCCCGAGCAACATTGCCGCTGCACGCCAGACCAGGTCGCCCGCTACCGCGGCCGCATCTCCGGACCATTGCTCGACCGCATCGATCTGCAGATTCACGTGGCGCGGGTTTCGACACGTGAATTGACCGATCGCAGTCAGGCCGGCGAGCCGAGCGCCTCGGTTCGCCCCCGAGTGATCGCGGCCCGATCCCGAGCGATTCAGCGGCAGGGATACGCCAACCACCAGCTGAGCGGCGCCCAGCTGGATGAGCACACGCGCCTGGATTCGGGAGATCGGCAGTTTCTGATCACAGCCGCCGAGCGCCTCAAGCTATCCGGGCGCGGCCTGCATCGCAGCCTGCGTGTCGCTCGCACCATCGCGGACCTTAGCGGCAGTGAGCGCCTGGAACGCACGCACCTTACTGAGGCGCTGGCGTACCGAAATCAGCTCTAACGGGACAGGCCAGCCCGGAGCGCCCTTAAATGGTGCAATTGCCCGCACCGATCTGGATGCACAAAAAAGGCCCGTCGCAACGGGCCTTCTCTTCCTGCGATATCAGTGCTGCCCTAGTTGATCGGCAACGCCCAGCTGTAGCCCACCACCGTGGAGAAGCCGCCTCGGGAACCGTCCAAATAGGTCAGCGCCAGGAAAAAGTCCGACACGTTCAGCGATACGCCGAGATCAAAGTCCGCATCCTGAGGATCATCGCCTGGTTGTGGAAAGGGATCGCGATTGTTCGCGTTGTCGCCAATCGGCTCCAGATAACCCAGATGCGCGCCAATAGAGGTGTTCTGTGTCAGCGGAATATCGAGGTTCAGGTCAAGATAGGCATATTCATCATCATCCGGCCCGTCGACGCCCGCCGGGGCGTACCAGATGTAGCCCGCGAAGTGACCAATCCCTATGCCGCCGTATATTTCGGTGATGCCCGACCCGCCCTGACTGGGCTGCGACGGATAGGCGTAGTAGATGGCGCCCACGTCGAACATATCGTTGCCCCAGCCGACGTAGTAGTCGACCTCTTCATTGCCTTGCGTGGACGTGCTCGACACCCACGTTCCGGCATAAACGCCGTAGTCGGAACTCCAGTCGACCCCACCCCAGACCTGCGGCGAACCGGAGGCGACACCGCGAAACACGTATTCGCTCGCCGCTCCGACACTGGCCTCGAATTCGGCATTGGCGGGTGCGCTGGCGAGCAAACCCAAGCCGGCCAGTGCGCCGGCGGCGATCATTTTGTTGGTACCCATGCGACGTTGACTCCCCTTGGAATCGGCCTAGATCGAGATTGATCGGAGCGAATTGACAGGATCGATGCCCATCACGAGCCTCATCGAAGGCCCACCATCGATTCGGCCGGAGCCTACCCCAGCCGCCGACACAAAAAAAGAGGACCGCCGCAGCGGTCCTCTTTCGTGGCTCTCC
>JAGLCS010000139.1 GCA_023146115.1 Abyssibacter sp. | reverse complement strand
ATATACATTATGCGCATAGACGGCTGGGGCGGGATCACGAAGATCGCAGCCACCATGCTATCTTCTCCGGATCAGTTGAGCCTGTCCTGGAGACATCAGAATGCCCGAGGCGTTTTGCTTCGAAGAATTCACCGCACTGGTGCCGATTAGCGGGCTCAGACCGGAAAACCAGCGCGACCTCTTCAAGCAGTCCCAGCCTCGACCGCAACGCTCCGGTGATTTCCTGTTCCGTGCCGGTGACGCCAACACCGAAAGTCTCTATCTGATCAGTGGCGAAATCGCGCTTGAGGACGAAGATGGCAAGGTCCTCAAACGTATCACCGCCCACAGTGAAGCGGCAAAACACCGGTTGGCCCATCAGATACCGCGCAGCGTATCTGCGCGTTGCCTGGGCCCAGCGTCCGTGATCGGGATCGATAACAGCCTGTTGGACGTTTTGCTGACCTGGGACCAAACCGGTTCGTTCGAAGTCCAGGAGCTCAGCGCGGGTACTGCGGCCACCGATACGGACGACTGGATGACTCGGTTGTTGCAGTTGCCGGCGTTTCAAATGATTCCGCCAGGTAATCTGCAAACCTTGTTCATGCGCCTGGAAAGCATCGAGTTTCCGGCTAGCCATCCCGTGGTGCAACAAGGTGATGTGGGCGATTACTTCTATGTCATCGATCGTGGACATTGCCTGGTGACACGGGAATCCCCGACGCACCCGAAACCGATTCGCTTGGCCGAACTCGGCCCTGGGATGAGCTTTGGTGAGGAAGCGCTCATTGCCGATACGGTGCGGAATGCAACGGTGACAATGATGTCGGCGGGCACGCTGCTACGCCTTTCCAAGGACGACTTTCGCAGCCTGCTACACCAATCCATGACCCGGCAAATCTCGAAGGCCGATGCCGACGAGATGGTGGCGTCGTCCGATGCCGAATTGATAGATGTCAGATTGCCTAGCGAATACCAGCTGCAGCACATTGCAGGAGCGCGCAATTTGCCGTTGTATTTGCTGAGAATGAAGCTGGCGGGTTTGCCCCAAAACAAGCCGTATGTGGTTTATTGCGATTCCGGCCGCAGAAGTTCGGTGGCAGCATTTATCATGACGCAGAAAGGATTCGACGTACGGGTGCTCGATAGCCAGGAACTGAATCGACGATAACGGCTTGCTGAGCCGACCAGGACCGGCGACCGCGTGCCTGCTACATCGTGCTGGTCGCCTTGTCGCTGGACAGAGCCCCGGCCAGATAAGTTTCGATTTTTCGCGACGTTTGTCCGCCGTCCTGATCGCTGAATTGCACGCCAATTCCCTGCTGCCGCTTGTTTGCAGCGCCCTTGGGCGTGATCCAGACCACCTTGCCGGCAACGGGCAACCGTTCATTCGACTCGGACAAGGTCAGCAGTATAAAAACCTCGTCGCCAATCACATACTCTTTCGCGGTTGGAATGAACAACCCGCCATTTTTGATGAACGGCATGTACGCGATATAGAGCGCCGCCTTGTCCTTGATTGACAAGGTCAGGATTCCGGGTTGTCCTCCAGGTCTTGCGCTCATGCTTTATCGCTCTCCGTCTAGGTGCTCGTCTCGCATAATCTGCCGGCCAGCGCGAGCCCACTCAATTAGCTGGGTTTCCGCTAGCAACCGCAGATTTGCCTGGCTTGTTTCAATCAAGTGTAGCGCCGCGGCGTTGGCATCCGTTAATCGCTGCATCGCGGCGCGGCTGGATGCCGAAGCGACTGCCCCAACCTGCCCGCGCAGCCGATCAAGAATACAGGCATGCATTACTCGGCTGAGCCGCGACAACGCCTCATCGTCGATGTCCGCTGCAGCCAACACCGGGTCGCGCTGCTGGGCCCACACGGATTCCAGCTGCTTTCGGATGGCGGTGTCCTGTTGCGCGAAGCCCTGTGCGGTGGCGGCAAGCAGAGGTTGGGTGACCAGCGTCTCACGCAGCGATTCTGGCAGGTCCGCAAACTCCTGATCCAACCACTGCCGACTCTGCTCTGTCGACTGCACAACCGCCCTCACCTGTTCGCATCGGCTCCGGATCGTCGCGGGCAAGTGCGCCGGGCGGTCGGCAATCAGGATCAGGTGCGCGCTCGCTGGCGGTTCTTCCAAGGTCTTGAGCAACGCATTGGCTGCGTTGACGTTCATCAAATCCGCGTGCGGCATGTAGCCGATTCGGCCGGCTGAGGTCTGCGGTGTCAGGTAGAGCTTGCGCGAGAACTCGCGAATCACGTCAACAGTGATCGATTGCTTGCCTTCAGCGGGCTTGCAGATGACCAGATCAGGATGGCTACCCGCTGCCAACTGGTGGCAGCCATGACAGTCACCGCAGGCGGAGCCATCCGGCCCACGCTGCAGACAATATGCAGACCCCACCAGCGCGTCGCCTAATTGCCGTTTGCCCACACCCTCCGGACCGACCAGCAACAAGGCTGTCGGAAACGTCGCATTGGCAAAGCGTGCACTGAGACGCGCGAATCGCTCCTCCTGCCAAGGCAGAGGCGGTCGTCGGTCAAGCAAAGCGCGCCTCCAGGTGATCAACAATGGTCTGCGAGACCTGGTTCACGGGCTGTGATGCGTTAATCACGCAATAGCGGTGGGTATCGGTCGCCGCGCGCGCTAGGTATTCGTCCCGAACGCGCTGTAGAAAATCGATGTCGGATCGGTCGAATCGATCCATCGACCGACGCTGGCGGACACGCTCGATGACGGTATCGACCGGAAGATCAAAAATGAAGACGCACTCGGGTTGTCGATGGCCCACGATCTGTTCTTCCAGCCAAGCTATCTGATGCCGGAAACCACCCTGCCCGGCACCCTGGTAGGCGTAGCTGGCATCGACAAACCGATCGCAAAGGACCCACTGACCGCGATCCAGGGCCGGCCCCACCCGGTTGTTCAAATGGACCGATCTCGCCGCGAACATCATCAGCAACTCCGCTTCCAGCGGCATGACCTCGTCATGATCGGCCAGAGTCAGTGCGCGAATCTGCTCGGCCAGTGGCGTTCCGCCGGGTTCGCGTGTCACCAGCGGCTCTCCGTGACGGGCTCGAACCCAGTCGGCAATGATCGGTATCTGCGTGCTCTTGCCCGCAGCTTCCACGCCATCGAATACGATGAACCGGCCGCTCATTTGCGCTTGAGCTGGTAGCGGCGAACGGCGGCATTATGTGCCGCCAGTGTGTCGGAAAACACGTGTGAACCGTCGCCCCGGGAGACAAAATATAGCGCCGTGCCCTCAGCCGGGTTCACGGCGGCCTCGAGGGCGGCAACGCCGGGTAGGCAAATCGGGGTCGGTGGCAGCCCCCCGCGGGTGTAGGTGTTGTAAGGCGTGTCACGTCGCAGGTCGCGGTATCGAATGTCGCCATCGAAGGTTTCGCCGATGCCGTAAATCACCGTTGGGTCGGTTTGCAGGCGCATGTTCTTGTTTAAGCGACGCGCGAAGACGCCGGCGATCTGCCGTCGCTCTGACGGCTGCCCGGTCTCCTTCTCGACAATGGATGCCATGATCAAGGCCTCGTAGGGCGATTCGAGCGGCACGGCTTCGGCTTTCTGGGCCCAGATTCGCTCCACGGCTCGCGTCATGGCGTGATGCGCACGTGTCAGGATGCTGACCTCTGAGGCGCCGCGTGCGAAACGATACGTCTCCGGCAGAAACTGCCCTTCTGCATGCACGTCTCCCAAGTTCAAGGCCGGCATCAAATCCCGAGTCGCCGGCAACGTATCACCAAGCGTCCACTGGATGGCATCATGCGCGCGCAGCGCTTGCAACAGTTCACGCACGGTCCAACCTTCGATGATGGTGAAGCTGTATTCAAGTACATCGCCCGCGACGAGCAAGTCGAGCAAGCCTAGCGCCGTCGTCCCCGGTTCCAGTGCGTACTCACCGGCTTTCAACTGGGTGGCGTCACCTCGCACTCTCGCATAAAGCCGCAGGTAGAGCCCGGTCCGGGCCGGCGTGAGAATGGATTTTCCTTGTAGTTTGCGGATCAGCGCATTCAAGGACGAACCCGATTCGAACTGAACCACTTGTGGTGTCGCGATCGGGAGCGGCGCTCGAAGCCGCTCTGAGGCGTCCCAGGCTAGTGCAGCGATCGCAAGAACGCTCATCAAGGCGAGCAGGCTCACTGCCCGAATCACTGATCAGCCTCCGCCGCGTCGGCGATCATCCTCTGCTGCAGCGGGTGCGACATCGACCCGGCCAGACGGCGTGTGACGGCGCCCGGCACACTCCATTGCTTTGCCTGCGTTGAATCCGCATCGCGGATGGCTTTCACCGGCCAGACTCCAATCAAAGAGTTGGTCAAAAACAGCTCCTGGGCTCGAAATAAATCGTCAGAGGCGATCACCTGTTCCCGAACATCCACGTCAAGGGAGCCGAGGTGGCGCAAGACCTGTCCTCGCGTGCAACCTGCGAGCGCGCCTTCGGTCAACGCGGGGGTGAAAACCACGTGATCGGCGGTCACGAGAAACAGCGTAGCCATGCTGCCACCGACGATTCTTCCATGCTCATTGAGCAGCAGCGCCTCATCCACGCCGGACCCACCGATCGCACGTTGTGCCATCACCTGGACCAGACGATTCATGTGCTTGTGCGCGGCAAGCGCTGTGGTCTCAATACGAGGGGCGTCCACAATCTGGACGTCCACACCCCGCGACCAGGCACTCACTGGACGACGCGGCATCTCGCCGGCGAGCAAGATGCGCCGTGTCGAAGCAGGCCAATCCGGCCGATAGCCTCGCCCCGCTTGCCGTCGCGTCAGCATGATCTTCAAAACGCCAGAGCCCAGAGTCCTCGCCGCGGTTAGCATCTCGGTTGACAGTTTGCCTCGATCGAACGTCAGGCCCAGCGCGTCCGCATCATGCTGCAAAACCGTAAGCTGATCGTCAAAGGCGTGGATGCCCTGCTCCCAGACAAGGCAGGTTCGAAACACGCCATCGCCAAACTGCAGCCCGCGATCGTCTGCCGGGACGGCAGCCCCGGCCATGCCATCGACCCAGCAACGCATCACGACAAACCCAGCTCGGGGTCCAATCCCAGTGCCGGCAATAGCCCTCGTGCCTTGGCCTGCATCTCGCGTATCTCGGCATCTTCATCCGAATCCGCCACGATGCCCGCCCCGGCCCGGAACCAGGCTGATGCGCCGCGGGTGACGATGGTTCGAATCAGGATATTCAGGTCCATACGACCGTCCGTTCCAAGATATCCCATCGCGCCGGTATAGGCGCCCCGTCCGGCCGGCTCCAACTCCTGGATGATCTCCATGCAGCGGACTTTCGGACAGCCGGTGATGGTCCCGCCAGGGAATGTCGCGGCAATCGCCTGCCCGGCACTGACATCTCCGCGCAATCGTCCGCGCACGTTCGACACGATGTGATGCACGTGCGCGTAGGATTCCAGCACCATCAAATCATCAACCTCTACGGTTCCCGGCAGACACAAGCGTCCCAGATCGTTGCGCTCAAGATCGATCAACATCACATGTTCAGCGCGCTCTTTCGGATGTGCGAGCAGTTCTGCCTGAAGATCGTCGTCACGACCAAGGTCGCGATCTCGCCGACGTGTTCCCGCGATGGGACGGGACTCGATCCAACCATCATCGACCTTGACCAGCCGTTCTGGCGATGAGCTGATCACGGCCCAGTCGTCCTGGCGGAACAGTCCGGCAAACGGGCCTGGGTTGCTGTTCCGCAGCCTGCAGTAAACCGTGCTGGGGTCCAGCGTGCTGCTGTACTTCGCCGACCATCCGCGCGACAGGTTCACCTGGAACACATCGCCGGCAAGGACGTACTCGTGAATACGCCGCAGCGAGGTTCTGAGCCGGTCCGTGGATTCAACATGAGCCTCGGCCACAACCGGCAGATCCGGCAGGGCTTGTGTGCGCTGATGCCTGCCGAGCTGTTGCTCAATCGCGGCGAGTGATTGCGCATCGTCTGCGACCAACCAGGTTCGACCGGATGCATGCTCGCGAATCACCGCCCCACGGCAGCGCTGGGCGCAGGCGATCGGCAGCTCGGCTGGATCCGTTGAAACGGGCACACGCGGCTCGCATTCAGACAGCAACTCGTAGGCTAGAAACAACAGCCAGCCGCCGTGGAACGGCAGATCATCGGCGGGGGCTTGTGTGCGTTCGGACTGCGCCCAGGCATCAAGCGCCGCCAGAAAGGACCGCTCGGCGTCTGCGTGGGGACCAGACAGGCCTGAGGCGTCCAACACCAGTCGCTCGCCGGGTGCTGCGAAAAGGATATCGTAGCGACCCGTGGCAGAGCCTTTGGCTACGCTCTCCAGCAACCCCGGGAAGTAGCTCGGATTCGCCGCGTGTAGCGCGAGAAAATCACAGGGCGTATCCCACAGGACACGCAACCGCTCCGAGTTCAAGAATCAAAATCCTGTCGAGTCGTGCCGCGGCGACTCCGTCGCCCTGCGCAGGGAATCAGGTATAGCGCCGGAACACCAGCGATGCGTTGGTGCCACCGAATCCGAACGAGTTGGAGAGCACGCAGTCGACCGATGTCTCTCGCGCGGTGTTCGGGACGTAGTCCAGATCGCAACCCTCGTCAGGCTCATCCAGATTGATCGTCGGGGGGACGACCCCATCGCGGATTGCCAGAATGGAGAACACCGATTCAATGCCGCCGGCCGCGCCAAGCAAATGGCCGGTCACCGACTTGGTCGAGCTGACCGGGATCTTGTACGCCTGATCGCCGAACACGCCTTTGATGGCCTGGGTTTCGGCTGCGTCACCCACCTTGGTGGATGTGGCGTGCGCATTGATGTAGTCAACGTCGCTTAATTCGACACCTGCGTCGGCCAACGCTGCCTGCATGGCGCGTGCCGCGCCGTTACCGTCGTCCGCGGGTTGCGTCACGTGGTACGCATCCCCGCTCATCCCGAAGCCGGCCAACTCGGCGAAAATCTCGGCACCACGGGCCTTGGCATGTTCCTCGGACTCAATGACCAACACCGCCGCCCCGTCAGCCAGCACAAAGCCATCACGGCCGCGGTCCCAGGGACGGCTGGCCTGCTCTGGTGCATCATTGCGCATCGACATTGCGCGGGCGGCGCAGAATCCGGCCAGGCCCATCGGGCTGGAACCCGCTTCGGCGCCACCGACGATCATCACGTCCGCATCACCATGCATGATCATCCGGGCGCCCAGGCCAATGCTGTGCGCTGATGTGGCGCAGGCCGAGACCGTGGCCAGGTTGGGCCCACGAGCTCCCAACTGAATGGACACGTACCCCGACACCATATTAATGATCGAGGACGGGACAAAAAATGGAGAGATCTTCTTGATCGAGCGCGTACTGTCGAGAATGACGGCGTTCTGCTCGATCGTTCCAATACCGCCAATGCCAGAACCGATATTCACGCCGACGCGATCCGCGTTGGTCGAGATATCGAGGCCCGAATTTGAGACCGCTTCCTTGGATGCCGCGATGCCGTAGTGAACAAAGGCATCTGTCCGCCGCTGTTCACGCGGATTCAGGTAAGCGTCGACATCGAAGCCGTCGACCAGCCCGGCAAATCGGGTGGGATAGTGACTGACGTCATAGGTATCGATTGTCCGGACGCCGGAACGCCCTTCCACAACCCGGTTCCAGGCGTCCGCAACCGTCGAGCCGACGGGCGAGATAACGCCCATTCCAGTGATAACGACACGTCGTTTCATGGACATCGTCTTCTAGGCGAAATGAATGGGCGCGGATGCGCCTGGAGAATGCGCGAGCTAATCAGCTTGCGTCGGGTGCGTTGGCTTTGATGTAGGCGATCACGTGCTGGAACGTCACGATCTTTTCGGCTTCCTCATCCGGAATGTCGATTTCAAACTCTTCTTCAAGAGCCATCACGAGTTCGACGGTATCCAGGGAGTCAGCTCCCAAGTCATCCACGAACGAGGCCTCGGGCGTGATCTGTTCTTCCGAGACGCTCAGCTGCTCGGCAATGATTTTTTTGACCCGATCTTCCATTCCGCTCATCCGAACTAACTCCTCAGTAGTGCTGTAGCGCGGCGCCCTCGCGCCGTGGCGCGCCATTGTATGGGAACCCGGGAGACGCGGCTAGCCTGAGCCGGCACACCCGAATTGCCCGGTTGATACTTAAACCATGTACATGCCGCCATTCACGTGCAGCGTGGTGCCGGTAATGTACGCGCCCCCTGGGCCACAAAGGAAACAGACTGCCTCGGCAATGTCGTCGGGTTTACCCAAACGGCCCAGCGGAATCGCTGCCAGCAACGTTTGCCGGGTATCTGCGTCCAGCACATTGGTCATGTCGGTTTCGATAAAGCCAGGGGCAACCGCATTGACGGTGATGCCGCGAGATCCGATCTCCGCCGCGAGTGACTTGGTTGCCCCGATCAGGCCGGCTTTGCTCGCCGCATAGTTGACCTGCCCGGCATTGCCGGTTGCGCCAACGACGGAGCTGACATTCACGATACGACCCGCCTTCGCTTTCATCATCCCGCGAAGCACGAGCCGCGACAGGCGCACCGCACCGACCAGATTGGTCTGCAGCACATCGAGAACGTCGGCGTCCTTCATGCGCAGAAAAAGATTGTCTCGGGTGATCCCCGCATTGTTGATCAGCAGTCCAATCGAACCCAGCTCCGTGCTGATGGTTTTCACCACGGTTTCGCAGGCATCGCCGTCGGTGACATCGAGCACGACACCGCGGCCGGACCAGGGCTTTAGCGCATCCGAAATCGTGGCAGCGCCGGCTTCACTGGTCGCTGTACCAACCACCGTGGCGCCGCGCTGCGCCAGCGCCGTGGCGATCGCAGCACCAATACCGCGAGACGCACCGGTCACCAACGCGATCTGGCCTTCCAACGGTGTATCACTCAAGAGACTGACTCCTCAATTTGTTGCAGCGCCGCCTGCAATGACGCCCATTCGCCCAGGGCATTCGCCTGGAGCGAACGATCAATGCGGCGCATCAGGCCAGTGAGCACCTTGCCCGGCCCACATTCCAGGAACAAGTCACCCCCAGCCCCTGCGAGATATTCAATCGTCTGAACCCAACGAACTGGTGCCTTGACCTGTTCGATCAGCCGGGCGCGCAAGCCGTCCACGTCCGGCTCCGGCGCTGCGGTCACGTTATGCACGACCGGGCACGTCGGTGATGCGAATGCAACGTCCTCCAATGCTGCCTGCAAGGCCTCTGCCGCGGGTGCCATCAACGCGCAATGCGACGGCACGCTCACCGGTAGCGGCACGACCATTCGCGCCCCGTGTGACTTGGCATTGGCACTGGCCCGGGCGACGGCGGCACCGTGTCCGGCGATCACCACCTGGCCTGGCGCGTTGAAGTTGACCGGATCGAGAACGTCATCACCCGCATACTGATCGCACAAGCCCTGCACGGCGGCATCGTCCAGACCGACGACCGCAGCCATGGCGCCTTGACCGGCAGGCACGGCGGCTTGCATCGCCCGCCCACGTAGTTGCGCCAACTTGATGGCGTCGGCGAACGTCAGCACGTCGGCGGCGACCAGCGCGGCATACTCACCGAGGCTGTGGCCGGCGACCAGCGCTGGGGCTGGGCCGCCCAGGGCGCGCCAGGCGCGAAACACCGCGATATCAGCGGCAAGCATGGCTGGCTGCGTGTTCTCCGTCGCATCCAGTCGTTCGGCCGGCCCCTCCTGAATGAGGGTGGACAGTCCGAAACCGAGGGCGTCGTCCGCCTCTTGCATCGTCTCGCGAGCGGCGTTCGATTCCGCAAGAACATCGCTCAGCATGCCCACGCGTTGCGATCCCTGCCCAGGAAACAGCATGACTACATTGTTCAAGATCGACTCCAATCTATCCTGATGTCGCGTTGTTTTCGTTTAAGTTTCTGACACTACCGTCGGCTCGAATCCAGCGATCTGGCAACAACATTTCAAGCCCGATGAGAGGCAGGGCCGATAAGGCACCGAACAAATGCGAACGCGTCGCGACCGGAACACCGATCGCCGCTTCGTTTGAGACGGCAATACCGACCCACTCCTCCCAGACCAGTTTGCCCACCAGGTAGGCCAGACAGGCTATGGCGATCCAGTCACGTTGCATCGCCGGTCTGCGCAGGCCCAGCAGATAGTAACCATGCATTAAACCCGAAAGGCCAACGTACCATTCGATGCCTCCACCGAACCAGTACAGCCCCGCACTGGTCAAAGCTGCCATCAGCACAAACCGTACCGTCCACCAGGACAAACGGACACGCTCGGGGCACAACAACACGAGAATGATCAGACCCAGTCCGTTGAGCAACAGGTGATACCAGCCGGCATGAACCAGATGCCCGGACCACACACGCCAGTATTGACCGGCATCGATCGCGCCGTGATCAAAACGCAACCATTCACGTCCAGACTCGCCCAGACACGCCAGCAACAGAATCACCAGACCCAACATGGCTGGAAACAGCCATTCCTCACGAGTCACGCCGCGCTCGTTTGTTATCATCGCGGCCCCAAAATAGCGAGTAACTCTCGGTTCATCATGCGTTCTTATCAGCATCTGTCGCGACAGGGCGGCTTTACCCTTATCGAGGTGATGGTCGTTGTCGTCATTCTCGGAATTCTGGCGGCCGTCGCAGTGCCGCGCATTATGGACAATCCGGACAAGGCTCGTGTTGCCAAGGCCCGCCAGGATGTACGAGCGATCGAAGCAGCCTTGGATATGTACCGGCTGGACAACTACAACTACCCCAGCACCCAGCAAGGCCTGGAAGCACTGGTTCGCCAGCCGAGCGGTGAGCCGTCGGCACCCAACTGGAAAGATGGCGGCTACCTGCGCGCCGTGCCCAAGGACCCTTGGGGCAACGACTATCTGTTCCTTTCGCCGGGCTCCAAATCCGACATCGATGTCTATAGCCTCGGCGCAGACGGTCGCCCCGGCGGTGACGGTGTGGCCTCGGATATTGGCAACTGGCAAACCGGCGGGTAGGTCAGCGCATGTCGCGGGGCCGCGACATTCTTGCTCCCCACGACCGCGATCGAGGGTTCACCCTGATCGAAGTCATGGTGGTCGTCTTTATCGTTGGCGTACTCGTCACGCTTGCCGTGTTGTCGGTGAGCGGTCGGGGGCGCAGCGATCAGGTCGAGTTGGAAGCCCGGCGCATTGGTGAACTGATCCGTCTGGCGGGCGAGCGCGCCATCATCTATGGCGAGGACTACGGGCTGGCCGTCGCCCAGCGCGAGTACGCCTTTCTGGTGTTAACCCAGCAAGGCTGGGTGCCGGCTGACGGTCCGCTCCGGCAGCGCCAGGTGCCCGAACCCATGCAGCTAAGTCTCAGCGTGTCACTGGACCAGGAAAACCGTTTCGCCCTGCCCGCACCGGACCGGGACGAAGACGACGACGAGAAGTCGGAGCGTCAGGAACCCGACGTCCTGTTCCTGTCCACGGGTGAGATGAGCCCGTTCGAGGTCACCGTCGCATTACCGGGCTCCGACATCCAATACCGCATCAAGACCGAACTGACGGGCAAGGTTGAGACAGAGCGGGTTCAGCGTGCGTACTGAGGGTGGATTCACGCTGCTGGAGGTGCTTGTGGCCGTCGCCATGGTCGGTATCGCGCTGGCGGCCGTGCTGGTGTCGACATCTGCCACCATCAGTAACGCAGGGCGATTTCGAGACGTCACCATCGGCACACTGGTCGCGAGAAACGTATTGATCGAGTTCCAGGTTCGCGACGAATGGCCCGATGTCGGCGAGTCGGACGGCGACATCGAAATCGGGGGACGCGACTGGACCTGGGAAGCACTGGTGTCCGAAACGCCGGACGAAAATATCCGCCGAATCGACGTGTCGACTTACGCCGGAGAACGACAGGCGGCCGCGTTGTCTGGCTTCCTCCCGAAACCATGAATCGCTCAAGGGCGGGCCACATGCGGGGATTCACCCTGCTTGAGCTCATGGTCGCGATCGCAATATTTGTGATCTTTTCGGCCATGGCATACGGCGGTTTAATGACCGTTCTCAATGCGCGGGCCGATATCGAGGTGTCCCTGGAGGATACCCGCACCCTGCAAATGGCCCTGTTCCGCTTGGAACAGGACATCGAGCAGATCAGGGCCAGACCGATTCGTGACGATTTCGGGGATCCGAGGCCGTCGGTGATTCTGGACGAGACGCAACGCCTCGAATTCACACGAGGTGGTCGTCGCAACCCCATGAATCGAAACGTCAGCAGCCTGGAACGCGTCGGCTACGGTCTGGAGGATGAACGGCTAGTCCGTTACGCATGGAGTCGGCTGGATCGCGTGCAGGACACCCAGGTCACGCAAACCGTAATGCTCGACGACGTCATCAACCTGGAGTGGCGCTTTCTCGACGCCCAATCCGAATGGCAGGATCAATGGCCGGTGCCCGACCCGACCACCGGCGCCCCTGCGCTGGATGGTGCCCCGCCCCAGGTCATCGAATTGCGCTTCGAAACGCGACGTTGGGGCGAGCTACGAGCGCTTTATCGCATCACCACCGCCGAAGCGGCCACGTGATGCGGCAGCATCAGCAAGGTGTGGCGGTGCTCACTGCAATCTTCGTGATGGCGTTGGCGAGTATCGCTGCCGCTTCGCTGGCCTATCGGCAAAACATCTCCTTCCATCGCACGGAAGCGCTGAAGCATTCGGAACAGGCGTGGTGGGTCGCCCGCGGGGTCGCGGATTGGGCCACGACGCTGCTTGAGAAAGACCGCGAAGACAACGAGATTGACCATTTGGGGGAGTTCTGGGCGACACCGGTGGATTACCTGCCGGTCGACAATGGGGTGGTCACCGGGCGCATTGTCGATCTCCAAGGGCGCTTCAATCTCAACAATCTGGCGAGCGCCGAGGTGCTTTATGCCGATATCTTCAAGCGCTTGCTACTGAATATCAGCCTGGATTCGAGTACCCCGACGCCGGATCCGGAACAACTGGTGTCCGCGATTCAGGATTGGATCGACCCCGATGTAGAGCCCCGCTTTCCCGGCGGTGCCGAAGACGGGATCTATCTATCCAAATCCCCCGCTTACCGCGCGGCGAACCGGCTGTTCACCAGCGTCACCGAGCTACGTCTCGTCGAAGGCATGACTCCCGAACTGTTCCGGGCGCTGGAGCCGTTGATCTCCGTGCTGCCCGAGGAAACCCCGATCAACATCAATACGGCTCCCCCGGAACTGCTACTTGCGCTTAGCAGTAACCCCGCCCCCGGCGAGGTGGCAGCGTTCGTGGAGAATCGTATTGACGAGCCTGCCGAAAACCTGGACGCCGTGACCAACGACGCCATTCTCGGCCCCGCGGTGGACAGCCAGGGACTGTCAGTGAGCACCCATTATTTCCTTATCCAGGGAGAGGCAACGATTGGCAGAGGTCGGGTGAGGCTGTACAGTCTTGTCTTCCGAAGCGCGCAAGGTCAGGCGCGTGTCGTCTACCAAAGCCGGGATACGCTTTGATGTGGAGAAGCCTCCCGACGGCCACGGCGCCGTCCCGCTGATCCGCCCACCCTGATTGCAGTCAAAAAGATCCGTGCGCCGAACCCTGTTTATTCGCCTGAGCCACCCCGGCCCGGACGCCGGTGCCGCCTGCATCGTGCGCGAGCCATCGGGCGAGTTCGAGGCGACCGCACGCGCGCCGTTGCACTCGTTGCTCGATGGCGCCGACGCGGATGACCGGATCGTCCTGATTCTTCCAGCTGAGGACGCCTTGGTCACCACGGTCGACCTGCCGGTGCGTCAGCGCGCACGTCTGATGCAGGCCCTGCCATTCGCGCTGGAAGAACAACTTGCCGACGACGTGGATGCCATGCACTTCGCGTTGGGGGCGAAGACAGCAGATGGCGCCCACGCGGTGGCCGCGATGGGCAGTGAGCGACTCGCAGACTACCTGGATGGATTCGCCGAGTGCCCTGCCCGTGTCGAAGCGGCCTATGTGGACGCCCAGCTCTTGCCGCCCGAACCCGATGCCGCGTCTGTGCTGTGGATAGAAGCCGATCGCACGCTACTCCGCGACGTTCAACAATGCGCCGCAGTCGACCACGCACTGCTTCCGGTCGTGCTCGGCAGGCTAACTGCCGACAACGCTCCGAAGCTGCTGCTGGTTGAAGGTGCGGCCCGACCGGACGCCGCGCTGGCAGGTGCTATTGAAGACCGTATTTCCAACGGCCTTGAACAACTCGCGCTCTGGGCCGGGCAGTCACACGCTCTGAATCTGTTGCAGGGTGCATTTCGGCCATTGTCCGAACAATCCCAATGGTGGCGCCCGTGGATCACCGCCGCCGCGCTGGCCGCCGTGCTGGTCGTGTTGGGAACGTTGTATCAGGCAGTCGATCTCGCCCAGAAGCAGGCGACACTCACCACGCTCGAGCAAGCCAACCTGCAAGCCTTTCGTGAGCTGTTTCCGGCGGAGCAGCGCATTGTCGATGTCCGCACCCAGCTTGAGCAGCAGTTGCGTGCGCTTCAAAACCCGGAAGGCGCAACCGGGTTCCTCTTTTTGCTGGACCAGACCCGGCAGGCATTCGCCAGCGGCGCTGATTTCACCATAACCGAACTGCAGTTCCGGGATGGCACGCTGTTTCTCGGTCTGGAGGGTGAAGATTTGCAAGCCCTGGAAACCCTCCGTGGAGAGTTTTCCAAGCAAACCACCGTTGAG
Source organism: Abyssibacter sp. (assembly GCA_023146115.1). Lineage (GTDB taxonomy): Bacteria > Pseudomonadota > Gammaproteobacteria > Nevskiales > OUC007 > Abyssibacter. The sequence goes on along the minus strand of JAGLCS010000139.1, from coordinate 3,885 downwards.
CTGGAAGTGCTGTCGGCGAATGCCGCCAGCGACGGCGTCAAGGTTCGGCTTCGCCTGGCGCCGGTGACGCGCGCATGACGCCAGCACTCGAACAACTCAAGGGCCGCTATCTGGCCTTGGAACCACGCGAGCGTCTATTGGTGACAACCGGCGCCGCGGTGCTGGCGGTGGTGATGTACTACCTGTTGGTCTGGGAACCGCTGGCCAAAGCCCGCGAACAGGCGACAACGCAGATTGCAGCAGAGCAAGCGCTGGCCGCCGAGCTGGCCGCCGCGACGCCTTTGGCACGACAGGCACTTGGCCGCAGCAGTGCTGGTGCGGCCCCAATCAGCGCCCAGAATCGCTCGTTGCTGGCCGTTGTGGATCAAACTGGCAAGGCCGCCGGCCTCGGGCAGGGCGTACGGCGCGTTCAGCCTGAGGGCGACGATCGGGTTCGCATCTGGCTGGAAGGGGTGGAGTTCAACCGAACCGTGCGCTGGCTGCACCAGCTTGAAACCCGGCATGGGATGGTGGTCGACTCGGCCGACATGGGCGCCCAGAGTGCGCCCGGTCAGGTTGAGGCCAGACTCGGATTGGCACGGCAATGATGCGCCTGGTCGCCACATTCCTCGTTGCGTTGGTGATCGGACTGGTGATTTTCCTGCCGGTCCGCACCGTATACGGCTGGGTCGCTCCCGCCGATTCTCCGGTCACCCTGCATGGACTGGACGGGACCGTGGTCAGCGCCCGCGTCAACAGCATCGCCTACCAGACGCTAACCATTGCCGAAGATGCTCAGTGGACCTGGCGGCCATGGAAGCTGCTGCTGCTTCAGTTCGGTGGCATCGTGCAGGCGGACGTGGCACGCGGCCCGGTTCTCGGCGAAGTCTCGGTCACCCCCTGGGGTACGGTGCATGTCAGTGCATTGCAAGGCCGCTTCAACATCGCGGACCTGCTGGGGCTTGCCGAGCTGGGTGGCATCGGTATCGGCGGTGGCGCGAATCTGGATGTCCGGTCGCTAAAGCTGTCGTCCAAGCAGTTCGGCGCCGTCGACGGCACGGTGACCATCAAGGACCTCGCTTGGGCCTTTGGTCCGAAAAATTATGAGCTCGGTGATTTTGAAGCCCAGTTCGTTCTGGAAGAACAGGCGCTGGTCGGCACGCTCGCCGATACGGGCGGCCCGGTTGCGCTGGAAGGCACGGTACGTGTCGACCCGGTTAGCCGCAGCTACACCCTGGACGGTCGCCTGAAACTCCGATCTTCGGCGGATCCGGTGCTCGGAAATCTCATCAGCGGGTCACTAGGACGACCCGATGCGCAGGGCTGGTACCCACTGAGACAACAAGGCCAGCTGTGAGCTGGCATCCGCATGTCACCGTGGCGGCTGTGGCCGAACAAGCCGGCCGATTCCTGCTGGTGGAAGAGCAGACCCGATACGGCCTCGCGTGGAACCAGCCGGCGGGTCATTGGGAACCGGGCGAATCGCTGATCGACGCAGTCGTTCGTGAAACCCGTGAAGAAACCGCCTACACATTCCACCCAACTGCGCTTATTGGCGTGTATGTCTGGGCACGCCCTACCGACCACGACGACCCAGCACCGCCTACGTTTCTGCGCGTGACTTTCACCGGCACGGTCGATCCAGAACCGGCTGATCAGGCACTGGATGAGGGAATCGTGCGAGCGTTCTGGGCCGAACCGGAGACCCTGCGCAGTGCGGCCGCTCCGCTGCGTAGTCCAATGGTGTTGCGGTCTGTCGACGATTGGATGGCCGGCGTTCGCCACCCGCTTGACCTGATCCAGCATCTGGCGCCGTGAGCCGTGTGATCGTCGGCCTGTCCGGGGGCGTAGATTCCGCTGTCGCAGCGCATCGGTTGCTCGAAGCAGGCCATGAAGTAGAGGGCCTGTTCATGTTCAATTGGGCCGAAGACGAAACGGGCTACTGCCAGGCGGCGGAGGATTTCGAGTCGGCCCAAGCGGTCGCGGATCAACTCGGAATCGTGCTGCATCGCGCCGATTTCTCCCGCGAGTATCTGGAGCGGGTCTTTCAGTATTTTCTGGGCGAGTACGCGGCCGGACGCACCCCCAACCCCGACCTGCTGTGCAATCGTGAAATCAAGTTCGCGCCATTCCGCGAGCACGCACTGCGCCTCGGGGCCGACCGCATCGCGACCGGCCACTACGCGGACACGCGCGACGGCCTGCTTTATCGGGCGGCCGACGAAGGCAAGGATCAGACGTATTTTCTCGCCTTGGTCAGTAGCCACCAACTAAAGCAGGTCGAGTTCCCTCTGGCCGCATTGAAGAAACCGGAGGTGCGCGCCATCGCCGAGTCGATCGGCCTGCCGAATCACAATCGCAAGGATTCCACCGGAATCTGCTTTATCGGCGAACGAAACTTCGCCGACTTTCTCGGCGATCACCTACCCGATCAGCCCGGCCTGATCACGGATGATCAGGGCCGCAGCGTGGGACAGCACAGCGGACTTTGGCGATTCACGATCGGACAACGCCGCGGACTTGGCATCGGCGGGGTCGCCGGTGCGCCGGAGGCGCCCTGGTTCGTCTGCGGCAAAGACCTCGGAACAAGGACGCTAATCGTCACCCAGGACCGCCGGCATCCCGCCTTGTCCGGCCGTCAGCTCGTCGCGAGCGACATTCACTGGATTGGCGAGCCGCCGGCCCTGCCGCATCGCCTTCAGGCCCGCATCCGTCATCGCCAGCCATTACTGGATTGCGAGGTGCGGCCAGCCATGCTGGACGACGGTGAGTGTTTACGTGTGTTTTTCGACGAGTCGCCCTGGGCAATCGCGCCGGGACAGTACGTTGTCTTCTACGATGGTCGACGTTGTCTCGGCGGCGCCGTCATCAAGACTAATGAGGCGTTATAATCGCGCCCCCGAAATGGTCCACCCTCGGTTCACACGAGTTCTTGGGAGAACTTGCATATGAGTGACAGCTTTTCCGCCCGCGGCAACCTAGATGTCGGCGGCAAGTCTTATGAGATCTATCGCCTCAATGCTCTGGAGAGCGATTACAAGGTCTCACGACTGCCCTACTCCATGAAGATCCTGCTTGAGAATCTTCTCCGCAACGAAAACGGAAAGGATGTCACCGCCGATGACATCAAGGCCGTGGCTCAATGGGACGCCACCGCCGAACAGACCCAGGAAATCGCCTTCACGCCAGCGCGCGTGATCCTGCAGGATTTCACCGGCGTCCCGGCGGTCGTTGATCTGGCCGCCATGCGCGATGCCATGCAGGCAATGGGCGGTGATCCGAACAAGATCAACCCGCTGTCTCCAGCCGAACTGGTCATCGACCACTCGGTGATGGTCGACCACTTCGGGTCCGACGACGCCATGGATCTGAACGCCAAGATCGAATTTGATCGCAACAAGGAACGCTATGCCTTCCTGCGTTGGGGTCAAGGCGCGTTCTCGAACTTCAAGGTCGTGCCGCCGGATACCGGCATCGTCCACCAGGTCAACCTGGAATACCTCGCGCGCGTCATTTTCGACCGCGATGGAGTGGCTTATCCGGATACGGTCGTCGGCACCGACTCGCACACCACGATGATCAACGGCGTCGGGGTCCTTGGCTGGGGCGTGGGCGGCATCGAAGCCGAGGCGGCCATGCTCGGTCAGCCGATCACGATGCTGATTCCGCAGGTCATCGGCTTCAAACTGAACGGCAAGCTACCGGAAGGCACGACCGCGACGGACCTGGTACTCACCGTCACCGAAATGCTGCGCAAGAAGGGCGTGGTCGGCAAGTTCGTCGAATTCTATGGCGACGGCCTCGCCGATCTGCCGTTGGCGGATCGCGCGACCATCGCCAACATGGCACCGGAATACGGCGCCACCTGCGGCATCTTCCCAGTGGACGGCGAAACCATTCGCTACC
>JAGLCS010000138.1 GCA_023146115.1 Abyssibacter sp. | reverse complement strand
CCGGCGCTGATCCAGTCGGCGTCGAGATAGGGAATCGGGTCGGCCGCGAGTGCGGCTGCAATCGCCTCGGTCGAAATGGTGACTACTCCTGCTTGGCTGCGGACCCGCGGCTGCGTCATCCGCCCGCCGCGGCTGGCGCGGGAGTGTATCACCCGGCCGGGCCGTATCCGGCCTCGGGTAAACTGGGGGCCATGCATCGAACAACCGCTCGCGACGCGACCCGGATCAGCGTGAACAAAGCCTGATGTTTCGATTCCGTCCTCGATCCATGCTCACGCTCGTGGCCACCGGGTATCTCCTGGTCGCCATGCCGTTAATGGTCGCCATCCCGGTCGCCTATCGCTCGGTGGGCGAACTGACGAACCAGTCACAACGACTCGTCGCCGACACAGCCTCACTGGTGGACCTCGGCGCCGCACTGGGTGACCAGCTGGATGCTCTCGACCGTATCGCGCGGCAATACGTGATTCTCCAGGACGACGAAGGCCTGAGCCTGGTGCACGAACGCATCGCCACGGTGGAAAACACGCTAGACGCCCTGGGGCTTTTCCCGGACGCGATCTCCATGCTGCCGCTGATCACCATTCGCGAGACCATCGAGCGTCTGCCCGAGAAGCTCGCAGGAGGCCTGCCTGGCGCCAAACCGGCCCTGGCCGACCTCGGCAATCTGAGCCTGCATCGACGTAGCGTCGTGCGCGACATCAATAGCTACGTGGATCAGGAAGTGCGCGCAGTGAACGAACAGGCGGACCGCGCACGCCAGCAACTGGCACTGCCCACCGTTGCGCTCATCCCGGCATCGATCGCCCTGGCGATTATTTTCACCTACCTGACGGTACGTCCGATCCGCCAGTTTTCGGTTGCGATCAATCGCATGGGGCGCGGCCGCCTGGATCAACCGGTCGTGGTGGAAGGCCCGGCCGAATTGGTCGAGCTGGCCCATCAACTGGACTGGATGCGTCAACAACTGCTCGCCATGGAGCAGGAGAAGGATCGCTTTCTCCAGCACATGTCCCACGAACTCAAGACCCCGTTGTCCAGCTTCATGGAGGGCCTCGCATTACTGCATGACGGTGTGGTCGGCACGCCCAGCGACGATCAACTGGAGGTGCTGGAAATTCTCTCGGTGAGCGCCGATCAGCTCAAGCGCCTGATCGAGAACCTGCTGAAATTCCACGCCTGGGCCGATGCGACTCAGACCCCCGACATGGAACCGATCCGGCTACGGGGCCTGGTGGACAAGGTGTTAATGGGCCACCGCCTCTCCGCCCGAGCCAGTCAGCTCAAGATTTCCAACGAGACGCGGGATATCGGCATCCTCGGCCATATCGACAGCCTGCAGCTGGCAGTGAGTAACCTGGTGTCCAACGCGATCAAGTATTCGCCTGAATCCGGCGAAGTGATCGTACGCGGCGGTGAGAATGAGGACGCCTGGTGGCTGTCGGTCGAAGACAGCGGGCCGGGGGTTGAACTGGCCGATCGCGAGAACATTTTTCAGCCGTTCGTCCAGGGCTCGCGCAGCGGGCGCGGCCCCCTGGCCGGAAGTGGCATCGGACTTGCCGTGGTAGCAACCTGTATGCGTAGGCATGGCGGCATTGTCCACGTAGACTCCGGCCCAAACGGCGGGGCCTTATTCACCCTGCAGGCACCAAAAACTCTATGAAAGCAGGACTCGTTGGACTCGCATTGGCGAGCAGCGTTGTGATCGGCGGTTGTGGCTTGCTGCCCGCGAATCATTCAGAAGCGATTCCCCCGGGAGCGGACGGGCCGATCGTCAGCACCGAAGCCTCGGAATCCGAGGATGGTGTTTACGGCTGCCCGGGCCTCTACACCTTCGCAGCCACGATGGCGACCTACACGCCAAGCCAGCTGGGCGCTGCCGCCGATGGGCTACGTTTTGCCCAGCAGACCGGCATTCCACCCTGCGACCGGGCCAGGCTGGCCTTGTTGACCGCCCGCCCCGGCCATCCGGCCTTCAACGCGGCCCAGGCCGAGGCGCATTTCGCCGCCTTGTTGGACGGCGAGATCACGCTGGATAACTGGAGCCAGCGCTTCCTGATTTCGGCTCGAGATACACTGAAGGCCTGGAACGCAGAACAGCAGGCGATGAAGACGCGCCTAGCCCGCCTGGAAACGGACACGGTCGAAAAGGATCGGAAAATTCAGAGCATGAAGGAACAAATCGACGCCCTGACCTCCATCGAGCGCTCGACGGATCGGGATTACGCGCAATGAGCGCCGCGACCATTCTGCTGGTGGACGACGACGACGGCTTGCGCCGGCTGCTGTCCATGCGGCTGGGATCGGCCGGCTTCGAAGTCCAGCAGGCCGAAAGCGCCGAAGCGGCCCTGGCCAGCGTCCGGCGCGAGCGTCCGTCCATTGTCGTGACCGACCTCAAGATGGACGGCATGGACGGCATGGGGCTGCTGGAAAATCTGCGCGAGCACTACCCGGGCCTGCCGGTGATTCTGCTCACAGCGCACGGCACGATTCCGGATGCCGTCGAAGCCACGCAGTCCGGCGCCTACGATTTCCTGACCAAGCCTGTCGATCACGCCGAGCTGATCGAGCGCGTGCGCAGCGCCGTGACCCAATCGGCGCCCGATGGCGATCATGACTGGGCGGAGGAAGTCATCACAGCCAATCCGGCAATGTTGCAGGTGCTGGAAGACGCACGCCGTGTCGCCGCCACCGACTCCAGCATGCTTATCCAGGGTGCCAGCGGCACCGGCAAGGAAGTGCTGGCCCAGGCCATTCACAATGCCAGCCCGCGATCGAAAAAGCCGTTCATCGCCATCAACTGCGGCGCGATTCCAGCCGACCTGCTGGAATCTGAACTATTTGGCCACAGCAAAGGCTCGTTCACCGGTGCGACCCGGGATCACACGGGCCTGTTCCAGTCCGCCGAAGGCGGCACGGTGTTTCTGGACGAAATCGGCGACATGCCGATGGAGTTGCAGGTCAAGCTGCTGCGCGTGCTGCAGGAACGACAGATTCGGCCCGTTGGCAGCGCCCGCTCGATCAATGTGGACGTGCGTGTACTGTCGGCCACGCACCAGGATTTGAGCAAGGCGATTAGCGAGGGGCGGTTCCGCGAGGATCTGCTTTACCGCCTGAACGTCATCACGCTGCATCTGCCGCCGCTGGACGAGCGCCGCGAGGATATTCCCCTGCTGGCCGATCATCTGCTCGTACGCCTGACCCGCAACACCCGCCGCAAGGTGCTCGCGCCCGAAGCGCTGGAGTGGCTGGTCGGTGCGGACTGGCCTGGCAACATCCGGCAGCTGTCCAACGTATTGGAACGCTGCGTGGCGTTGGCACCGGGGCGCATTATTGATGCCGAACTCGTGCGGCGTGCCCTGGGTCAGTCGGCCCACCGGATTACGCCGCTGGCCGAAGCCCGCGACGAATTCGTTCGGGATTATCTGGTCAAGCTGCTGAAGATCGCCGGCGGCAACGTCTCGCAGGCAGCGCGGATGGCGGAACGCAACCGCACCGAGTTCTACAAGTTGCTCGCCCGCCACGACGTGGACCCGGGCGACTTCAAGGAATGATCACCGGCCTCTGGCTGCTCGGCGCCGCGGCCGTCAGCTTTCCAGCCAGTGTCGGCCAGCCGATTGAGCGTGTCGTGACCGAAGAGGACACGATCATCGACATGGCCCGCCGTTTCCGGGTCGGGTTTCAGGAAATTCGCCTGGCCAACCCCGGCATCGATCCGTGGCTGCCGGGCACGGGCCGCACCGTCGTGCTACCGGCCCAACACCTGATTCCCCGGTGGTCGGAACCCGACCTCGCCCCCGGCGAAACCCGCCTGCTGATCAATGTCGCCGAGATGCGCTTGTATGCGCTGTTTGCCGACGAAGACATTCCCGAACGGGCGCGGATCGTCAGCTTTCCCATCAGCATCGGTCGCCAGGACTGGCGTACGCCGCTGGGTTCTACGCGCATTGTGTCGCGCATCAAGGACCCGACCTGGACGCCCCCGCAATCGATCCGTGAGGAGGCACTGGAGCGCGGCGAAACCCTGCCAGACGTGGTGCCGGCCGGCCCGGACAATCCTCTGGGCCAGCATGCTCTGCGCCTCGCGCTGCCTGGCTACCTGATCCACGGCACAAACAAGCCGGCGGGCATTGGCATGCAGGTGACGCACGGCTGCATCCGCATGTATCCAGCTGATATTGCGTGGCTTTACGACAACGTGACGGTAGACACCCGGGTCGAGCTGGTGAATCAGCCCTACAAGTTTCGCTGGGACGGTGACCGGCTGATGATGGAGGCGCACTCCGCCTGGGTACCGGGCTCGCCGGACGTGAGCACGCTGGAAACCCTGGATGCTGCCCTGGCCGCCGCGCTGCGCGAACGGCCGGGCGTGGTGGTTGACCTGGACCGTGTGCGGGAGATTGCCACGTCCGCGGTCGGCATGCCCTCGCCGGTGCCATTGCTGGCCAGCCCGGACCGGATCGTGCCGGTCAGTGGCGAGCATGTGAGCACCGCGGACGACGCTCCGCTCTAACCCGAGCGTCAGGGTTCACGCAGTGTTGCGTCATCCGCGCAAGCGCACCGAGCCGACCGCTCCAACGCACAAAAAAAGAGGCGACCCGAGGGTCGCCTCCCTTCATCCGGAAGCTCTCAACCTACGAACGCAAGGTTCGACGGTTTGCGGGGAGGGGGGAGTGGCAATCGAACCCCCGGATGAAACCTGCAACACCGGTCTGACGGTGCAGCCTCACGAACGCGTTCCGCCAAAAGGCGTATTCGAGTTCCAGCCGCTAGCCTCAGAGCGCTCGCCCAGCACCAGCCGCAGCGCGCTAACCGCCCCACGGCCGATCAACCAGTACACCGCGATGGCGAGCAACACGCTCGTGTCCACCGTCACATCGAGCACCGGGATCGTGGGCAGCAAGCCGGCAAAGGGCGCCAGCAACGGCGCCGATAGACGTCCGATCCATTCCACCAGCCCTGGCGGTAACGTGGCATGCAAGGGCAGAGCGACCAACCGGGCGATCAGTAACGCTGCGATAGCCGCCACGCCTGCTCGAACCAGGCTTTCGGCGCCACGCCGTAACTGGTCTCGCCGGGCGTCGCGCACCGCGCGGCGAATCTGCTCCTGATGAGTGGGGCGTGATCGGCCCGACGCCCCTCGCCAGTCGCGCTCCTGTGCGCGACCGACGCTATCCCGGGCGTCGACATCCGACATCAATGACTGTTCTCGGACGGCCATGACTAGAACTCGAACCGCGCTCCGGCGGACACGGTGTCGGAATCATCCGCGAATTCCATCGCCGCCTGCAGTTTCACGCGGGGCGTCACGCCGTAACGGCCAGCCAGGCGCAGCGCGGTATCACCGTCGTCGTAGAGGTCCACGTAGCGCAGCCCGGGCGCCAGCTCGAAAGCAGTGTCTGGAACAAGCCAGCGCAGATCAGCCCGCAGGCCGATGCCGGTGTCGTCGTTGTCGCCAATCTCGACCGATTCAAAAGAAGCTCCAGCGACGATATCCAGCCCAGGCTGCAGGTTGTGATTCAGGGCCAGGCCTGCGGTCAGACGCTCCAACTCGTCCTGGTCAGAGATCTGACCGAACAGGTGCAAATCAGGGCTGATCGCGGCGGCACCGCCGATGCCGAAGCCATCGTAGTCGTCCCCGAAGTCGGGGTCGGTGTTCAGATAAAGCGCGTCAACATAGGTGTAGTTGTGCGCCAGCGCAGTTGCAGAGCATCCAAGAGCCGCAACGCCGGCCAGCTTGGCAAGACGCGAAATAGTCATTGTTGTGTCCTTGTCATTCGTCTCGGGTGAGAGGCCGCGGCCGGCAAGCCGGCCGCGGTATCCCGTCTTACTTCTGCATGGACTTTTCGAACATCCGGTTCATGCGCTCGGTGTTGGCCGCGCAGCACTTCTGCGAAGCGGCAGCCGCACCTTCAGCGCGCGCAGCACGTGCGTTGGCTTCCGAGGCCGTGCTCTGCGCGGCCACGGCCTTGCGGTCAGCGGCATCCGCGGTCTGCTGAGCCTGCTCAGCCATCGCACGGATCTCTTCCAGATCACCGGTGGTCACACAACCCGATGCACCGACGGCCAGCAGCGCTGCGCCCCCAAGCATTGCGAACTTCTTCATGGTTAGTCCCTTCACTTTGTTGCTCCTGAGTAGATGATTTACGCGATGGTCCGGCGGCGATAAACCGCCATGACCGCGCGCGCCGATTGGATCATCCGGCGCGCCATACGTTCTGCGTTAGATGTGGACGAGGCGGTCGCCCGACACGCGGACTTCGTCGCCGACGCTGAAGCCGGAGGCCGAAGCCAGATTCACGGTGCGATTCCCACCGGATTCCATGTCGATCGTCACTTCGTACACCGTGCTGGTGTTGCGACGTTTCTCGACCTCGTTTCCGGCGACCGCACCACCGACTGCACCGGCAGCGGTCGCGGCGTCGTTACCCGAACCGCTGCCAAATTGGTGCCCGACCACGCCGCCGATGATCGCGCCGGCAACGGCACCCGCACCGGAGGTATTGCCGTCCACCTTGACCGGGGTGATGGCCTGGATCGTCCCGCAGCTAGCGCAGGCCTCGGCCACTTCTGCCGATGAGTCATTCACATCGGCAGCGTCGGCGCTCGAACCGTCCACGTCACCACAGGCCTGTAGGGAAACCGCACAGGCCGTCATCAGACCGGCAGCCACCCAGCGTTCCCATCGCAAAGCCTTGTTCGACTGGTTCATTGTTCGTTCCCTTGTTTCAAGACAAATCGGGGCGGCTGCCGCAACGCAGGTCGCATTGCCCGCAGCCACTTGCCAAGCCTCTATTGCCAGCGCCGTGCCAATCAATATTTTCCCTTTATATACAATTAGTTATATTGACAACTATGGAGCCAATGCCCTGCAGAGTCGGCAAAAGCAGCCAAACCCGTCGCCTTTCGGCGACAAAGCAGCTCGTAAAGCAGCTTTAGTGCTTTATCGACAAGAACTTATGTTGTATCGGATCAACGACATTTCGCCGTTTGTCGGCCGCGTTGTGCCGTAACAAGACGTTTTGTCAGCGACGCCATACCTCAAGCGCCGACGGCGGGGCGCCGTGCATCCCTGTGGCATAATCCGCCGCCCTTTTTGCACGGAACCCGAGGGCCATGTCCCGCACCCTGTTCGTCACCAGCGCACTGCCCTACGCCAACGGGCCGATTCACCTCGGTCACATGGTCGAGCACGTCCAGAGCGACACCTGGGTGCGTTATCAGCGAATGGCCGGGAACACCGTCACCTATTGCTGTGCCGACGACGCCCACGGCTCCGGGATCATGCTCAAGGCAGAGGCCGAGGGCGTCACGCCGGAGCAGCTGATCGGTCGCTTCAAAGACGAACACCTGCGGGACTTTGTCGACTTCGGCGTCAAGTACGACAATTACCATTCGACGCATTCCGACGAGAACCGGGAGCTGTCCAGCCTGATCTACCGGCGGCTGCGCGACGCCGGGCTGATCGAGTCCCGTGCCGTGGAACAGGCCTTCGATACCAAACGCGGCATGTTCCTGCCCGACCGTTTCATCAAGGGCAGCTGTCCCACCTGCAAGACCCCCGACCAGTACGGCGACAACTGCGAGGCCTGTGGTGCGACCTATCGGCCAACCGACCTGATCAACCCGATTTCGGTCGTCTCGGGCGAGGCGCCGGTGCAGAAGTCCTCGGAGCACTTCTTCTTTCGGCTGCCGGCGATGGAGGCCTATCTCAAGGACTTCCTGCAATCCGGCGTGGTCCAAGATTCGGTGGCCCCGAAACTGGCGGAATGGTTCAAGGCCGGCCTCAAGGATTGGGACATCTCCCGCGACGCACCGTACTTCGGGTTCGAGATTCCGGATGCGCCCGGCAAGTATTTTTATGTGTGGGTCGATGCGCCGGTGGGCTACATGGCCAGCCTCAAGCATCTGGCAGCCCGCGATCCGAACCTGGACTTTGATGCGATCTGGGCCAAGGACTCACAGGCCGAGGTCTATCATTTCATCGGCAAGGACATCATCTACTTCCACGCCCTGTTCTGGCCGGCAATGCTGGAGGCGGCGGGCTTTCGCTCGCCCACCGGGGTGTTCGCCCACGGCATGATCACGCTCAACGGCGAGAAGATGTCCAAGTCCCGCGGCACGTTCATCACCGCCCGGACCTGGCTGGACCATCTGCCAGCCGAGCCGCTGCGTTATTTCTACGCCTCACGCATCACCGGCTCAATCGAAGACATGGACCTGGGCCTGCAGGATTTCGTGCAGATCGTGAACGCAGACCTGGTGGGCAAGTACGTCAACATCGCCAGCCGCACGGCCAACTTCATCAGCAAACGCTTCGGCGGCGTGCTGGGCACGTCCGTGGACACGGCTGTGCTGGAGCAGGTCAGCGGCGTCGCGGACGACATCGCCGATGCCTACGAAGCCCGCAACTTTGCCAAGGCCACACGCCTGACCATGGCCGCCGCCGATGTCGTCAACGGCTATATCGCCGAGCAACAGCCCTGGGTGATCGCCAAGGACGAAGCGCGCACGGACGACCTGCAGCGCGTGTGCACGACGGCGCTGACGGCGTTTCGCGATCTCAGCGCCTATCTGAAACCGGTGCTGCCGCAAATGGCCCTGCAGGTCGAGGCGTTTCTGAATATCGAACCTCTGCATTGGGGGTCGATCGGACAGTCGCTGGCCGGCCAACGCATCAACAAGTTCAAGCCCCTGATGACCCGCATCGAGGACAAGCAGATCGAGGCCATGCAGGCGGCCGCCAAGGCGATGGCGGATGCCGCCAAGACACCAGCACCCTCCAAGCCACAGGACGACGACATGATCAGCATCGACGATTTCATGAAGGTGGACCTGCGCGTCGCCCGTGTCGCGGAGGCAAACCCCGTTGAAGGTGCCGACAAGTTGCTTCAGCTAACGCTGGATGTCGGCGAGCTCGGCACGCGCAACGTGTTCGCGGGAATCAAGTCGGCCTATGCTCCGGAGGATCTGGTCGGCAAGCTGGTGGTTGTGGTTGCGAACCTGGCGCCCCGCAAGATGCGATTCGGCCTGTCGGAGGGCATGGTCATTGCCGCCGGGAATGGCGAGGGTATCTACGTGGTCAGTCCGGACAACGGAGCCACACCGGGCTCTCGCGTGAAATAGCCGCCTTCGGGTCTCGCGGGCCATGGGCTTGCGGGATACCTGCCGGCTTGCGGACACTCAAGGTCATGAACGAATACCTGCTGATTCTGGTTGGCACCGTCCTGGTCAATAATTTCGTGCTGGTCCAGTTTCTGGGCCTGTGCCCGTTCATGGGCGTATCGAACAAGTTGTCGGCGTCCATCGGCATGGCGGGAGCGACGACCTTTGTGCTGACGCTGTCCGCGATCAGCGCCTACCTGGTCGAGACCTATTTGCTGGCCCCGCTGGGCCTGAC
>JAGLCS010000137.1 GCA_023146115.1 Abyssibacter sp. | reverse complement strand
TACGCATTCGTGTCGTTCGCTCATTTGGAATGACCAAACCGCGCTCGCTCCGCCTGGGCTTGCGGGAAAACCGACTCCGTCTTGGTGGTGTGAATAGATCAGTGTTTCCCTAGCGGCCTACCGTGGGGGCCATCTGGCTCAGAATCCAGGCGTGCTGCTGACGCGTGTACTCCGTGGGCGGATTGATCCGATACCGCGTGGGTGCCGGGAGCAGCACCGCAAGCCAGGCGGCTTCGCTGCGTGAAAGCTTCGCGGCGGGCTTGCCGAAATAGTGTTGTGACGCGGCTTCGACGCCGTATAAACCATCGCCGAACTGCGCCAGGTTCAGGTAAAGCGTCAGCGTACGCTGTTTGGTCCAGACCACCTCGGCGACCGCCGTAAGCCAGGCCTCGACACCTTTTCTGAGCAGGCTGCGGTGGGGGCTGAGCAGCAGGTTCTTCACCGTCTGTTGTGTGATCGTGCTGGCGCCGCGGAGGTCTTCGCCGCGCTGGTGCGCCTCCCAGGCCTTGCGCATCGATTCAACGTCGAAGCCGAAGTGCTGGTAGAAGCGTTGGTCCTCGGCAGCGATCACGGCCGCTGGTGCGGTGTCGGCAATGGCCTCCCAGTCCACCCAGGTCTGGGTCACGGGGCGGTCATTACGGAGTGCGTCCTGCACCATGAACGACGACGTCGGCGGGTCGATGAACATCCAGGGTGCAACCAGCGCCACGCTTACGAGTACGACGGCGAGCGCGGTCCAGGCCAGCCAGCGTAGGGGCGCCGGTAGTGTTCGCTTGACCTTGTAGATCGCGCGCGTGGGCGGCGGGGACACCCGCTGCGGAGCGGAGACCTGTTCCGGTTCTGCGTCCTGGGCCGCGTGGACTGCCGGGTCGGCAGGGCGGGGCGCGCGCAGGCCCTCGTCGTCTGTTTGTACGGGCAGGTCGGGCTCTACGAGTCGATCGCGCGCGCGAGGCGGCAACGGCTGGAAATGACTGTCGTCGTCCAGCACTGGGGGCACGCGGGTTGGCTTGTCTGGCATCAGGTCATACCCCGCAGTGACGGGGACTGTTCATCGAATTTGAAGTGAACACGCTGAAAGCTTCGCTTTTCTTCCGGTGTGGCCTTCGCTAACTTGCGGGGATCATTCGCATCTGGAGCACCCCATGATCCGCAAGACGACGCTGGCAGTAGCAGGCCTGTTGTTCTTGGGCACGGCATTGGCCGCACCCACCAAGTATAGCTTCGACCAGTCACATACGGTGGTCAGCTTTGGCTGGAACCACCTTGGTTTCTCGAATCCGACCGCGATCCTGTCCGATTTCACCGGTGGCGTGGCGATTGACGAGTCCGATCTGACGCAATCGGTGATCCAACTCGACTTTCGTGTCGTGGACATCGACCCCGGCCACGGCGAGTTCTTCAAGCACCTGATGAGCGCCGACTTCTTTGACGCCAAGCAGTACCCAACCGGCAGCTTCGCGTCCACTTCGATCACCAAGACCGGCGACGACAGCTTCAAGATTGTCGGGGACCTGACCCTGCATGGTCAGACGCATCCGGTGACGCTGGATGCCACGCTGAACAAGCAGGGCAAGCACCCCTTCGCCGATGTCTACGTCATGGGTTTTGACGCCTCCGGTACGCTCAAGCGCAGCACCTGGGGCATCGACAAGTACGTGCCCGCGGTCAGCGACGAGATCACGCTGAGCATCACCACCGAACTGCACAAGCCGGCCAAGTAAGCGCCGCCATCGTGGTCGGGATAGCGGCATGCAGCTAAGAAACAGCCACACCCGCTGGGGCGTGATCGCCAAGGGGTTTCATTGGATTATCGCCCTGGCGGTCGCGGCCATGTTGGCCTTGGGCTGGTGGGCGCACAGCCTGCCCTACAGCGCCCTCAAGGTGGATGTATTTTGGGTGCACAAGTCGCTGGGCATACTGGTGCTCATCACCATGGTGTTGCGCCTGGGTTGGCGCCTGGTCAATCCGGCGCCGCCGTTGCCGGCCGATCTGAAAGCCTGGAAACGCGCCGCGGCTCACCTGACGCATTACGGCCTGTACCTGTTGTTGCTGGCGATGCCGGTTTCCGGCTGGGTGATCAATTCTGCGGCGAACTTCCCGCTCACCGTGTTCGGCTGGTTCGATGTGCCCGCCATCGCACCACCGGATGACGATCTCAAGGAGCTGGCATCCACGGTGCACTGGGTGCTGGCGTGGAGCATCATCGCCGTCGTCGCGCTGCATGTCGCGGCGGCGCTAAAACATCATTTCCTGCTCAAGGACGATGTGCTGCGACGCATGCTTCCGTTTGCACGCCTGGGCGGCAAGGCGAATTCGGAGTGACCATGTCTTACCGATGGCTCATCGCGCTGGCGGCCTGCCTGCTGGCGGCGCCAGGTTTGTCGCAGGCGACGGAGTGGACCATCGACCATGCCGGCAGCCGGCTGGGTTTTGAGGCCACGCAGTCCGGGGCTGCGTTTGACGGCGAGTTCGAGGAGTTTTCCGCGGTCATGCGCTTTGATCCGGAGAATCTGGATCAGGCACTGTTTGATGTCACGGTGGATGTGACCTCCTTCGATTCCAGTAGCAGCGACCGCGACTCCACCGTGGCCGGCAAGGAATGGTTCTGGTTCAAACGTTTCCCCGAGGCCAGGTTCGTGACCACGGAATTTCGCGCGCTAGGCGGGGACCGCTACGAGGCGGTTGGCGACCTGACCATCAAGGGCATCGGCCGGCAGATCGTGCTGCCCTTCGCATGGATCATCGCCGGTGATCAGGCCACGATGCAGGGCGACGTGACGCTCAACCGAACGGATTTCAAGGTTGGTGAAGGCGACTGGGCCAAGGGCAAGACCGTTGGCCTGCAGGTCGACGTCAAGGTGCGCCTCGCGCTGAAGCGGTCGTAGGGTTTAAGTCCGCATCGCGGCTCGGGGTCGATTGCCGGCAGATCAGAATGCCGGCGAGCACGACAGCGCCGCCTGCGGCCTGCCACGGCCCGAAGGGTTCGGCGAGTAGCAGCCACGCGAAGCCCGCCGCGGCGACCGGCTGAATCAGCAGGCTCACCGACGAGAACTGGGTGCTCAGATGCCGTAGCGACCAGGCGATCAGACCCTGACCGAGAATATGGCTGACCCCGGCCAGACCGGCGAGGATGAGCCAGTCCCGCGCCGATACCGGCCAGAATGTCTCGCCGCTGGCCCAGGCGATGGGCGCGAGCACGGTGGCGCCCACCAGCGTCGCGGCCGCCATCACGCTCACCACATGATGGCCGCGCCGGGCGGCCGCAACCGTCAGGATGTAGCCGGCGTAGAAAGAGGCGGTGAGCACACCGAGCAGATCACCCGAGAGCTGATCCATGGACACCGACAGGCTGTCCGCCATCAGGATCACGGCGCCCGACATGGCCAGGCCAAGCCCCAGGACGAATCCCCGCGTGAGCCGAACGCCGAGAAACAACACGGAGATGGCGGCGACGATGGCCGGTTGCAGATTCGCGAGCAGGGTCGCGTTCGCCACGGTGGTGATATGGATGGACTGATGCCACACGGCGAGATCACCGGCGAACAGCAGCCCCGGCCAGAGCAGGCTCCATGCAGGGCGTTCCGGCCGCTGGGACCAGGCCAGCAACAGCAGCGGGCAGGCCAGCGCCAGCCGCCAGAAAGCCGCGGCCGTGGGGCCGACCTCGGTCAGCCGTACAAAGATCGGCGCCAGGCCGATGCAAAGCGCGCCGAGCACGAGACCGAGCAGGGGCCAGCGGGAGTGAGCCATCGACATCCCGGCAGCATGCCCGATCCAGCACGTCTGCTGTACTTGTCGATGCACGCATCCGGCGGCAATCTAGAGCGACGACAGTTGAGGGCGGGCGATGAAATATTCCGAATCCGTGGACGTGAACAAGCCGCGTGATCAGGTGGCGGCGCTGTTGCGGGACCCGGCCTGCCTGCCAAAGTGGCAGAAAGGCTTCGTCTCGATCGAAGCATTGGCGGGGCCGCCAGGCGAGGCCGGGTCGACCGCCCGGTTGGATTACGCCTTTGGCAAGCGCAGCATCACCATGACCGAGACCCTGATCGCCACTCAATGGCCGGAGAGCTGGATCGCGACCTACGAGGCGAGCGGTGTCTGGAATCGACAGGAGAATCGTCTGATTGCCGTCTCGCCGCAGATCACGCGCTGGGAGTCGGATTGCGAGTTCCGGTTCGCGACGTTGCCGATGAAGCTGATGGGCTGGTTGATGCCCGGCGCTTTTCGCAAACAGACACGGGCCTACCTGGCGGACTTCAAGGCGTTCGCCGAAAGCGGCCAGGCTGCGCAGCCATGATCGCGCGACTGTTGCTGCTGGCGTTGGTGGGCGGACTCATGCCGACGGCGTTCAGCGGGTGTGCGACTTACAACACGCTACGCCATGGCGCGCCGGCTACGCCCAAGGTTTACGCTGGCACCCGCTTGAATCTGGCCGTGTTGCGCGAGGACGAGCAGACGCTGCGCGAGCTCGCCGCATACGGAATTTTTCCCCCGGACTATCCGTGGCCGCTGATTCCGGTGATCAACCCGAACGAGCGGCAGCAGTCGCAGATGGACTTCACCGCCAGCGTCTTCGCCGACACGCTGTTGCTGCCGCTGACGGTGCCGTACGTGGCTTACCACCGCGTTGTCCATCCGCCGCAGTAGAGTCGGGCCTGGGATCAGTCGTAAAAGTCGCTGCTGCCGTCCGGGCGCCGGCGAAATCGCTTGTAACCCCACCAGTACTGGTCCGGCAGGGCGCGGATGCATTGCTCGACGCCCTGGTTCATCGCGTCGGTAGCGGTTTGCAGGTCAGGATCGTGGATGCCGTCCGGCGCCTCGACAAATCGCATCACGTAGCCCCGGCTGCGGGGCAGGCGCTCGCCGATGAAGAACAGCACCTGCGCACCCGTCGATTTCGCCAGCTTGGCGATCAATGTCGGGGTGTGAGCGGGTATGCCGAACAGCGGCGAGTAGATGCCGCGTCCTGGTGGCGGATCCTGGTCAGGCAGGATGTAGGCGATGTGGTTGCCGCGCAGCAGCGGTAGCAGCGCGCGCAGCACCACGCTGCCTTCAGCAGGAATCATCCGGCCGCCGAAACGGGTTCGTCCCTGCAGGGACAAATCCTCGAACACGCCTTTCTGTCGCTTGTAGAGCCCGGTCATCACATGCTGGCGGGAGTAGACAATGGCCGGCGCCTCGAAGGAGCCCTGGTGCAGCGTGAGCAGGATCAGGCCCTTGCCCTTGGCCAGCGCCTGGTCGACCAGTTCGGGTCTGTCGATGCGGCGGACCAAGCGTTCGACCCGATGCGCGGGACCCATCCACAGCAGCGGCAGCTCGGCGATGGTTTTCATCTCGTGACCCAGCGCGCGCCGGGCGCGTCGCCGCACCTCGGTGTCGCTCAGTGTCGGGAAGCAGCGGCGGATGTTGATCAGCGCGACCTTGCGACGGTCGTTGGGGATGATCCAGAGCAGCCAGCCCAGCAGGCCACCCACGGCGTGCAGCACCGGCAGCGGGAACAGCGACAGCAATCGAAACAGCGCGCGCACAGCGAATCAGAGTTTCCCTAGATATGGCCTCGACTGGCCTGCTGTGCGGCCCGGAGTACGGCGCGGGCCTTGTTCATCGTTTCATCCCATTCGGTTTGCGGCACGGAGTCGGCGACGATGCCGCCGCCGGCCTGGATGTGCATCTGACCATTCTTGATCACCGCAGTTCGGATCGCGATGGCCACGTCCATGTCGCCCGAGAAGGCCAGGTAGCCCACAGCGCCGCCGTAAACGCCACGCTTGACCGGTTCCAGTTCGTCGATGATTTCCATCGCCCGAACCTTGGGCGCACCGGATAACGTGCCGGCGGGGAAGGTCGCCTTGAGCGCATCCATTGCGGTCAGGCCCTTGCGCAGCGTGGCGGTCACGTTGGAGACGATGTGCATCACGTGGGAGTAGCGTTCGATGATCATCTTGTCATCAAGCTGCACGCTGCCGGTTTCGGCGACGCGACCCACATCGTTGCGCCCCAGGTCGATCAGCATCAGGTGTTCGGCGATCTCCTTGGGGTCGCTGAGCAGGTCTTGCTCCAGCGCTAGATCCTCATCGGGCGTGGCGCCGCGGGGGCGCGTGCCTGCAATAGGGCGCACCACGACCTGGTCATCCTCGACACGAACCAGAATCTCCGGCGAGGAGCCGACCACATGGTGATCGCCGAAACGCATGAAATAGAGATACGGCGATGGATTCAGGCTGCGCAGCGCCCGGTACACATCCAGCGGCTCGGCATCGAAGGCGGTGGACAGCCGCTGGCTGGGGACGACCTGCATCACATCGCCCGAGCGGGTGTAGTCCTTGATCCGCTCCACGGCCTGCTCGTACCCGGCCTGGGTCAGCCCAGACACGAACGAGGATTCGTCGATCTCGCCGACGGTCGGGGCGTCCATTTCCGGCATCGCCAGTGGCTGGCGCAGCGTCTGCACCAGTACATCCAGCCGTGCGCGGGCGTCTGCTTCACCGGTTGTATCTGCCGGATCGAAATGGTCGATCAGGTAGAGTTTTCCGGCCAGATTGTCGAACACCGCCAGGCGTTCGGCCACCATCAGCAGAATGTCCGGATTGTCGATCGGATCAGGCTTGTCGACACCGGCGAGCCGCGGCTCGATCAGGCGGACGATGTCGTAGCCGAAGTAGCCGACCAGGCCGCTGGTCAGCCGCGGCAGCCCCGGCAGGTCCGGCACTTGATAGGCATCGGCAAACCTCTGCACCCAGTCCAGCGGATCATCAGCATCGAAACGCGCAAGCTCGGTTTGTCCGCGGCGCTGAACAATCGTATGGCCGCGCACTTCCAGCGTTTCCTCGCAGGGCAAGCCGATGATGGAATAGCGGCCCCAGCGCTCGCCGCCCTGCACCGATTCGAGCAGAAAGGTCCACGGCGCATCGGCCAGCTTGAGATAGGCGGACAGCGGCGTATCCAGATCCGCGAGAATCTCGCGAACCACGGGCTGGCGCTGGCGCGGGGCCAGCCGGGTCGCGGTCATGACCCTGCGGCAGCCAGCTCGTCACGCATGGCGCTAATGGTCTTGGCGTAGTCGCCCGCACCGAAGATCGCGGAGCCGGCCACGAAGGTATCGGCACCGGCCTCGGCGATCTTGCGGATGTTGTCCACCTTCACTCCGCCGTCGATCTCCAGGCGGATGTCGCGGCCCGAGGCATCGATGCGTGCCCGTACATCGCGCAGTTTATCCAGCGCCGTATCGATGAAGCTCTGCCCGCCAAAGCCGGGATTCACCGACATGATCAGCACGAAGTCGAGCCGATCCATCACGTAGTCCAGCACCTGGGTGGGTGTCGCCGGGTTCAGCACCAGCCCGGCCTTGCAGCCGTGGCCGCGGATCAGCTGCAGCGAGCGGTCGACGTGCTGGCTGGCTTCCGGATGAAAGCTGATCCACGTGGCGCCGGCCTTGGCGAAATCGGCGATCAGCGCATCCACCGGCGTGCACATCAGGTGCACATCAATGGGCGCGGTGATGCCGTAGCTGCGCAGCGCCGCGCAAATCGGCGCGCCGAAGGTCAGGTTGGGCACGTAGTGATTGTCCATGACGTCGAAATGCACGACGTCCGCGCCGGCATCCAGTACGGCCTGGACATCGTCGCCCAGGCGGGCCAGGTCGGCGGACAGAATGGACGGTGCAATCAGCGGAGACTGGCTCATCATTAAAACGCCTGAAACGGGCGCGAACTTTACCGGCTCGTGACGGCTGCATAAAGTTCGCGGCTGTGGCGCCGGCAACGGCGTCGGGTTCACTCGCTACCGGACACCGCCATCAATGGAAGGCTTGCACACGCCGACGCTGGAGCAATTCGAGCTGGTTCACCGCGGCAAGGTCAGGGATGTCTACGCCGTTGACAACCAGCGCCTGCTCATTGTCGCGACCGATCGGCTCTCCGCCTACGACGTCATCCTGCCGGACCCGATCCCGCGCAAGGGCGAAATGCTCACGGCCATCTCCAACTTCTGGTTCCGGACGATTGCCGGCGACCACAGGCACCATCTACTGGACGAACCGCTGCCCGAAGGACTGCCGGAGGGCTTTCACGCGCGCGCCGTGCTCACGCGGCGTCTCAAGCCGCTGCCCGTCGAGGCCATCGTCCGCGGTTACATCATCGGCTCGGGCTGGCGTGACTACCAGAAGACCGGGCAGATCTGCGGCATCGAGCTGCCCGAGGGTCTGCGCCAGGGCGAGGTGCTGCCAGAGCCGATTTTCACCCCGAGTACCAAGGCCCAGGTTGGCGACCACGACGAGAATGTCAGCTTCGATGCCGTGATCCAGGCCATCGGCCAGCCTCTGGCGGAGCGCGTGCGCAACGTGACGCTGGATGTCTATCAGCGCGCGGCCGAGTACGCCCGCAAGCGCGGCATCATCATCGCCGATACCAAGATGGAGTTCGGCCTGGATGCCGCCGGTGAGCTGTACATCATCGACGAGCTGCTCACGCCGGATTCCTCCCGCTTCTGGCCGGTCGATCAATACCAGGTCGGCATCAGCCCGCCAAGCTTCGACAAGCAGTACGTGCGCGATTATCTGGACACGCTGGATTGGGACAAGACGGCGCCGGGGCCGTCGATACCCGCCACGGTTATTGCCAACACCGTCGAAAAATACCGCGAAGCCTCGCGGCGACTGATCGGCTAG
Organism: Abyssibacter sp.; assembly: GCA_023146115.1. Lineage (GTDB taxonomy): Bacteria > Pseudomonadota > Gammaproteobacteria > Nevskiales > OUC007 > Abyssibacter. The sequence continues at coordinate 1,136 of JAGLCS010000137.1, read as the reverse complement.
GGCCGCCTGTGGCCTACGAACTCGACCAACGCCTGGTCGTCGGGCTCGCGTCCAGCGCGCTCTTCGACCTGACCGACCCGGATCGCGTGTTTCGCGAGCAGGGCGAGCTGAAATACCGCGAGTTCCAGCGCGAGCATGAACATGCCCCCTTGAAGCCCGGCGTGGCCTTTCCGTTCATCAAACGGCTGCTGTCGCTAAACGACATCCGGCCCGAGGATCCACCGGTCGAGGTCGTGCTGCTGTCGCGCAATGATCCGGATACCGGCATGCGGGTCATGCACTCCATCGAGCACTACGGGCTGAACATCACCCGCGCCGCGTTTCTGCAGGGCCGCAACCCGCACAAGTTCATTCCGGCGTTTTCGGTCAACCTGTTTCTGTCGGCCAATGCCGAGGACGTGAACCAGGCGATTGCCGAGGGGTATGCGGCGGGCCAGGTCATGCACTCGGATCATGTCGACGACGCAGATGACCATGAACTGCGTATTGCCTTCGACTTCGATGGCGTGCTGGCGGATGACGAATCCGAATCTGTCTACCAGGAAACCGGAGACTTAAAGCAGTTCAACGCCCATGAAAGTGCGCGAATCGATGTGCCGCACAAGCCCGGCCCGTTAAAAGTCTTTCTGGATAAGCTGTCTGAAGTGCAGCGGCTCGAAGAGGCGCGTGCGGCCGCCGACCCTAGCTACGTGCCTAAACTCCGCATCGCGATAGCCACGGCCCGTGGCGCGCCGGCTCATCAACGTGTGATCAACACCATGCGCAGTTGGGGCATCACCGTGAACGAGGCGCTGTTCCTCGGCGGGGTGGAAAAGCGCCGATCACTCGAAGTGATCAAGCCGCATATTTTCTTTGACGATCAGCGATCGCACCTGCTCGCAACGTCCGGGGTCTTGCCGTCCGTACATGTGCCGTTTGGGATTGCGAATCGTTCGGCTGCTTCCATCGGGGGCGATGTGGCGAGTTCAGATACGGTTTGACTTGTTGCCGCGAGGTTAGCGCGTTGGGCTTGGGGAATCGGGCCGTCATCGGAAGCCGGGACTAGACTGAAATGAGGGTTTGTTCTAGAAATCGTGGTCTGTCCCCGATTTTCTTCCAGGGTGTCGTTTTGCAAGACCTCGTATCTTGATTCTGCT
>JAGLCS010000136.1 GCA_023146115.1 Abyssibacter sp. | reverse complement strand
AGCTGCCAGTCCAAAGTGACGCCGTAGGTACGCGCCTCGCCATAGCGCTTGGCCACCCGCTGGTCCTCGCCTTCGCCGTTCACGAAACGACCTTGCAGGTTCACGTCGTCGGTGAGGTTGCGGCCGAACACGTTGATGTCGAAGCCCCAGGGCAAGGCGTAGCCGAGCTTGGCGTTGAGCAGGGTCCGCGAGGGCACGCGGCCATCGGGATCGTTGTTGGCGTAGCTATCGATATCGCCAACGTAGTTCACCGACACTTGGCCGCTTACGCCTTTCCAGTCGGTGAGGGTCAGGCCCAGTGAGCCGCTGCGATCCGGCGATAGCGGGAAGCGGTTGTCGGCGTAGTTCTCGCCGCTGTTGACGAAACGGTCGAACTCGGAACGCAGCCAACCGAGGCTGGCGAAGAGTTCGAGCTGGTAGGGCAACTGCACCAGGGATTCGATTTCCAGGCCGTACTGATGCGATTCGCCCGCATTCTCGGTGGTCGTGTAGAAACTCGTCTCCTCACCGATGGTGACCTGCTGATCGGTCCAATCGGTGTAGAACAGATTGGCGTTGAGCGAGAGCGCGCCATCCAGCCACTGGTTGCGCAGGGCCAGTTCCGTCGTGCGCGTGTACTCCGGATCAAACTCGCTAAGCTCGCCGCCGAAGAACGTCACGCTGGCGCCGCCGGAACGGTAACCGTGCTGGTACTGCAGACCCAGCGAGTGCGTGGGCAGGTATCGCCAGGTCAGACCGACCTTGGGCAGAAAATCACTGAAGTCGTTTTCGCTTTCGACATCGTAGTCGGGCGGCACGAAGTCGGGCTGTGCCTGCGACAGCGCATCCGACACGGCGTCGGGCAGCGGGACGCCCACGTCGAACGGCAGGCCGGGGATCGGCGCGGCCAGGGTGTAATCCAGTTCGGCGATGTCACGTCGGCGGTTACGCTCCTGATTCAGGCGGCCGCCCAGTGTCAGCGTCCAATCGTCAAACAGGTCCCAGTCCATTTCGGCGAATAACGCGGCGGTTTCGGCTTCGCGGTCGCTGCTTTGCGCACCGCTCAGCAGTACGGCGCCGCCAGCAGCCGGTACGTCCTCGCCGGTCGTCAATTCGGCCCCGTCTTCATCCGAGTAGTAGATGCCGATCACCGCACGCACGGCATCAAATCGCATTTGCAGCCGCAGTTCCTGGCTGAAGGTTTCGGTGCTGCGATCAAAGGCGGTGGTGCCGCCCTGCTCTTCGGTTCGGTCGAACCCCCACTGGCGATCATCCAGGCTGTCGACGAATCCGGTGACCGACTCCAAGGTGAAGGCCGTACCCAACGGCAGGCTCTGTTCCCAGGCGTAGACATCGGTGGTGAACACACCGATGAAGCGCTCATCCGCCGTGGCCGTGCGTTCGGCCTGTGTGCTGTCGAAGATGTTGTCGCCGAACTCGTTGTCGGATGCGCTGTAGGTCAGCAGGCTGCGATAACCCGGCAGCCAGTCGGACAGCGGCAGCCATTCCAGCTTGGCGCGAATGTTTTCGATATCCGCGCGATCAGCGTCGTCTTCCATGCGGGTGACGTTGTAGATGTCGCCGCGGGCGTAGTAGTCCTGCGCCGCGATACGAAACCGCAGCCCGTCGGTGATCGGACCGCCGCCCGCCACGGCGTAATCGTGACCATCGCGGGAGAAGCTGGCGACGCGGGCGCGCAGATCCCATTCGGGCGTCGGGTCTCGGGTGGTCAGTGTCAACGCGCCGGCGATGCTGTTCCTGCCGAATGTGGTCGACTGCGGGCCGCGTAGTACTTCCACCTGCTCCACGTCCCACACCGACAGCGGCCCGCCGTAGGCGCCCGTTTGGCCCGGCAAGGCAACACCGTCCAGATACACGCTAATCGTGTCGCCTTCGCCGCCGATGCCGTCGTTGGGCACGCCACGAATCGAGATTTCGCGATCGCTGTTGCCGATGACCACATTGGCGATCTGCGACACGACCTCCTGCAAATTCGAATCGCTACCGGCGTCGATTGCCTCACCGGTGATCAAGCCAACGCTGGTGTTCGTCTCCGCCAAAGAACGGCCCAGCTTGTCACCGCTCACGGTCAGGGTTCCGAGGTTCAGAACCGGGTCATCGCGCTCGGATTCTGGTAACTCCGGCGCGTCGTCCTCCCCGACCGGGATGGTGTCGACGATGAGATCGGGGTCGGCATCCGATGCGCCCGATGAGGATTCCTGCGCCCCCGCGACGGCGGTCCATCCAGCGGCGATCGCCAACGCGAGTACAGGCCAGCACCTTGCCCGAGCCCGGCTGCGCCCGGCCCGCCCAATTAATTTCAGAATCACTGCCACTCCCTATTCCACAGCCCCAGGCGCGCCGGCGCCGACTTGCGGCAATCCAGGCCGACCGATCATGCGCACCCATTTACTAATGCACTTGGTTCGCATTTGCACTAGTATTTAACGAAACGCTCACCTTACCATCGTCTCTGCGGTTTTTCCGCGCAAACCCTTTGTTGTGACTCATGATTCAAGCACCCAACCGCCGATGGGCGATCCCACTCGCGCTCGGCAGCGCTGCCTTCTTGCCGCCGCCATTGGTTGCCCAGGGGTCACCCGAGCCCTACGAAGAAACCGTACCGGTGCGCTCCGAGCGTGAGACGCTCGAATTAAGCCCGGTGGATGTCCAGGGCGAGCGGGTTGAATCGCCCCGCTATCAGGCCCCGGACGCCACCACGGCCACCAAGACCGACACGCCCATCATCGAGACCCCACAGTCGGTTTCGGTGATCAGCGCCGAGCAACTCCGGGACTTGGGCGCCCTCACCCTGCAGGATGCATTCCGGTACTCCGCGGGGGTGCGGGCCGATGCCTATGGGCTGGATTCGCGAACCGACTCGGCGATCGTGCGCGGTACCGAGTACGTGCAGTACCAGGACGGCCTGCGCAGCCTGTTCGGCTTCTACAACAACGTACGGACCGACGTGTATGCACTGGACAGCGTCGAGGTCGTCCGCGGGCCGTCATCCGTACTCTACGGCCAGGGCACCAGCGGCGGCATGGTCAACGTGAACAGCAAACGCCCGCAGACCGAGGCAGCCCATGAGTTGCGAGCCGAGTATGGCGATTATCAACGACGCCAGTACGCGGTGGATTTCACCGGTCCGGTCACCTCTGATGCCAGCCTGAGCTATCGCATCGTCGGCCTGCACCGCAATGCGGCCACACAGGTCGATTACGTGCAGGACAACCGCGAGTTCATCGCACCATCACTCACCTGGCGACCATCCGGTTGGTTCGAGTGGACCGTGCTGGGCAATGTGCAGAAGGACCGCAGCGGCTCGTCCACAGCCTTCCTACCCTGGGAAGGCACGATCGAGGACAACCCGAACGGCCAGATCCCGACTCATCGCTTTGTCAGCGAGCCTGGGTTTGATCGCTACAACACCGATCAGGAGGCCGTGACCTCGCTGCTGAAAATCGCCCTCGGCGCCCATTGGACGTTGTCGCAAAACGCCCGCTACATGGAGAGCGAATCGGATTACCACACGATGTTTCCGAACATCTACACCGGCGACCCTTACCTGCTGAACCCGTTTCGACGCGACTCCGTGCTGCGGATCACCTATATCCAGGATGCCCGCGTCCGCGCGATCACCTCCGATCATCGGCTCGGCGGCGAGTTCTCGACTGGCTTTGTCGACCACCAGCTGCTGCTCGGCGTCGACGCCACCAAGGTGACGACCCGTGAACGTCAGGGGCAACTAGGCGCCCTGCAGATCGTTCAGCAGGGCCCGTTCGATCTCTACGACCCGGAGTACGGGGATTTCATCCTGCCCGAGGCCGCGGCCTTGCCCGAACTGGTCACGCGGCAAACGGGTTACTACATCCAGAACCAGATGACCTTCGGCGAGCATCTGATCGCGCTGGCCGGCTGGCGGCGCGACGAGGCCCGCTCCGAACAGGCCGGCAGCCCCGTACAGGAGGATGAAGAAGATTCCCTGCGCGCCGGCCTGCTCTACCGGTTTGATGCCGGCTTCTCGCCGTATGTGAGTTATTCCGAGTCGTTCAACCCGGTGGCGCAGCTCGATGCCGACGGCAACCCGTTCCAGCCGATACGCGGCGAGCAATGGGAGGCCGGACTCAAGTACCAGCCGCCCTCCTTCCCCGCCCTGATCACGGCCACGGTGTTCGAGATCAATGAAGAGAACCGCCTGGCCCCGGGCGAGAACCCGGCCGAGCAGGTCCAGCTCGGCACCGCCGAGATCAGGGGTGCAGAGCTGGAGGCCGGCGTGACCTGGCCCGGCGTGCTGGATCTGTTGCTGGCCTATACCTACCTCGACGCGTTCAGCGATGCTGGCGACAACGCCGACGAAGGCGCCCGGATCAAACCGCTGGCTGCCGTGGCTGACGAAGTGGCCGCACTGTGGATGCGCTTTCATTTCGGGTCGCTGGGCCTGCCCGGCCTGTCGATTGCTGCCGGTCTGCGCTACACCAGCGCGGTGCCCGACGAGGGCGAGACCGTCGAAGTGCCGTCAACCACCCTGTTCGACGCGATGATCGCCTACGAGCGGCGCAATTGGCGGCTGGCGGTGAACGGGACCAACCTGGAAGACGAAACCGTGATCGCCACCTGCCTGGAGCGAGGCGACTGCTTCTACGGCCCGCGGCGCAATGTTGTGGGCAGCCTGACGATTCACTTCTGATGCGGGCGGTGGTCCGTGCACGGCGAGCGGCCCCGCGGATGACCCGAACAGGCAATCCGGGCGATACTCATTCGCATTCTCACATCCATGTTCACCTTGCGACCAGGGACGCGATGGCATGACGACCGCTGACCACATCACCGCCGCCGGCATCCGACAGCGGCCTCGCCTGCGCGCCTGGACCCGTGGCGTGCTCGCCGGCCCGTTGGCATTCGTCGCCAGCTCGATTCTGATGGCCGGCGCGGCGCTTTACCTGCCTGAAGGGGCCGCAGGGATCGACAATCTGGTGTTTCCTGTGGTGCTGTTTCCATTGATCTGGGCCGTGCTGTTTCTCTACGCCCTGCTCGACCGGCGCCTGTTACGGGCCTACGTGGTGATCGGCCTGGTTCTGGCGTCGCACGGCGGGTTGATCGCCGCTCATCTGGGGTCTGTCGCATGATCAAGCTATCGCAGGAACGCACCAAGGAATTACTGGCGATTCATGGCTGGTCGGGCATCATCCTCGGGCTGCTGCTGTACGCGGTGATCTGCACCGGCACCATCGCCGTGTTCTCCACCGAGATCGGCGACTGGTCGAACCCGCTGGACGCCCCGGCCACCGAAGGCTTGCCCCCCAACATCAACGCGCTGGTGCAGGAACTGGGCGATCAGGTCGACCCGGCGTACCGCGACCAGTTCTTTCTGTACAGCTCCGGCGGCGGCCGTCTGATGCTGCAGTTCGAAGGACACCTCGAGCAGGATGGCGACGACGACCATCCGGGCGCCGAAGAGCACTACGGCGTGCTCTACGAAATCGATCCGAACACGCTCACGCTGCTGAATCGCACGGAAGGCCCGGAGGCCATGCTGGACGCCGCGCGGCGCGCCACCGATGCCCTGGCGGACTTCTTTGTCGACCTCCATGTGCGGCTGCACATCCCCAACCCCTGGGGCTTGTTCGTGACCGGCGTGCTTGGCCTGATCATGATGGTCGCGGCGATCACCGGGTTTCTCGTGCATCGACATCTGATTCGCGAGCTGTTCACGATTCGCCGCAACAAGGAAGCGCTGCTGCGCTCCCGCGATGCCCACGTGATCGCCGGCACCTGGACGCTGCCATTCGCCTTTGTGCTCGCGTTCACCGGCAGTTTCTTCAGCTTCGCCACCAGCCTGGGCCTGCCCGCCATGGCGATGGTCGTGTTCGGCGGCGATCAGGAGCGAGCGATTGCCGAGGTTTTCGGTGAACCGCCGGCCACCGATGAAACACCGGCGCCGGTCGCGAATTTCGATGCTGTGATCGCCGATGCAACCGCACGGACCGGGGCCAGACCGAACTTCATCGCCGGCAGTTTCTACGGCCGGGCCGATTCGCAGATGCGGGCATTCACCCCCGCCGAGGAAGGCGATCTGACCGGGCGTTCGCCGGTTTATTCGGGCGTCACGGGCGAGTTTCTCTACGACAAGCCGGTTCTGGTGGGCCAAAGCCCTTCGGCTGGCAATGCGGTCGCCGCGTTGATGGCACCACTGCATTTCGGCAATTTCGCCGGCATCGTCTCCAAGGCAGTCTGGTTTGCGCTCGGCTTTGCCGGGGCCTACGTCGCCCTCACCGGTATGCTGCTGTGGACCAATCGCCGCGCCGATCAACGGGCCTGGCAGCGCATGGGTCGAATCGTCCACTGGATGGGATATGGCCTGCCCCTGACGATGGCGATGACGCCCTACGGCACCTTCGCCGGCCGCTGGTTCGGCTGGCCACTCGAAACCGCTCAGTGGACCGCTTTCGGCCTGGCGGCACTGGCGGCACTGATCGTGGCGCTGGGCGCACGCACGGCCGCCCGCGCACGTGACCTGCTGGTCGCGACCACCGGCTTCGCCCTGCTGGGGGTGCCGCTGGTTCGTTACGCAACAGGTGGTCCGGGCTGGCTCGGTGCCTGGTCAGATGGATTGATGACCGTGATCGCCGGCGACCTGATCATGATGCTCGGCGGCGTGATCTGCCTGGGGTTATGGCGGTTCGGCGCTGGCACCTCCGCCGAACAAGCCGGTCAGGCTAACAGCCGTCCCGGCCGTCCCGGCCGTTCGAATCCGCAGGTCACCGCATGAGCGTCGCTCTGTTCGCCGCGCTGCTCAGCGCGCTGCCGCTCACCTGGCTGGCCTGGCGCGACCCGAAGCGCATGCGGGTTTCAGGGCGACGGGACCGCGCACCATTATCGAGCCGTATCCGTGGCCTGCTAACGCTTTGCGTGCTGGTGCCGGGTGGCGTGCTGGCGTTCTACAGCGCCGCTGCCGTACTGATCTGGCTGGGCGCCGTCACGACGGTGGGTTGGGCGATTTCCGAGGGCTTGGCCCCGCGCCGCTAAGGACCTCGCTCAGGCACCCTCCAGTTCGGCAAACAGAAACGCCCGCGCCTTGGTCCAGTCTCGCCGCACCGTGCGTTCGTTGACCTCAAGAATCTCCGCGGTCTCCTGCTCCGAGTAGCCGGCAAAGTAACGACACTCCACCACCCGTGCGAGCCGAGCGCTGTGCTGCGCCAGACGGTTCAAGGCAGCATCAATCCCCAGCGTGAGATTCGGGTCGTCGTGAGCGCCGGGCACGATATCGGCCATCCCGGTCTTGTCCAGTGACATGGGCACGTCACCCGACCCGCGCTTTTCCGCCAGCCGCGCCCGTGCCTCATCGACCAGCACCTGGCGCATGGCCGCCGCTGCAGTTCTCAAGAAATGCTGGCGCGACTGCCACAGATCGGAGCGCATTAATTTGAGATAACTCTCATTGACGAGCGCCGTGGTATCCACGCCGCCGCCTACGCGCCGTCGCTGTTTTCGCGCCTCTTGCCGAAGCTGCTCATACAACGCTGCGTACAGCTTGTCGGTCCCCGCCGCCGTCAGTTCGCCTGTGTTGTGCACCGCGCTGTGTCCCCGATCACGTTTCCCGCCCCAGCCATACGCTAACGTTCCGCCGAGGGCGTGTGAAGCCGGATCTTCGAATTTTCTCCAAAATTCAAAATGATCGAACAAGGCGTGCACGGGGTTAGCGGGGTAGAACAGGAAGAACCAGATGGCCCAGTCAGCGGCAACGCGCCGTCGGTTTCGGCCGGGCGACGTCTTGATCAGCACGTCAGACGACGACTCCGATGCCTACATTATTGAGCGTGGCGAAGTCGGCGTATGGCGCGAAACCGACGCCGGCCGCACGCTGATCGCGCGGCTGGGCGAAGGCCAGATGGTTGGCGAACTGTCGTTAATCGACGGCGAAGGTCGCACGGCAACCGTCACCGCGCTCACCGAATGCACTGCCCGTGTGGTGACAACCGAAGATCTGACCAATCAACTGGAAGGCGTGCATCCGATCATCCACACCTTGATCGACGCCCTGCTTGAACGCATTCGCGCCAATGATCGCGATGCCCGCGGGTTCACGTTGCCCGGCTTGCCACAGCGCAGCGAACCGATGGTATCCAGCTTCGATGCCGCCATCACCACCGGCGCGCTCCAGCTGGTGCATGAGCCGGTGATGTCAGCCGATTTCTCGACCGTCGAACAACTGCGCGCGACCGTGGCCTGGACCAGCAGCGGCGAAGGACGCGCCCCCGCCTCCGAGCTGCTGAAGACGGAACCGGCCGGCCGGACCTTGGCCGAGGTGACGAGTTGGTATCTGTTGCGCGCCACGGCAGATCTCGCCGCGCTACGACAGCGGGCCGGCGCCGCCCACGTCGCGGTCGCGCTCAGCGAGCATCAGTTGCTGGGCGATGGGTTGGTCGACGATGTCTTTGGCGCCATTTCCAACGCCTGTATCGCACCAGATGCGCTCACCCTGGAGCTGCACGAGGCCGACTTGCCGGAGCCGGGTTCACGCATGGCCGAGCGTCTGGGCCGTTGCGTGCAAGGCGGCGTGAAGCTGGCCGTGCGCCACTTCGGGGCAAGGCTGGCGCCGATCCAGCGCCTGGTCGATCTTCCGATCAGCCGGGTTCTGGTCGACCCGAACATGCTGCGTGATGCCGACCATGCGGAGCAGATGCTGCGCGCGCTGGTCGCCATTACCCATCAGGCCGGAATCACGCTAATCGCCCAGGACTTACAGACCGATGAGCAGATCGACCGTGCCCGCCGCGCCGGGATCACGCTTTTCCACCGCAAGCGGCCGTTGTTTAGCGATGACGCCGGGATTCGCTCGGTCCGCTCATCACTGGATGTGACACCCGAAGACGGGCTGGTGGTCGATGGTGTGGCCGATCAGCCGTCCTCGCTGGCCGGCTGAATCTTCACCAGCAACTGCCGATTGGCAACCTGATCGCCCCCGGCAGCCTCCACTGATTCCACCTGACCGGCCACCGGCGTCTTGAGCTGAAATTCCATCTTCATCGCTTCCAGCACGGCGACGGTCTGCCCCGCTTCGACGGCCTCGCCGGCCGCCACCCGAACCTCAAGCAAGCGCCCATCGCTGGTCGCGAGAATGCGACCATCGGCGCCCGGCGCAACGGCCTGTGCGGGTTCCAGGGTGACGTCGCGGAAGCAGAAGCTTCGGTCCTGCGCGGTCAGCCACAGATCATCGCCAGCGCGCGTGTAGTCGATGCGTGCGGCCACGCCGTCCATCTGCAATCGGGTGTAACCGTCACCGGAACCCTCCACGACGAATTCGTGCGCCTCGCCGTCCAAGGTGATGACGTAATGCCGCGCTGAATCGTGGACCAGCGTCACGGCCTGGCGTTCCTCACCCCAGGCGACGGTCATGCCGATCGTGCCGCCGGGCGCGCTGTGCCAATCCGATAGCTCGGCCGGCAACGCGGCCTGCTGCGCCAGACTGGCGCCGTCAGACCGGTAGATGGCCAGTGCCGCCAGCGCGTATTGCAGCGGCCCAGGGACACGCGCAGCAAGCTGCGCTTCGTCGAAATGGGCCGGCATGTACCCCGTATGGAAATCACCCGCCGCGAAATCCGGCTCGTCCAGAATGTCCTTGAGCAGATCGAGGTTGGAAACGACGCCATGCAAGCGGGTGTTGCTCAGCGCACGCGCGAGACGGCTGCGCGCCGATTCGCGGTCATGCCCGAAGGCGATGATCTTCGCCACCATCGAGTCGTAGTAGGGACTGATCTCACCATCGGCGAGCAGGCCATGATCCACCCGCAAGCCCTCGCCTTCGGGAATCACCCAGGCCTGGATCGGGCCGGTCTGCGGCACGTAGCCGGTGCGCGGATCTTCCGCGCAAAGGCGCACCTCGATGGCATGACCGGTCTGCCGGATCTCGGATTGCTGCAGCGGAATGGGATCGCCCTGGGCGATACGTAGCTGCCAGTCCACCAGATCGATACCGGTCACCAGCTCGGTGACCGGGTGTTCGACCTGCAGCCGGGTGTTCATCTCCAGAAAATAGAACTCACCGTCCGCCCCGAGCAGGAACTCGACCGTGCCGGCGCCGACATAATCGATGGACTGTGCGGCGGCAACAGCGGCCGCACCCATCTTCGCCCGCAACTCGGCGTCCACCACCGGCGATGGCGATTCTTCGACGATTTTCTGGTTGCGACGCTGCACCGAACAATCGCGTTCGCCCAGATGCACCACGGTGCCGTGGCTGTCTCCGAACACCTGGATCTCGACATGGCGGGCACCGACGACGGCTTTCTCCAGAATGAGCTCACCATTGCCGAAGGCATTTTCAGCCTCGCTGCGTGCCGAGCGAATCATCTCGCCCAGCTGGGCGGCGTCTTCGCACAGCCGCATGCCCCGGCCACCGCCACCGGCTGCAGCCTTGATCATGACGGGCACGCCGATCTTCTGCGCCTCGTCGGTGAGTACGGCATCGTCCTGGTCGCCACCCTCGTAACCCGGCACGCACGGCACGTTGGCATCGATCATTTTGATCTTGGCCTGGCGCTTGTTGCCCATCAGCGTGATCGCGTCGGGCGACGGGCCGATGAAGCGGAGTCCGGCGTCGGCACAGGCCTGAGCAAAGCCGGCGTTCTCGGCGAGAAAACCGTAGCCGGGGTGAATGGCGTCAGCCCCCGAGCGGCGCGCCGCTTCGATGATCTTGTCGATCACCAGATAGGATTCGCCCACCGGGGCGGGGCCCAGGCGCACGGCTTCGTCCGCCAAGGTCACGTGTCGTGCTAGCCGGTCGGCGTCGGAGTAAACCGCCACGGTCCGGTACCCGGCGCCGCGCGCGCCCTGAATGACCCGACAGGCGATCTCGCCGCGGTTGGCTACCAACACCTTTGTAAAACGTCCCATGCTGCTTCCTTGTCTCCTGACGCGCCCCGCGGTTGGCAGGCCGACGTTGTTGCCGTATTCAGTCGGGCGTAGCCCAGTTCGGCAGTCTTTTTTCGATGAAGGCCATCGTGCCCTCGGTCCCCTCATCGCTGCGCAGACACTCGGCAAAATCTCGCGCTGCGTCGTCCAGCAAATCTTCGGGATTGGCCTGTGATACGCCGAGCATGATCCGTTTGGTCACCGCATTGGCCTTGGGCGCACAACGCCGGATCTGCTCGACAACCTCTGCCAGCCGCTTGTCCACGGCGGCCGTCTCCGCCTCGACAAAATGCACCAGCCCGAGGCGTTCGGCCTCCTCACCATTGAAGCGTCCACCGCATACGCCCAGCCGCCGCGCCTGGGTGAGCCCGATCCGCTCGACCACGAATGGCGCGATCTGCGCCGGTGGCAGGCCCAGCCCGGTTTCCGGCAAACCAAACTTGGCATCGCTGACTGCGATGGCCACATCGCTGACGCAGCAAAGACCAAAGCCCCCGCCCAACACCGCGCCTTCGAGGATCGCGATCACCGCCTGCGGCGCAGCATTGACCTTGCGCAGCATGGTGCCAAAGGCGCGCGAATAGTCGATCACCGCATCGGAATGCTGCGTCCGAGGCGACTGGCGTGCGCTCGCCATGTCCTTGATGTCACCGCCGGCGCAAAAATTGCCGCCGGTGCCACGCAACACCACCGTGCGGATACCACGCGCGTCCGCGATGGCGTCAAACACGTTGCAGATGTCGGTGAGCAAGCCAAGCGACATCGCATTGCGGGCCTGGGGCCGGTTGAAGGTGAAATGCAGCACACCGGCGCTGATCTCGACCAGCGCGTTGGGTGTGTCGGGTAGCTCTGCCATCGTTCGCTCCGTCACTTGCGTTTTCCGGCGGCCAGTCCGAGGCGCTTCGAGATGATCTGGAGCATGACCTCGTCGGCACCACCGCCGATGGAATGCAGGCGCAGGTCGCGATAGAACTGCGCGACCGTGGATTCCCACATGAAGCCCTGCCCGCCCCAGAACTGCAGCGAGGCATCGCAGACCTCACGCGCCACCCGCGCGCTCTTGAGCTTGGCCATGGAGGCCAGCAAGGTCACGTCCTCGCCTTCGATCAGGGCGCCGACAGCCTTGTCGATGATGCCGCGCACGGCCTCGATCTCGGTGGCCAGTTCGGCAATGCGGAACTGCACATACTGGTTGTCCAGCACGGCCTGGCCGAAGGCCTTGCGGCCACGCGTGTATTCGATGGTGTCGTCCAGCACGCGATCCATCGCCTTGAGGATGCTCGCCGACAGGAACAACCGTTCTTCCTGAAACTGCATCATCTGGTAGACGAAGCCCTTGCCTTCCTCGCCGATCAGGTGGTTCGCGGGCACGCGCACTTCATCAAAAAAGATAATCGCGGTATCCGAGCTGCGCTGGCCAAGCTTGTCCAGCTTGGTCTGACGGTCGACGCCCTGGGCATCCAGCGGGACGACGATCAGCGACTTGTTGCCGTGCCGGCTGTTCGGGTCGGCATCACCGGTGTTGACCAGCGTGCAGGCCCAGTCCGCCTGGGTGCCATTGGTGATCCATTGCTTGGAGCCCGAGATCACGTAGTCACCACCGTCGCGACGGGCCGTGGTCTTGATGCCTGCCACGTCGGAGCCGGCGCCGGGTTCGCTGACGGCGATGGCCGCCACATGGTCCCCGGCGATGGCGGGCTTGAGGAAATTGTCTTTGAGATAGTCGGAACCAAACCGCGCCAGCGCTGGCGTGGCCATGTCCGTCTGCACGCCGATCGCCATCGGGATGCCACCACAGGTACAGGCACCCAGCGCTTCGGCAAACTCCATCTGGTAGCTGTAGTCCAGTCCCATGCCGCCGACCGCTTCCGGCTTGTGAATGCCGAGAATGCCCAGATCACCCATCTTCTTGAAAACTTCGTGTGCGGGAAACACGCCGTCGCGCTCCCATTGCTCCACGTGCGGGTTGATCTCGTCGACCACAAAGCGTTCGACGGTGCGGTAGATCTCCTGGTGTTCGTGTGTCCGTTGCATGCTGTCTCCGCGCTAAGCGCTAACTGGGGATCCGGAGCGACCTAAAGCCGCGCCACACCGAAACTGTTGGGCGCCACATCACGGGCCTTGGCGTCCTGGCATATCGCCAGCGTGAATCCGAGCACGCGGCGAGTGTCCCGCGGGTCGATCAGGCCGTCATCGAACAGGCGGGCCGTGGCGGCCAGGGCATCGGCTTCCTTGTTGAACAGGCCGACCAGATTGGACTCGGCCTTGGCGGCCTGCTCGTCCGAGAACTCCACCCCGGCTGCTTGCGCCTTGGCCTTGTTGATGATGGTCATGACCTTGGCCGCCTGCTCGCCGCCCATGACCGCCGTCCTGGAGTTAGGCCAGGCGAAGATGAAGTCCGGATCGAAGCCGCGGCCGCACATGCCGTAGTTGCCGGCGCCGAAACTGCCACCCATGACGATGGTGATACGCGGTACGGATGCATTGGCGACCGCCTGCACCATCTTTGAGCCGTGCTTGACGATGCCGCCCTGCTCCGACTCGGTCCCGACCATGTAGCCCGTGGTGTTCATCAGGTAGACCAGCGGTGTCTGGGTCTGCACACAAAGCTGCATGAACTGCGCAGCCTTGGTCGCGCCCTTGGTCGTGATCGGCCCGTTATTGCTGATGATGCCGACCGGCTGACCGTAAATGCTCGCGCGGCCACAGATCGTCTGTTGATCGAACTCCGACTTGTATTCGAGAAATTCGCTGCCATCGACCACGCGGGCGATCACCTCGCGGCAATCGTAAGGCCGTCGGTAATCGGCCGGCACCACACCGACCAGCTCCTCGGCGGGATAGCGCGGCGCCCCAAAGGCCTTGAGTGCAGGCTTTGGCGCGGTCGTGTTCCAGCCTAGCTTGGCGACGACTTCACGGGCCAGGCGGATGCCGTCGGCATCGTCCTCGGCAATGAACTCCGAAGTCCCGGCGACTTGGCAATGCATCTCGGCCCCGCCCAGGTCTTCATCCTCGGCGATCTCGCCGGTGGCCGCACGCAGCAGCGGCGGACCGGCCAGGAAGACCTTGGCCTTCTTGCGCACCATGATCACGTGATCTGACAAACCCGGCATGTAGGCACCACCTGCCGTGGATGAGCCATGCACGACCGTGACCTGCGGAATACCGGCTGCGGACAGCCGCGCCTGATTCGCGAAGGTCTTGCCACCCGGAATGAACACCTCGGCCTGATACAGCAGGTTCGCACCGCCGGATTCGATCAGCGAGATGACCGGCAGCTTCTGCTTGAGCGCGATCTCCTGGATGCGCAGCGTCTTCTGCACGCCGAAAGGCGTCATCGTCCCGCCCTTCACCGCCGAATTGGAGGCCGAGATCATGCAGCGCACACCGGAGACGTAGCCGATGCCGATGATGGAATTGCCACCGGCGAGCGACCCATCCTTGTCGTCGTGGTGCTTGTAACCGCACAGGGTCGATAGCTCCAGAAACGGTGACCCGCGATCCAGCAGCAAATGAACGCGCTCGCGCGGCAGCAGCTGACCACGGCCGTGGAATTTTTCGCGCTTGGACTCCTCGGTCGCGTGGACCTTGGCCTCGACATCACGAAAACGCTGCACCTCCGCGAGCATGTCCTCGCGGTTCTTCTGGAAGTCAGCCGATGCAGGGCTGATCTTCGTCTCTATGGCAGGCATGCTGTCTCCTCATACCTTGGTTCATGTCCACTGAACCTGACGATCCAGCGGTTTGATCATCTTGTTCGGATGACGAACGCACGCGCCACCCTGGCGGGCAGGTTCTGCGCCTACCCGTGCTCGCCGGCCACCGCCTTGGGGGGCTTGTAGCGATGAAATCCCTGGTAGGGCTTGGACCTGTCATGGTCGGGCAGCGGAAACAGGCTGGCGTTCAGGCTGGCCGCACCATCAATCTTCAGACAGGTTCCGGAAATAAAGGCCGCGCCTTCCGACAGAAGAAAACAAATGCCGGAACTCACCTCGGCCTCGGTGGACATCCGCTTGAGCGGCACCAGATCCGTCATCATCGGAATCACTTCCCTGGAGAACGACGGGTCGTAGCTGTCCATGCCGCTGGACGCCACCCAGCCCGGTGCCACCGCGTTCACACGCACACCGAACTGGGCCCATTCGACAGCGAGCGTCTCGGTGAGATTGACCATGCCGGCCCGCGCCGCACCGGAGTGCGCCATGCCCGGCATGCCGCCCCACATGTCGGCGACGATGTTCACGATCGCCCCGCCGCCGTTTCGCATGGATTGCAGCAAGACCTCACGGGCCACCAGAAAGCCCCCGGTGAGGTTGTTGCGAACCACGGCGTCGAAGCCGTTCTTGCTGATCATCATCGCCGGACTGGGAAACTGCCCCCCGGCATTGTTGACCAGGCCGTGGATCGCGCCCCGCGCCGTCACGATGGCCTGGATGGCCGCCTTGACGGCGTCATCGTCGCGGATATCGAAGGCCTGGGCGCTGGCTGCGCCGCCGTCGTCGATGATCTCGCCGACGACGGTATCCAGCTTGCTCTGCGTGCGCCCGGTCACGACGACATGAGCGCCCAGCGCCGCCAACTCATGCGCGGTGCAACGCCCGATGCCGGAGCCGCCACCGGTGACGACGACGGTCTGACCAGCGAACAGATCGGGTTTCAGGACCGAGGCGTAACTCACCGCACGCGTCTCCGCCAATAAGATGTCATGTGAAATCGTCCGACTGCGGGTGGTCAGGGCGACCACCCGCAGCCGTCAGCCCTCTAGAGCTTGGACTCAAGCTCAGGAATCACCTCGAACAGGTCGCCGACAAGACCGATGTCCGCAACCTCGAAGATCGAGGCTTCTTCGTCCTTGTTCACCGCAACGATGCAACCGGCGTCCTTGATGCCCGCCAGATGCTGGATCGCACCGGAAATGCCAAAGCACATGTACAGCTCGGGCGCGATGACCTTGCCGGTCTGGCCGACCTGCATGTCGTTGGGACAGAACCCGGAGTCCACCGCGGCGCGGGACGCACCCACACCGGCGCCGATCTTGTCGGCCATGCGGTAGATGATCTCGAAGTTCTCTTCGCTGCCCACACCACGGCCACCAGAGACGACCTTGGGAGCGGCCTGCAGGTCCGGGCGATCACCACCGGCCCCTTCACGTTTCACGAAGCGGGTATGCGATGGCAACTCGGCGTCGACGGACACCGCTTCCACCGGACAGGCCGCCTGCTCGCCCACCGACTTGAACGACGCGGTACGGGCGGAACCGACCAGAATGCCGTCCTGCGGGGCTTCAACCGTCACGACCGCGTTGCCGGCGTAGATAGGCCGCTGGAAGGTGTACGGCGCCTCGACGGCCATGATGTCGGTGACCATGACACTGTCGAGCAGCGCCGCGACCCGAGGCATCAAATCCTTGCCGAAGGTGGTGTTCGGGCCGATGACATGGCTCACGCCCAAATCCTGCGCCAGCTTGACGATTTGCGGCGCCAAGATGGCGGCCAGAGGCTCGGCGTTCTCGGCACGGTCAACCAACACGACCTTGGTCGCGCCGTCCAGCGTGGCCGCCGCGTCGGCGACCGATTGGCCGGATTCGGCAAAGACCGCCACGGTCACGTCGCCAATATCCTTGGCGCAGGCCATGGCCTTGGAGGTGGAGTTATTGAGTTCGCCGCCCAGGTGCTGGGCAATCAGCAGTACGGAAGCCATTAGAGCAGCCCCTTGTCTTTCAGAGCAGAAATCAGTTCGTCAGTGGACTTGACCATGATGCCGGCCTCCCGCTCGGGCGGCGGCGCGGTCTTGGTCACGGTCAGGCCGGCCTTGGGCGTCACGCCCAGGTCGTCCAGCGACTTGGTGTCCACCGGCTTGCGCTTGGCCTTCATGATGTCCGGGAGCTTCAGGTAGCGCGGCTCATTCAGGCGCAGGTCGGTGGTGATGACGGCTGGCAGATCAACCTCGATGGTCTCAAGGCCTTCGTCGACTTCACGGGCCACGGTGGCCTTGCCATCGGCAATCTCGATTGTCGAAGCGAAGGTGGCCTGCGGCCAGCCGAGTCTGGCGGAGGTCATCTGACCCGTCTGGTTGCTGTCGTCGTCGATGGCCTGCTTGCCCATCAGGAAGACATCCGGGCCTTCGGCCTCGGCCAGCTTGGCGAAGACGGCGGCGGCGGTCGGCGGCTCGACAGCCTCATCCACCTTGACGTGAATCGCCTTGTCGCAGCCGAAGGCCAGCGCCGTGCGCAGGGTCTCCACCGCCTTGTCGTCGCCAATGGTCACGGCAATCACTTCGGAGGCCGTACCGGCTTCCTTCATACGGATTGCCTGTTCCACTGCAATTTCGTCAAACGGATTCATGGAGTGCTTGACACCTTCGGTCTGCACGCCCGATCCGTCTCCTTTCACCTGGATTCGCACGTTGTAATCGACAACGCGCTTCACGCTCACAAGTACTTTCATGTTGTTTGGCTCAACAGTTCTCTGTGTTCGGTGTGTGTTTCGCACCGGCGCCGAACGCCAGTCCGTCCCATGCCCTACAAGTTCTGGTAGTTCGGCCCAGATCCGCCCTCGGGCGTGACCCAGTTAATCACTTGATAGGGATCCTTAATATCGCACGTCTTGCAATGCACGCAGTTGGCGGAGTTGATCTGCAGTCGCTTGTCGCCGGCTTCTTCCACCACTTCGTACACCCCGGCCGGACAGAACCGCGTGCAGGGATTGCCGTACTCCTGCTCACACTTGGTGAAACAGACGTCCGGCTCAATCACCTTGAGGTGAATTGGCTGGTCCTCGTCATGCTCGGTGGCCGCGAAATAAACCGATGCCAGCCGATCCTTGGGCGCGAGATCACGTGGCGCTTCGACAAAGCTCGGCTCGGCGGGCAACTCGGCCAGTTTCTTGGTTTGCGACCAATCCGCCTTGGATTTCAGCGTCCACGGTGACAGGCCGACCGTGGCGGTTTCCCAGGCGGCGTTGAACATGCCGAACCACAGGCCCTTCTTGAAGCCGGGCTTGATGTTGCGGACCTTCTTCAGCTCTTTGCCGACCACGGAATCACGCAGCTTGGCGTCGAACCCCGTCGATTCCAGCTTCGCGGCCAGATGGTCGGCGGCGAGCATGCCGGAGCGCATGGCGGTGTGAACGCCCTTGATCTTTGGCACATTCAAGGTGCCGGCTGCACAACCGATCAGTATCGCACCGGGCATTTCCGTGGTCGGCAGGGACTGCCAGCCACCGGTCACGATCGCCCGCGCACCGGCCGACAGGATCTTGCCGCCTTCGAGCAGCGGTTTGACGCTGGGGTGATGCTTCCACTGCTGGAACATCTCGAAGGGGCGCAGACGCGGATCGTCATACCCCAGCCCGACCACGTAACCCAGGGCAACGCGGTTATCGGTCAGGTGATAGAGAAAACTGCCGCCATAGACGTCGTTGGGCAGCGGCCAGCCGACGGTGTGGACGATCTTGCCAGGCTCCACACGGCCCTCCGGCACTTCCCACAACTCCTTCAATCCGATGCTGTAGTTCTGTGGATCGTGGCCATCGGCGAGCTTGTAGCGCTTGATCAACTGCTTGGAGACCGAGCCGCGCGCGCCCTCGGCGAGCACCGTGACCTTGGCCCGCAGATCCATGCCCGGGGTGTAGCCATCCTTGTGCGAACCATCCTTGGCCAGGCCCATGTCGCCGGTGCGCACACCGACAACCACATCGTTTTCGATCAATGCTTCGGCGGCAGGGAAGCCCGGATAGATTTCCACGCCCAGCGCCTCGGCCTTCTCGCCCAGCCAGCCCATCATGTTCATCAGGCTGACGATGTAATGGCCGTGGTTGTTCATCTGCGGCGGAGTCGGCAGCTTCATCCCGCCGGACTCGCTGAGCTTGAGGAACTCGTCCTTGGTCGCCGGCACGCAGATTTCCGGCGGATCATCGCGCCAACCGGGCACCAGCTCATCCAGTGGCTCCGGCTCGATGACCGCGCCCGCCAGGGCATGGGCGCCAACAAAGCTGCCCTTCTCCAGCACGCAGACCGCGAGATCCGCATTGGCCTGCTTGAGCTTCATTGCGCAGGCCAGACCAGCCGGTCCGGCGCCGACGATGACGACGTCGTACTCCATGACGTCGCGTTCGATATCGCTCCCGTTCGTCATTGTGTCCTGATGTCAGGTGGGATTGGGGTCGACACTTTAGTCGAATCGGCGGGCAATTTCTGCCGAAACCGGGATCGGAAAACTCAAAAGCATCTGCGCATGGCACTTGCCCTGGGGGTCGGTACGCAGTGACGCGACCCCACCACCACCCAGCGAATGTCGCAGCAGGAAGTTGAATCCGCCGATGCCAGGCAAGGCCCAGCGCGACACGTCGCCCTCCAGCAGATAGTCGAAGTAGGCTTGCACCGCCTCGGCGGTCAGCGCCTGTTCGATATAGGGCAGAAACTCGGGCTCGCGCGCGACAACACCGATATTGCTGTGATCACCCTTGTCACCAGACCGCGCGACCGCCAGGCGGATCAGGGGCACGCTCCCGGCGGCCGAGTCCACCGGCACGAGACCCAGGCTCTCCTGGCTGGGCGATGCAACCGGCGGTTTGCCTACGGGAATCTCCACGGCTGTGTTGCGCTCGCCGAGATGAACGGCCGCCGCCACTGATGTCTTGGGCACCAGGGTCGTGAACAGACGCACGATGGGCGTCACGCTCGGGCGCCCGGAATAGCCCGTGATGCCAGGCACCATGCCGGTGGCCGCCTGCGCGATCTCGCGACCGAACAGCTTCAGCGCATCGCGATTGGCATGTGTCGCAACCAGACGCACGGTGACCTCACGTGGCGCGGCGGCAGCATGTGGGCCGTACATCGCCTCGGCGCCGATCAGTTCGACAGCGGTGGCATCAAATGCCCCCAGGCCCCGATCCTGAAGCAGGCGCGAAACCTTGCTGAACAGTGCATCGGCTGCGGCGCGACCTTTCCCCGGCGCGTCAAAACCGCCAACCACGAAGCTGACCATCGTCCGGAAGCCTGACGGGTAGGTCGCCGACACCTTGTAATGCTCGGTCGGCGGTCGGCCCCGTGCCCCGCTTACACGCACCCGGTCCGGACCACTGGCCTCGATGGAGACATCGGTCCAGTCACAAACCACATCAGGCAGCACATAGGCGCCGGGGTCGCCAATCTCGTAGACCATCTGCTCGGCCACGCTCAGCGGCGACACCAGACCGCCGGTGCCATCGGGCTTGCTGACTTCGAATCCGCCATCGGCGTCGACCTCCACGATGGGGAAGCCCATGTCGTCGAAACCCGGCACGTCCTGCCAGTCGGTGAAATTGCCACCGGTGCACTGTGCGCCGCATTCGATGATGTGTCCGGCCAGTGATCCAGCTGATAGGCGGTCGAAATCGGCCTCAGACCAACCGAACTCCGCCATCAACGGCCCCAGCACCAGGGCGGAATCCGCACAGCGGCCGGTCACGACGATGTCGGCACCCTGAAGAAACGCATCTCGGATCGGCAACGCGCCGAGGTAGGCGTTCATGGTCACCAGACCGCGGGGCATGGCCGCCCCGGTGTCGAGGTCGCGACAATCAGCAAAGGCCTTTTGCTGCGGTAACAAATCGTCGCCGGATACGTGTGCCATGGTCAGTTCCACGCCGGCCACCTCCGCCGCAGCCTGCAAGGCCGCGCAGCAGGCCCCTGGATTGAGGCCGCCTGCATTCACGGCAACACGAATGCCCTGCGCCTTGATCGCGGGCAGCAACGGCGCCAGCACCTGCACGAAATCTTCGGCATAGCCCCCAGCCGGATCCCGCATGCGCTTGAGCGCGAGGATCGACATGGTGATCTCAGCCAGATAGTCAGCCACGAGGTAATCGATATTACCCTTGGTGACCAGCTGTTCCGCCGCAGTTGACGTGTCACCCCAGAATGCCGAGGAGCATCCAATTCTGACGGTCTTTGCCATTGTTTTATGTCGTCTCCATGACTGATTTCCGGCGCAGCATCACGCAGGAGTCTCGCGCCGGCTCAGCATGCCAGCGTCCATGAATAGAGATCAAGGGAAACGTCAGTTACCCGTCGATTCCGACAACAGGCCAGACGATGGTCCGGCCGCGTTCGCCTGAAACTGACCGGGCCACGCATGGTGCAGGGAGCAGACATGACCCGATGTGCGGTGCATCATGACCGTCCCTTTTGCATACGAGGACGATAGCCGATGGCGAGCCTGAGTTGTTTCAAAGCCTACGACATTCGCGGAAAAGTACCGGACGATCTGTCGCCCGAACTGGCCTTCCGAATCGGTCGGGCCTACGCAGCCGAGCTCCAGCCGAAGCGCGTTGTCGTCGGTCGCGATGTCCGCGACTCGAGCCAGGCGCTGATCAACGCGCTGGCCCTCGGCCTGCAGCAAGCGGGCTGCGAAGTCCATGACATCGGCCTCTGCGGCACCGAGGAAGTCTATTTCGCGACGTTTCACTTCGAGATGGATGGCGGAATCATGGTCACCGCTAGCCATAACCCCCTTGGCTACAACGGCATGAAGCTCGTGCGCGCCGGGTCGCAGCCGATCAGCGGCGACAGCGGACTCAAGGCCATCGAGACACGTGCCGCCGAAGACGACACACCACTGCCGAGTATCGAGCCAACGCTGGTGCCATTGGAACACCGGGCCGCCTACGTGCAGCACTTGCTCGGCTACCTCAATGTCGACGCGCTACGGCCGCTGAAGATCGTGACCAATGCCGGCAATGGCGGTGCGGGCGTGGTCATTGATGCCCTGGCGCCGTTCCTGCCGTTCGAATTCATCAAGGTGCATCATCAGCCAGACCCGACGTTCCCCAACGGCATCCCCAACCCACTACTGCCCGAGAACCGGGCGGCGACCGCCGAGGCGGTCAAGGCCCACGGCGCGGATTTTGGAGTGGCCTGGGATGGCGATTTCGACCGCTGCTTCCTGTTCGACGAAAACGCCCGTTTCATCGAGGGTTACTACATTGTCGGCTTGCTCGCCAAGGCGCTGCTGATCAAGTCACCGGGCGACAAGATCATCCACGACCCCAGGCTGACCTGGAACACGGTCGACGAGGTCAGGCGCGCCGGTGGTGAGCCGGTGATGTCCAAGACCGGGCACGCCTTCATCAAAGAGCGGATGCGCAAGGAAAACGCGGTCTACGGTGGCGAGATGAGCGCGCACCATTATTTCCGCGATTTTGCCTACTGCGACAACGGCAATATTCCTTGGCTGATGGTCGCCGAACTGATCTGCCGCGAAGGCAAATCGCTGTCGCAACTCGTCAATGAGCGCATCGATGCCTACCCGGCCAGCGGCGAGATCAACCGTAAGGTCGCCGATGCCGACGCCACGATCGTTGCGATTGAACAGGCATTCGCTGCGGATGGCGACATCGACCGCACCGACGGGCTGTCGGTGGATTTTCCGACCTGGCGCTTCAACCTGCGCAAATCGAACACCGAGCCGGTGATTCGCCTCAACGTCGAATCGCGCGCCGACATGGCGTTGATGCAGGAAAAAACCGACGCCATCCTCAAGCTGGTTGATTCGCTGTAGGCGCGATGATCGTACGGCGCCGCTCTCCGTGTGTGGCCGCGTGTCGGCGCTATGTGCGAGGACGCGCGGCCATCGCGAACCCATGGCCATGCTGTAGCAGATAGCCCAGCCACTTGTAGACCATCAGGTTTCTTGCGTGCTGGCGTTGCAGCCAGCCACCGACTTGGGGGTCGATGTCCTGAAGAAAATCGCAGCGCGAACGGCAGGAATCGACCACCTCGGCCACGCCGGCATCGTGATACAGGCGCAGCGTGACATCGGGATCCGCGCGCCACGTGTTCTCACCGGCGGAAAACCGGTAAGTCAGATGCACCGTCGTGGTGTAACGACAACGCTCCAGTACGGTCAGGTAGAGGTCGAAATCCGACTCGCTGCGTGACACGGCGGTGTCGAACGGCAGAGGGTAATCCGGCGCCAGTCGCTGGAAGCGTTGGTAGTTCTCGTCGACCAGGTTCATCAGGCCCGAAAAGCTCTCGGGCCGCCCCAGTCGAAGCAGCGTTTTTGGGTTGGCGAGGTCCATGAACCCACTATGCCCACGCCTCTGGCGCCGGTGCAAGCGGTTGACGTGGCGGGCATCGCGTGCATTCTCCGTGTCCCAATCACCCACTCTTTTCACCGGAATCCGCACATGACCGCAGCCGTCCGTACGATCGCCACCCAACCATTTGACGATCAACGCGCGGGTACCGCCGGGCTCCGGAAAAAAGTGCAGGTCTTCCAGCAGGCGAATTACCTGGAGAATTTCGTCCAGTCGGTGTTCGACACGCACCCTGGCTTCGCGGGCACCACCCTCGTGCTCGGAGGTGATGGCCGATATCACAACGACACGGCGATCCAGACCATTCTCGCGATGGCCGCCGCCAATGGGGTCGCCCGCGTCATCGTTGGCCTGGGCGGCATTGTCTCTACACCGGCGGCGTCCCACCTGATTCGCAAGTACGACGCCCATGGCGGCTTCATCCTATCGGCCAGCCACAATCCGGCCGGTCCGCGCGGCGACTTCGGCATTAAGTTCAATATTCGCGGCGGTGGTCAGGCTGCCTCGGCGCTCACCGATGCCATCTACGCCCGTAGCTGCGAAATCGATCGCTATCGTTGCGTCGACGCCGACACCATCGACCTCCACAACCTCGGAACACAAACCCTCGGCGATCTGACCATCGAGGTCATCGACACCACCGAGGACTACGCCGAACTGATGGAATCGCTGTTCGACTTCGATGCCATCCGCGCGCTGCTGACGTCGGATTTCCGCTTCGCTTTCGATGCCATGCACGCGGTCACTGGTCCCTACGCGAAACGGCTGTTCGTGGAGCGGCTCGGTGCGTCGCCGGACTCGGTACGCAATGCCGTGCCCCTGCCCGACTTTGGTGGCGGTCACCCCGATCCGAATCTGGTCTACGCCGCCGACCTGGCCGATGAGGTCATCACCCGTGGCGCGCTGGACTTCGCCGCGGCATCGGACGGCGATGGTGACCGCAACATGATTCTCGGGCGCGGACTGTTTGTCTCGCCCGGTGACAGCCTCGCGGTGCTCGCGGCCAACGCGCGCCTGATTCCGGCCTACCGCGACGGCATTGCCGGCGCCGCCCGGTCCATGCCGACCAGTCGTGCGCTGGACGCCGTTGCCGCGCAGCAGGGTTTCGAGGCATTCGAGACACCGACCGGCTGGAAGTTCTTCTGCAACCTGCTCGACGCCGGACGCATCGCCGTTTGCGGCGAGGAGTCTTTCGGCACGGGCTCGGACCACGTCCGCGAAAAGGATGGCCTGTGGGCGGTGATGGCCTGGCTGAACCTGCTCGCGGCTCGCCGCGGCGAATCGGTGGCCGACGTTCTGCAAGCGCATTGGAAGACCTTCGGGCGGCACTACTACGAACGCCATGACTATGAGGACCTGAGCGGCGAACAGGCCGACCGGGTCATGCAGGCGTTGCGCCAGCAGCTCACCGCGTTGCCCGGTCGCCAGTTCGAGGGCCTAACGGTTACGGTGGCGGACGAATTCAGTTACGACGACCCGATCGATGGCAGCCGCGCCGAGGGCCAGGGCCTGCGCGTGGTCTTCGGTGACGACGCACGCATCGTGGTGCGCAAATCGGGCACCGGCACCAGCGGCGCGACGCTGCGGCTTTACCTCGAAGAACGCCGCAGCGACGAGTGGGAGCTGACGCTGCCCACGCGCGAGGTGTTATCCGCGCTGGCCTCGGTCGCCGACACGCTCTGCGGGCTACGCGAGCACACCGGTCGCGATGCCCCGTCGTTGATCACCTGAACAGCGCGGCCAGCGCG
This sequence comes from Abyssibacter sp., assembly GCA_023146115.1. GTDB lineage: Bacteria > Pseudomonadota > Gammaproteobacteria > Nevskiales > OUC007 > Abyssibacter. Next base: position 922 of record JAGLCS010000136.1, on the reverse strand, counting down.
ACTCCGGCCCTCGCGCGTCAATCCAGGTCGGGCATCATCCTGCGGCCGGTGGCGGAGAACGCCTCCTGGCCTGATTTGGACCGTTGCGGCGCCGCGCCATCATCGCCGGACCCGTCACCAGCGTTCGCCGGCTTGACGACATCCACCGATGGCGGTCGGAACGGCAACAGGAACCGCAGCGTGAGACCCGGCCCGGCGTCCTTGTCGACCCAGATTCGTCCACCGTGTACCAGCATCACCTTTTTCGCCAGCGCCAATCCAAGCCCATTGCCGGGGTAGGTACCGATGGTGTGTAGCTGCGCGAACAGCTCGAACACTTTGTCTGCATGCTCAGGCGGAATACCCGGGCCGTTATCGGCAACCGAAAACTCCCACTCGTCCGCCTTGGGCGTGCAATCGATGGTGATCGATGGCGCGGAACTCTCGTTGAACTTCACCGCGTTGTCGAAGATCTGCTCGAACAGTTTGGTGAGCAATTCGGGATCAGCTGTGACGATGGGCAACGCGCCCTTCATGCAGATCAGCTCGCACTGCGGATAGCGCGCCGCCACCGTGTCCCGCGCGGACTGCACCACCGTTTGTAAATCGACGGACGAGTGCATGCGTGGCCGCGTCGCCGTTTCCAGGTATGCCAGCAGATCGCGCGTCAACGTCTTGATCCGGCCGCTCTCCTGAGTCAGATACCGCACGTAGTCCTGCACGTCGGGGTTGTCCGCCACACGGCGCGACAGCAACTGCGCATAGCTGCTGATACCACGGACCGGCTCCTGCAGGTGATGTGCGGCGATGAATGCAACCCGCTCCAGCTCCGCCCCGGTTCGCGAAACGAGCTCCGCTTGCCGGCGCAATAGTTCGGCCTGCTGCCGCGCCTGGGTGACATCCTCGACACTCATGATGGCGCCGACACCCATGCCGCGCTGGG
>JAGLCS010000135.1 GCA_023146115.1 Abyssibacter sp. | reverse complement strand
CGGCGCCGACACCCATGCCGTGCTGGTCTCGCACCGGATGTGCACTCGCCCGGGCCTGCACCACCGACCCGTCGCGTCGATGAAAACTGAACTCGTAGCCTTCGAGGCGCTGACCGCGCATCGCGCGCGCCAGTGGCGACTTGTTCCATGGCACGGCCAGTCCTGATTCGGCATCGAAGATCCGGAAGACATTGGCCGAGGCATGCCCCAGAAAGGGTTTGTCCCGAAACCCGTACATGGCCTGTAGCGCACCATTGAACAGCGTGAGACGACCATCACCATCCACCACACAAATGCCTTGCTCGCTGGTTTCGGCCAGTACGCGCAGCTGCTCCAGTGCATGCGATTCCTGCACCGGGGAATATGCCGTCTCGGCGGTGGGCATTTGCTCGACATGGCTGCTGCGCGCCATGAACCACGCACCAACCGGACCTGCCGCCAGCACCAGCACCAGCACCATCGCATCCAGGCCGGAGTCCGGTTTCGCCTGCGCCAGCGCGATCGCCAGCCAGATGCCCAGCGCGACCACCGACATAGCGAACATCAGCGGCCGCAGGCGCCGCCGCCGGCTGGCAGTCGGATCAAGAATCAGCCCCTGCAAACCTAGGCCGACCAGCATCACGCCGAGCGCGGCCGGCGTCGGTAGCGAAGCGCCCAAGGTCAACGCTGAACCTCCGGCGCCACCGGCTGACAGAATGCCCACAGCGCCAGCGGCCACGAGAAAAGCCGTGGTGAGTTCCACGCCGGCCCAACGACTGGCGCCGGCACGCGACCAGGCCATCAGCAGCGTTGCGGTGCAGGCAGCAAACAGGGTCAGTCCCAGTGTCCGCCCACCCTCGGAGTGGCCGCCCGGCAGCTCCCCGACCAGGCCCGGCAAGGAGATGTCGAGCACCTCGGTCACCGCGCACAGCACGCTGACGACGGCGAACAGCAGACCGAGTCTTCGCCAGCGAAACAGCAGAAATAACAGCGCCGTCGAACACAGCACCAAGGCGGCCGAAGCCCGCGACGACATGCCTTCGGGGGTAGCCATTGGCCACCAGGAGGGGATCTGCTGCGCAAACAGCGCAGCAAGACCCAGCAGGATCGCGAGCACCGCCAGGGTGGCGGCAGCGCCCCGCGGCATGCGCGGCTGGACCAGGGTTTCGGATAATTCAGCCATCAGTCAATTCGTACTACCGCATGTCCCGACACATTCGCGTACCAGAGCCGGTGGGCAGCGGCATCGGAACAGCGCACCGACAGCGTCACGGCCGCGTCAAATCTGACCCGTAGGATGTCTGTGTATTCAGGCAGATAACGCATCATGAGCAAAGCCAATCGTATCCCAAGCCAGCCACTGCCGTGGCGCTTGCTGTGTCTTGCCGCGCTGTTCGGTCTTTCTGCCTGCACCAGCGGCACGCCCGCCGCGGTACCGGACGGCCCGGGGCGGATTCTGACACTGCAAAACACGGAAATCGACGAAGCCAGCGGCCTGGTCGTCTCGCGCACCGACCACCAGCGTCTTTGGCTGCATAACGACAGCGGCGGCGCCGCACGGCTTTATGCCGTGGACCCGAACGGCCAGGACCTCGGCCAGGTGGACATCCGCGGGGTGGCGAATACCGATTGGGAGGACATGGCGACCTATACCATGGGTGGCGCCCACTTTCTGCTCGTCGCCGATGTCGGGGACAACAACGGCATCCGGCCAGCGGTGCGCCTGCATGTGCTCGCCGAACCCGAGACCCCGAGCGGCGAGCTGGCGCCGTTGCGCAGCCTGACGGTGGTGTATCCGGACGGTCCGCGTGATTGCGAAGCCGTGGCCGTCGATGATGCGGCGCTGTCGGTTTATTTGCTCACCAAACGCGACACACCCCCTCGCCTCTACCGTGTGCCGCTGAACACGGGGCTGCCGGTGGCGTCAGCAGAGTTTCTTGGGACGGTCGAATCGATCCCCGCCCCGACGGCAGATGACCTGACCGACGACCCCGAATTCGGCCAGAACCGAAGCCAGCCAACCGCCATGAGTTTTTCTGCAGCAGGCGACCGCGCCCTGATCGTGACGTACAAAGACGCCTATCTGTACACCCGCAGCCAGGACGAATCCTGGCTGCAGGCGCTAAACCGCGCGCCGCGGGTCGTCGATCTGCCGCAATTCGCGCAGACCGAGGCCGGTGGCCTAAATGCGGCGGGCGATCTGACCTTTGTCGGCAGCGAGCAGCTGCCCGCCGCTTTGGTCGAGATCGCCCTGCCCTGACTCGCCGCGCTTGGCGCGTCTACGCCGCGTCGGACGGAAACGCGTAGTCGGCGAACTGCTGGCGCAGATGCAGCTTGCTGATCTTGCCGGTCGCGGTATGCGGCAGTTCCTCAACGAACTGCACATCGTCCGGCATCCACCATTTGGCGATCTTGCCGTCGAAGTGCGCGAGGATCTCCGCGGCCGACGGCGACTGGCCGGGCTTCGACACGATCACCAGCAATGGGCGCTCCGCCCATTTTTCGTGGGCGATACCGATCACCGCAGCCTCGGCGACACCCGGATGCGACATCGCGACATTCTCCAGATCAATGGAGCTGATCCACTCGCCACCGGACTTGATCACGTCTTTGGCACGGTCGGTGATCTGCATCACGCCATGCTCATCCATGGTCGCGACATCGCCGGTGTCGAACCATCCGTCCGCGTCATGCGCATCGGTATCGTCGCGCTTGTAGTAGCCCGAGCAAATCCAGGGGCCACGCACCTTGAGTGCACCGAAGGCCTTGCCGTCCCAGGGCAGTTCCTTGCCATCGTCGCCGACGATCTTCATCTCGACACCAAAGGCCGGACGGCCCTGCTTGGCCCGCAGCGCGCTCTGTGCTTCGGGGCTCATGTCCTCGAACCCTCGCGGCGGCATGTTGATCGTGCCCAGCGGGCTCATCTCGGTCATACCCCAGGCGTGGATGGTCTCAACGCCATACTGCTCACGGAAGGCATCCATGATCGCGATCGGGCAGGCCGATCCGCCGACAACGGTGCGCTCCAGCGACTCCACGGACTTGCCGGCGTCCTGCAGGTGCTTGAGCAAGCCCAGCCACACCGTGGGCACGCCCAGCGCGATCGTGACCTTTTCCGCATTGATGAGATTCGCCAGCGTTTCGCCATCGCCCATCTTCGGACCGGGGAACACCAGCTTGGAACCGACCATGAGCGTGCAATACGGCACGGCCCAGGCGTTCACATGGAACATGGGAACAACCGGCAGCACGGTGTCGCGGTTGCGGAAACCGATCGACTCGCCCGCATTCGCACCGAGGGCATGAATCACCGTCGAGCGGTGGCTGTACAGCACCCCCTTGGGGTTGCCGGTCGTGCCCGATGTGTAGCAGAGCGCGCAGGCCTCGCGCTCGTCCAGCTCCGGCCACTCGAACTCGTCGGACGCGTCAGCCAGCAGCGATTCGTAGCAATGGACGTTATCCAACGACGTCTCGGGCATGTTTGCCTCGTCCGTCAGCACGACGATGCCCTTGACCGTTTCGAATACCGGCGCGAGCTTTTCGATCAGCGGAAATACCAGCTTGTCGACAAAGATGTACTGGTCTTCGGCGTGGTTGACTATGTACTTGACCTGCTCCGGAAACAGACGCGGATTAATCGTGTGACAGACCAGGCCGCTGCACTGGATCGCGTAGTACAACTCCATGTGTCGGTAGTCGTTCCAGGCCAGCGTCGCGACACGGTCTCCGCGTTGCACGCCCAGGGCGTCCAGCACGTTGGCCAGCTTGCGTGTGCGGGCGAACATCTCTGAATAGCTGCAGCGGTGATTCGGGTTATCCGCGGTCACCGACACGATCTCGCCGTCCGGATAGGCCCGTTCCGCGTGCCGCATGATCTGCGTCACGGTGAGCGGGTAATCCATCATCAATCCATACAATGGTTCGGACATATCTCCTCCTGATTGTTGTCACGCTGAGTTATCGGCCCCCAACGACGATCATCGTCGCCGATAACAAATACTACAACTTCGACATAGTTTCCCAATAGGACTTTACCAAGACTCTCAAAACCGCTGCCGCCGAAGATTTTTTTCCTGCATCACCATTGTGGCGATTTCTTCGACGGACATGTTGGTGGAATCCGAATACGGCACGTTGAACTTCTTGTAGAGCTTGGTCGCCTGCCGCAACTCGTAACTGGCCTGCTGGATGGAGGCATATTTGCTACCCGGGCGACGCTCTTCCCGAATCTGGGCGAGCCGCGTGGCATCAATGATCAGGCCGTACAGCTTGTGCTTCTGATCCTTCAGCGGGCCAGGCAACTGCCCGCTTTCGAGGTCTTCGTCCGTCAGCGGGTAGTTCGCGGCAAACACACCATGCTGCAACGCGAGGTACAGCGATGTCGGCGTCTTGCCACAGCGCGACGGCGCGATCAGGACCACGTCGGCTCGCTCCAGCTTGCGCAGTGACTGGCCATCGTCGTGTTCCAGAGCGAAGTTCATCGCGTCGATGCGCGACTCGTATTGCTTGGTCTCGCGTCCATGTGCCCGGCCGGAAGCATGGGCCCAGGTGACCTGCAGCTCCTTCTCGACCGTGGGTATGAAGGTGTCGAACAGATCCAAGAACAGCGCGTCGGCGCCCCGCAGCTGGGCGCGAACCGCGTCAGTCACCGTGGTGCTGAACACAATCGGTCGCACGCCGTCCTCCTTGGCCGCGTGATTGATATAGGCAACCACCGACCGCGCCTTGTCATCGGTATTGACGAACGGAAAGGTCAGCGACCGAAAGTCCACACCGTCGAACTGCGTGAGCAGGCTGTTTCCCAGCGTCTCGGCGGTAATGCCCGTTCGATCGGACACAAAAAATACACGGCGGCTGGTCTGTGACACGCAATCTCTCCCCCGACGGATGCGCAGGCTTTGCGCCATCAGTCAAACATGATTCGGGGCCACTCGCGGAGCTCAGCGGCCCAAGCAGGCTAGAATAGCCGACCCTGCGGTCGAAGGACTCGAGCTTCGGCCCCGGCATTCATCGACAAGAGAGGCACGCACGTGGAAGACGCGACCATCGTCTGGTTCAAGGATCTCGGCATGGGTGATGTCGAGCGGGTGGGCGGCAAGAACGCATCGCTCGGCGAAATGATTTCCAATCTGGCGGGCGCCGGCGTGAGCGTGCCCGACGGCTTCGCGACCACGGCGGATGCGTATCGCGAGTTCCTGAAGCATGAGGGACTGGACGACCGGATCAACGCCGCGCTGGATGCGCTGGACGTCGACGATGTCGAAGCGCTGGCCAAGACCGGCAAGCAGATTCGCGAATGGGTTGGCCAGGCGCCCTTCCCGGCGAAGCTGGAAGCGGATATTCGCGAGGCGTTCACGACCCTGTCGAACGGACACGACGTCTCGGTCGCCGTACGCTCATCGGCGACGGCCGAAGATCTACCCGACGCCTCGTTCGCGGGCCAGCAGGAAACCTTCCTGAACATCCGCGGCATCAACGCGGTGCTGGAGGCGATCAAAGACGTGTTCGCCTCGCTATTCAATGATCGCGCGATCTCCTATCGCGTACACCAGAACTTTGATCACAAGCTGGTTGCGCTGTCGGCCGGGATTCAGCGCATGGTGCGCTCGGACATCGGCGCATCCGGCGTCATGTTCACCATGGACACCGAATCGGGTTTCCGTGACGTGGTGTTCGTCACCGCCTCCTGGGGGCTGGGCGAAGCCGTGGTCCAGGGCGCAGTAAACCCGGACGAGTTCTATGCGTACAAGCCGAATCTGAAAGCCGACAAGCCAGCGATCGTGCGTCGCGGCCTGGGCTCCAAGGCCATCAAGATGGTCTACACAGAGGATAAGACCGTCGGCAAGACCACCGAGTTTGTCGACACCAGCGCCGACGAACGCGGGCAGTTCTGCCTGACTGCCGAAGACGTTGAAGCCCTGGCGCGTCAGGCCGTGATCATTGAAGACCACTACGGGCGTCCAATGGACATCGAGTGGGGCAAGGACGGCGAGACCGGCGAACTGCTCATCCTGCAGGCGCGGCCCGAAACGGTACAAAGCCGCAGCAGCGCAAGCACGCTGGAACGCTTCAAGCTGGCCGGCAAGGGCAAGGTACTGTCCACCGGACGCGCGATCGGCGCCCGCATCGGCGCCGGCAAGGTCCGTGTGCTGAATGATCTCTCCGAGATGCATCGCGTGCAGCCCGGCGACGTGCTGGTCACCGACATGACCGACCCCGACTGGGAGCCGATCATGAAACGGGCTTCGGCCATCGTCACCAACCGCGGCGGCCGCACCTGCCATGCCGCGATCATCGCTCGCGAACTGGGCATCCCGGCCGTCGTCGGCACCGCGGACGCCACGGACATACTCAAAGACGGCATCGACGTGACTGTGTCCTGTGCCGAAGGCGATACGGGGCTGATCTACGAAGGCCAGCTGGACTTCTCGATAGACCAGATCGAGCTGGACAAGATGCCCGAAGCCCCGCTGAAGATCATGATGAACGTCGGCAACCCCGACCGAGCCTTCGACTTCGCCAGCCTGCCCCATAAGGGTGTCGGCCTGGCGCGCCTGGAATTCATCATCAACCGCATGATCGGCGTACACCCGCGTGCATTGCTGGAATTCGACGATCAACCTGCCGACATCCAGGCCACGATTCGCCAGATGATGGCCGGCTACACCGATCCGGTGAGTTACTACGTGCACCGCCTGGCCGAGGGAGTTGCGACCATCGCCTGCGCCTTCGCGCCGGAACCGGTGATCGTGCGCATGAGTGATTTCAAGTCCAATGAATACGCCAACCTCGTGGGTGGCGAGCGCTACGAACCGGACGAGGAAAACCCGATGATCGGCTTCCGTGGCGCCTCGCGCTACGTCTCCGAGGACTTCAAGGCCTGCTGGGAGCTGGAATGCCGCGCGCTGCGTTACGTGCGTGAGGAAATGGGGCTGACCAACGTGCAGATCATGATCCCGTTCGTGCGCACCGTCGGCGAGGCCAAGGCCGTGACCGAAGCACTCAAGGCCAATGGCCTGGAACGTGGCAAGCACGACCTCAAGCTGATCATGATGTGCGAGCTACCCTCCAACGCGGTGCTGGCCGACGAGTTCCTCGAGTACTTCGACGGCTTCTCCATCGGCTCCAACGACATGACTCAGCTATCACTGGGGCTGGACCGCGACTCCGGGCTCATCGCCCACCTGTTCGATGAGCGCGATCCAGCGGTCAAGGCCATGTTGTCCATGGCCATTCAGGCCTGCCGCAAACACAACAAGTACATCGGCATCTGCGGCCAGGGGCCGTCCGATCATCCCGATCTGGCGCAGTGGTTGCTGGACGAGGGAATCGAATCGGTCTCCTTGAACCCGGATACCGTGGTCGAAACCTGGATGTTGCTGGCCGGTAAAGCGATCTAGACCAACACCGCCTCTGGCGACGCCTGACCCGGCGTCGCCAGGGTCGACTCCTCGGGCAGGCTGTCCGGGATGTCGAAGACAAAGGTGCTGCCCTGCCCCGGTGCGCTGTCCACCCGGATCTCACCACCGCGCTTCTGCACCAGTTTCTGGACCAGCGACAAACCGATGCCGGTCCCCGGATATTCGTCGGCTGTGTGCAGACGCTTGAACACCAGAAAGATCTGGTCACGGTCCTCCGGCAACATGCCGATTCCGTTGTCCTGCACGGAAAACTGCCAGCCGTCGCCCACGCGCCATGCGCGCACCCGCACATGCGGTGCCTGGCCCTCCGGCTGAAACTTCATGCCGTTGCCGATCAGGTTCAGAAAGACTTGCTGCAGACTCCGGGCATCGGCATCCACGGTGGGCAGTTCGCCGAACTCCACCGTCGCTCCGGAACTCTCGATATCCGCATGGAGCTGTTCCACCACATGCTCCACCACGTCACCGGTATCCACTGCCTCGATCTTCGGTTCGGCCGAATTGACACGGGACAGTTCCAGCAAATCGTTGATCAGCGTGCGCATGTCGGTGACCCCATGCTGGATGAACTCCAGATACTCACGCCCACCGTCATCCAGAGACTCTGAATACCGTTTCCCCAGCAGGCCGGTGAACGAGCCGATGGTTCGCAGCGGCGCTTGCAGATCATGCGAGGCGATGTATGCGAATCGCTCGAGTTCCGCGTTCGACTGGGTGAGTTTGTTGACCGTCCGACGTAACTGCAGTTCGGCATCCGCGCGGCGCTGCACCTCGGCTTCCAGCTTGCGGTTAATGGCCTCCAATTCGGAATGACTGCGCATCGACAAAGCCTGCGGCACGAGCGGTATCAACACGATGGCGGTGACCACCGATACGATCGCAGTGACGATTTTAACCACGCCCTCGAGATAATAAACGGGCCGCCAAATCGTCCAGATACCGAAGATATGCGTCATGCCACACAACAGAATGAACGCCGCAAACAAGGCCAGGACATGCTTGAACGGTATGTCCTTTCGCTTGCGGGCGAAGTGCAGCAACGTGACCGGAATCGAGAAGTAAGCGAAGGCGATCAAGCCATCCGCAATCACGTGCAGTGCGATCAGATCTGACCGCATCAGAAAACACACGCCGTGCGGCATCAAGCCTGCCGGCCCGAAAAGACTATCGATCCAGCTCATGCTGGCCTCCTAGCAGGATTTTGTTGTATCAGTCCGGATGGCTCAGCGCGACGTGCGAGCCGTCCTTTTCCAGCCACAACCTGAATTGCGGCGCACTAACCGCTGCCTGTCTCCAGTTGCCCTGCAACCGTGTGAAGCCGCGCCCGATGAGCGCCTGGGCTTCATCGTCCGACTCAATACCACACAGGTCCACCGCTCTCCCGAGCGTCGTGGCGACTGCGATCACCGCCTCCGCGACACGGCGCCTCGAATCCTCTGAATCGGCCAACAACGCCTCGACCAGTGGCCGCCGCAACTTGACCGTGCCGGTTTGATAGCTTGCCAGCTCGGCGATCGAGATATCCGCATCCCACAACTGCAGCGTGGCGTGAACGCCCCATTCACGCAGCGACCGGGTGGCCAAAGCGACCGCCGCCAAATCCGATTGTGAAACCGGCTCGATCTCGACACACAGGCGGTGACCGGGCAAGCCCTCCACGTCTATGGCGCGCCGCAGAGTAGTGATAATTCGTTCATTTGAAAGGCTTTGCGCAGAGATGTTCAAGGCTAAAAACCCGGGCGCGATTCCGTCACGGTCCCACTGTGAAAATTGCCGGATGGCCAGCGTGATCATTTGCGTCTCGATCCGATCCAGCACCCGCTCGCGCCGCGCAACGTCAATCAACTCTTTGGTCGACTGCTGCCCGCAGGCCTCGTCGCCGCGCCATCGGATCAGCGCTTCAACGCCTTCGAGCCGACGTCCGTCAGAGGCAAAAATCGGTTGGAAATACGGCGCGAACTCCTGGGACGTGATCGCACGCTCCAGATCAAGGACATCGTCGTCGGCTGCCGACCCCGGCAACCCACGCATCTGGTCGCTGTAGATCACCACCCGCCCACGCCCCGTCCGCTTGGCGGCGTACATCGCCATATCAGCGTTGACGATGAGTTTTTCTACCGAGCGGCCGTGCCCCGGGAACACCGATATTCCGACACTGGCACCGATCTGTACCGGTTCGCCGGACACCTGCTCGATTGCGGCGATCTGGTTGATGATGCGATCAGCCACCCGGTTTGCCCGCTCACGCGCGGATTCACCTGGACCGAAATCCGCCAGGATCACGGCGAACTCATCGCCGCCCAGACGCGCGACGTGATCGGAATCGCGCACCACGGCCTGCAGGACCTTAGCCACTTGGATCAGGGCCGCATCACCGACAGCATGCCCATGCAAGTCGTTAACTGGTTTAAACCCATCAAGATCGATGTAGCAAAACGCCATTTCGTGCGCGCCCCGCGACGCAGAACGCACAGCCTGGGTCGCCTGTTCATCGAATAGCTGACGGTTGGCCAGACCGGTCAGTACATCGTGGCTGGCGTGAAAGTATTGCTCCTCGCGCTGCGCATCGAGTTCACGGACGAGACGGTTCCGCTCAATGGCATGACGCAGCACCCGCATCAGGCTGGGGCCGTCGTACTGGTCTTTGAGCAGATACTCCTGAGCGCCGAGCTTTAGCGCGGCGATGGCCGTAGCCTCGTCATTAAGCCCTGTCATCACGACTAGCGTCGTACCGTCCGCCGCCTCGAGCATGGCCTCCACGTTCTCGACCCCCACACCATCCGGCAGATGCAGGTCGAGCAGGATGCAGTCTGGCCGGCGTGCGGCGACTTGCCCAACGCCTTCGGTCAAGGTCATCACATGCCGCACCGTAACGGAGCCCGGACTGGCCAGCCGCAAACGTTCCTCAATCAGCCGCGCATCGAGCTTGGAATCCTCGACGAGCAGCAAGTCGATTTCAGTGGCGTTCATGGCCGCGCCGCAATGCCCGCTACTCCGCCGCGATCTCGGAGCGAGATTTGGGCGGCAGTAAAGCGAGGTTGAACCAGAAGCGTTCGATCATCTGCACCATTTCGGCGAAATGATTCAGATCCACCGGTTTGGTGAGATAGCAATTGGCATGCAGGTCGTAACAGGTCCGCACGTCGCTCTCGGCCTTGGAGGTCGACAGCACAATGATCGGGATGCTTCGCAGCGACGGGTCCTGTTTGACCTCGGCGAGCACCTCGCGGCCGTCCTTGCGCGGAAGGTTCAGATCAAGCAGCACAAGGTCCGGAACCGTGGCGTCCTGGTGGGCTCCCTGACGACGCAACATCGCCATCGCCTGCTCACCATCACGGGCGACAGCCAGCTCAAAATCCAGCGAAGTTTCTCGCAGAATTTCCTGCGTCAGCCGAACATCGGCCGGATTGTCCTCTACCAGGAGGATGTGCGCCTGGGCCATAGGTGTCCCTGTAATTTCGTCAGCGATTCCGACCGCACAGATTATCTGAACGCTCGTTAAGTTTCCCTGAACAGCATAACGGCGGCGCCAAACGCACATGTCGCACGAACCAGCCCCCCGGCGGAATACTCCGAATTTTGCGGCATATCACGATGCCCTTTCCGATCGACGGATGGCATTCCGGTCGATTCGGTCGATAATCAACAAGTAATTAACAAGCCTAATTTTCTGCACGCCCACAGGTGACCCTGTCCCCCCATGTCTGAAGACAACCCTCGACTTGGCGCCGCATTTGCGGTGACCGCCGGCGCGCTGTTCGCCGTGATGGGCAGCCTGATCAAGCTCGCGGCGGACCAGCTGCCCAACGAGACCATCGTCTTTCTGCGCAATCTGGTTGCGGTGGCGCTGCTGATGCCGCTATTCGTCGGCCGACACCGCGTGTCATTTACGACTCGGCACCTGGGCTTACACGTGGCCCGTGCGGGCTTCGGCGTGGCCGCGATGTACTGTTTCTTCTTCGCCCTTGGCCGCCTGCCGCTAGCCGATGCGGTGTTGCTGAACTTCGCGATGCCCGTGTTCATTCCATGGATTGCCTGGCTGGTCCTGGATGAACGCCCACGTTGGCAGGTGCATGTCGCCACGGCGCTCGGGCTGATCGGCATTAGCCTCATCGTCAAACCCACCGGAGCGGTCGCCTCGCTCGATGGTCTCATCGGCGCGATGGCCGCGGTGTTCGCAGCCGTCGCGATGGTGGTGGTCAGAAAGCTGTCGTCCACCGAGCCCGCGCCCCGCATCGTGCTTTATTTTGCTGCGCTTGCCGTGCTCATTTCCGGAATTCCCGCCGCCTTGTCCTGGCCGGCGATGCGTCCAACGGACTGGCTGATCATGGTCGGCGTGGGTCTGGCCGCGACGGCAGGCCAGCTGTGCCTGACCCGCGCCTATGCATTGGCGCGAGCCGCCGAGATCGGCACGCTGGTGTACTGCACCGTACCGTTTGCTGCGGCCTTGGGCTGGTTGTTCTGGGATGAGCGCATGGACCATGGCAAGTTCGTGGGCGCAGCCTGCGTCATCGGCGCCGGCGTGCTCGCCAACCGATGGCGCCGTGGCTAAACGGCAACGGTTGCTGCCCCCGGCAGGTGATTCGGTGACTCAGGCTTCGGCGTCTTGCGCTTCGGCTTCCAGCGTATGCGGTGCCAGGCCTGCACCCAGTGCGCCCGCATGGAAATCATCAATGGCCGCCCGCGCGTCGATCGAGCGGCCGGTGGCACCGACCTCCACCGGAAACCCGTCCCGCATGCTGGGCAGGCAGGACAGCTTGACCTTGGGGTGGCGGACGCCCACGGCATCCAGCAACGGGATCAGATCCGATTCAGGCACGCCACGGAAGCCGAGTCGACAGGTCACCAAAGCCGCTGCGGTGTCCACCTCCCCGAACACCCGTTCCAGCACCCACTCGGCCATCGGCCAGGCCATTTCCGGAAAGCCTGGAAGAAAATGATGCCGGTCCAACGAAAAGCCGGGCACCTGATTCACCGGATTGGGAATGAGCTCGGCACCCTGAGGAAACTCCACCATCCGGATGCGATGCGGATAGGTGCGTTCGCGATAAAGCGATTCGAGTAGGTGACGGCCGGCTTCGTGAATTTCCAGAGGACTGCCGAAGGCTTCGGCCGCGGCCTGCCGGGTCTGATCATCCGGCGTCGCGCCGATACCACCGCAGCAGAGCACCGGGCAATGCAGGCGTCGGCTATCGCCGAGCACGCGCGCGATGTCCTCGCGGCCGTCGCCCACCACCCAGACCTGTCGCAGGTTCAGTCCCCTGGCGGCAAACACGCCGGCGAAGTGCGGCAAATGGGCATCGCGCCGGCGTCCGGATAGCAGCTCATCCCCGACCAGAATCAGCGCGATGTTGAAGGCCTGCGTCATGCTCATCCGGCAACAGTAGGGAAACACCACAGAGTTTGCACCAGACGAGCCGGCGACAGATGGCGCATGCGGCCGTCTCGTCGCGGGCGCGTCCCCCATTGCACGCTCCGCTGAGTTCATGGCATTGACCTTGCTGCATCCGCCGCATCGCGCCGGAGCACACGGCGCCCCGCCCGGTCTTGGCCATGACACATCGCGATGCGCTCTGGCGCGCTCTATGTCCGCTCGTCCTGCTGATCTCGGCCTGTGGGCAAAGCCCATCCGGCGACACGCCCGTCGCGGGCGGTCCGGGCCAACCACCGGGCGAACCGGTGATCTTCGAACTGGTAGAAGCCACGCTGGCCGACGTGCACGCCGCGCTGGCCGGCGAGCAAATCACTGAAGATGGCGATGCACTGACCTGCGCGGAACTCACCCAGCGCTATATCGACCGCATATTTGCCTATAACGACGCGCTGCAACCATCCGGCCTCCTGCCGATTCGCGGCGTGCTGCACATCAATGCCAACGCGCTGGAACAGGCTGCAGAGCTGGACACGCTGTACGCACGCGACGCAGGCGTTGGCGCGCGTTATCTGCATTGCATGCCGGTGCTGCTCAAGGACAACTACGACACATTCGATGCGCCGTCCACGTCGGGCTCTTGCGCCATGCTGGGGCATCAAGCCGGCATTGACGCGGAAAGCGTGCGCGGCCTGCGAGCCGCGGGCGCGCTGATTCTCGGCAAGGCCAATCAGGACGAGTTCGCGTACTTCACGACGGGTTTTTCCGCACGGGCCATCCAGGTCTCGAACCCCTACAACACGGCGGAGTCACCGGCCGGCTCCTCCAGTGGCACCGGCGCATCACTGGCCTCGAACTTCGCGCTGGGCGGCACGGGCTCCGACACCTGCCAGTCCATTCGTCATCCTTCGTCGGTGAACGGTCTGGTCGGCATCCGTCCGTCACTGGGCGTCGTCAGCCAGCACGGTATCTTCCCACTGTCCCATGCTCGCGACACCGGCGGTCCGATGACCCGGACCGTCCGCGACGCTGCGCTGATGCTCACCGCGATGGCCAGCGTCGATGCGCGTGATCCCCGCACGCTGGAGTACCCGGCCTCGGCGCGGCCCGCCAGTTACGCGCAATTCCTTAATCGCGAGGCCCACGGCGTAGCAGGCCGTCATATCGGGGTGCTCCGACGATTGGGCAGCAATACGGAACCCTACGGCGCCGGCGCCCAGGGCGAGCTGATCGCCGCAGCGGTGAACCAGATGGCCACCATGGGCGCCCACATCCACGACATTTATCTGCCGGACTTCACCAGCCGTGGCGCCGGCAACACCAACTACGACGTCGGTGACTACTTCAATATCTTCGAGCAGGAAGGCGGCGATTCACCGCGCCGCTGCCTGAGCAGCCTGAACGCCGGCAGCGCCAACGGCCGCGACGCCTGCCAGCTGCTGGACGGCATTCTAGAAACCGGTCGCGTGGGGCCGCGCACGGTGGCGCTGGTCGCTGTCTCGGCCACCAGCGACCCCGACCAGCCGGGCACGCAGGAGCAGCTCGACGCCATGGCCTCCGAGCGGGCCTATGTCGAAAGCGTCATGGACGCACTCACCGATGCCGATGGAAATCCGGTGCTGGACGATGACGGCGACCCGGTGCGCCTGGATGCGTTCATCCTGTCGCCCGGCCCCACCGGCGGTCGCACCTGTGACCTCGGCTCGACCACACACATGGGGTCCATCGTCGTGCCGGTCGGCTTCGATACCTCGGTCGGCGTCCCGCGTGGCATGGAAATCTTCGTTCGCCGCTTCGACGAGGGCACTGGCATCGGCATCGCCTACGACTACGAGCAGGCCACGCGGCACCGTGCACCACCGGACATCTCGCCGCAGCTGGGCACAGACAATGCCGCCGTGGCGCAATTCAACGCCCAGCAGCAGCAGGCGCTGATCACCGCCACATCGGCTGCCCCGGAAGACCTGCCGATTGAGATCTATATCCAGGCGATCGAAGAATTGCTCGGCGTGTCACCGTGATGTCGTGTCGGCGGTGCCGGAGTCACTGCGCTTGAGTCATTGCGATGGCTCTGCCTCGAACGTGTCGTGCCTGAAGTACTGGGCGTTGAGCAGTTCCACGACGTCGACATACAACGCCGCGAACTGCTGCTCGGCATCGCGGAGTATCGATTGCAACGCGGGATCGGTCTCCAGCTGGGCCATCACCTGGGCATGAAAGCGTAGCTGGTTCAGCGCGCCCGACGTCGACAGCAACAGCGTGCGTTCGAATGCCGGGCCGGTTTCTCCAACCACCGGCGCCAGCCGCTTGAGGTTCGAGTTCCGTAGCGCCTGGCGCTTGCGCCGCTCCAGCAGTGGCAGGGGCTGCTGGCGGATGTCCACGGCCGGAAACTCACGCTCAACCCGTTCCAGATCCGCCGTCAACGCTGCGGCATAGTCGGCCACGCGGGAGACCACGCGCTGAGCCGGGTCACTTTCGAACTTGACGTAAAACGCCCTGTCGCCGTGCTGCAATCCCGAAACGGCGTCGTAGAGCAGGCTATAACCGGCGTTGAGATCCTCGGTCGGACGCTCTGCCGGCATGCCCTGCGGAGCGATGGCGCAACCCGCAAACAACAGCGCGGACAGCAGCCCACCCACCAGGCTGCGCAGGCGTCTAACGGCCATGAGACTGCCCTGTTCCGTGCACGTAGTAGTCGTGCTCAAGCAGCGTCAGCACAGCGTCGTAGAGCGCATCCAGCCGGCCTGACGCGGCCGTCATGGCGGCCCCGCGTTGCGACGCGTTCGAAAGGCCGAACTCGGCTTCCACCTCGGCCAGAACGCGGGTCAGATGTCGAAGCTGGTTCAGCGCCCCGGACAGGGTCAACAACAACGTGCGCTCGAAGCCGGGGCCGGTGCGTCCGACCCAGGGCGCGAAGCTCTGGAGCCGGTCCGCTGCCGCGGCGGCCTGTTTTTCACGTTCCACCCTGGGCAGCGGTTGCAGGTCTAGGCGTAGCGCCGTATCCGCCGCCGCCCAAGTTTCGAGCCGGTCGTGCATGTCCGCCATCTCATCGGCGATCCGTCGAACTGTTTGCTGGACCGAGTCGGTCTCCAGCTTGACCAGCAACAGCAGATCCGTGCGCCGCAGCCCGGCGACATCGGCGTACAGCAGGCTGTAGCCCTCGTTGAGTTGCCGGCGATGTGTCTCCGAACCGGCCATCGCCGGCTGCATGATGCAGAGCAATAGCCCGACCAACAGGCCCATCGCGAGGGGTCGGTGTCGGCGCTGTATTGGGCGCATGTTCAACGTCTGTCCTCCTGGGTCAGACCGGGTGACCGAGCCAACGCACCCAACCACCGATCAGTCGTTGGTCGATGTGGTGGAACTCGCGGCTTTTTCGACAGCCTCGCGCGGCAGCACGGTGGGCGAGTCATCGGCATCGGCGGACCACTGCGTCCGCAATCGTGGCAGATAACCGGGATGGTCACGCTGGATGAAGTCGATCAGACCTTCGCGCACGGCGCAGCGCAGTTCCCAGGTCCGTGGCCCATCTGGCGCCGTCACCAGCGCCCGGACGCGGACCGCATGTTCGGTGCTGTCGATCACCTGCAGTATCGCCAGGTCACCGTCCCAATACTCGGATGCTTTGCAAAGACGCGTGATCTCTTCACGCAATGGCTGCATGGGCATGCGGTAGTCCACCCACAGTGAGACGACACCGATCAGATTGGAGTTGACGCGCGTCCAGTTCTCGAACGGATGATCGATGAACCACTGCAATGGCAGAACGAGTCGGCGACGGTCCCAGATGCGTATGACGACGTAGGTCGCTCGAATCTCTTCGACCCAGCCCCATTCGCCTTCCACCACCACCGAGTCGCGCAGACGGATCGGCTGAGTCAACGCGATCTGAACGCCGGCGAGCAGATTCGACAACACCGGACGGGCCGCAAAGCCGATGACGATGCCCGCCACACCGGCCGAGGCCAGCATGCTGGCGCCAATCTGCCGCACGCCCGGAAATGTCATCAGCGCGGCGGAAATGCCGACAACAGCCACCAGAAACGCGGTGATACGGGCCAGCAACTGCGCCTGAGTGTGAATGCGACGCGCCCGGTGATCGCCGCGCTCCGCGTCGGGTTCGGTCGCCCGCAGATAAGAGGTGCCAAGATCGCGGGCTGCAGTGATGCCGGTCATCGTCACGGCCAGAATCAGCAACAACACCGTGCACTTGTCCGCTGCCCCTACCCAGGCTGGCGCATCGGGCAGTGCATCCCAATAGACCATGAGGCCGACCAACGGCAGCACGGCCAATAGGGGACGATGGGCGCGCCGCACGACGCTGTGCGCAAAGCTGCGGCGGCGTAATGCCCCGCGCAGCGAATACAGCAAGGCGGCATTCAGCAGTGTTGCGACCACCACCACGGCGATGGCACCCAACAGGATGCTCAGTCCAGGGTGGCCAGCGACCTGCAGGCTGCCCTCGAGGTGTTCCAGTATGTCGTCCGGCATGAAGTCCCTTTCTCAAGCGCTCCTGCCATGACCGCAAGATACGCAATCCTGGGACCGGCCCCGACCCGGTGAGTTCGGGACCTACGACGAGAACGTCGCGCCGGTCGAGACCGTCAAATGGTCGCGGCGGCCGGTTCAGCGCGCCCGATCGTCTGCCGCCTCTCGATAAACCGCGGTACAGGTACAAGTCCCGCGGGCGGTCAGCTCGCCGCGACCATCGATCACGATGGCCTCACTGAATGCCAGCCTGGCGCGCGATAAAACGACCGCGCCATAGACCGTGACATGCGGGCCATGCGTGGCCTGCATGTACTGCATCGACAGGTCCACGGTGACCGTCGCACCGGAGTCGTATTGCAGGCGCGCGGCAACACCGAATGCGCAATCGAACAGCCCGGCCAGCACCGCGCCGTTGACGACCTGCCGAGTACCGGAGAAACCGCCGAAGTGATGCGCCTGCAACTGGCGAACGCGAACGGCAATCAGGCGGTCATCAACCCGTTCCAATTCGACACTGCCGTGAACCATCGCCGGCATGGCCCGCATGGCCTGGATGCGCTGCTCGGCTCGAGCGGCGTCTACCGCATGCGGAATCGCGCGCAGGCGCAAGGATTCAATGGCGTGGTGCATCAGGACTCCCTCGCAGGATTATCGGTAAAAATAGCTGCCATGCGGCTGGACCTTCGCATCGTTCTCGAATGACACCAGCAACCAGGGCGCTCGGGCATACTGGCGGCAAATAATCAGAGGGGACAAGCATGGAAGGCAACGCACTGGTCATCATCGGCCTGCCCGCGGCCCTGTTCATCATCATGGTGGGGATGGGCCTGAGCCTGGCAGTAGGTGATTTCCGTCGCGTGGCCGAGCAGCCACGCGGCGTGGCGATTGGCCTGGCGCTGCAACTTCTGGCCGTTCCGGCACTGGGGTTTGCGATCGGCGGATTGGCGGGTGGTGGAATATTCGCCGTGGGCCTGGTGCTGGTGGCCGCCCTGCCTGGTGGGACCACCTCGAACCTGCTCTGTTACCTGGCCAAGGCTTCGCTGGCACTTTCAATCACCCTGACCGTGCTCGCCAGCCTGATCACGATTCTCACGCTTCCGCTTTACGTGAATCTGGCGTTGACCACGTTCATGGGCGAATCCGAAGCCCTCTCCATGCCCGTGACCCGAACCCTGATCACCATGCTGGTGATCGTCGTCATCCCGGTCGGGATCGGAATGAGCATCAAGGCCGCGGCGCCAGCGGCAGCCAGCCGGGCGGAGCCGATCATCAGTGCGTTTTCGATCATCGTGCTGATCGCGATCATCATCGGCATCGTCATCGCCGAGTGGGCGAATCTCCCGGCCTGGCTGGCCGCCGCCTGGGCACCCGTGCTGGCACTGAACCTGAGCGCCCTCGCCCTGGGCCTGATTATCGGCAAGTGGACGGGATTGAGTTCGGCGGATGGCCTGACGCTGGCCATTGAGGTCGGCATCAAGAACACCACGCTAGGCCTGACCGTTGCGCTGTCGCTGCTCGGCAGCACCGAACTCGCCCTGGCTTCGGCCGTCTACGGGCTGTTGATGTACCTATCCGTCATCGCGCTGACCGTTTACGGCCGCCACCTGGCGAGAGGGACCGCCTCGATGGCGGTCGGCGCAGCGCGGTAAGGCAACCCCGGTACTCGGCGGCCCAGCCGTCGCGTTCGCCTGCCTCAAAAAGATCGGTTCCAGACGCGACGCCGCTCAGGAGCTTTCCTTGAAGCGACGGATGGCGCGGCGGCCCTGCTTGTTGGGCCGATGGGTCGGCGCGACGGATTGATTTTGCAACCGCTCGATGCGTCGGCGCTCGGTGTCTTCTGCGTGAATGCGGTCGCCGTTTTCGGTGCGCCGCATGGCTTGAGCCGCCACCGGAGCACCGACACGATCACTGAGCAACACCAATACCTCGACCTCATCGCGAACCCCGGCCTTGCTGAACGCGACGATGTCGCCGACGCGGATGCCGCGCGACGGTTTGGCCGTCTGCCCGTTGACCACCACCTGGCCCCGCCGGACGGCATCCTGCGCGAGCGCCCGGGTTTTGAACGCGCGAGTCGCCCACAGCCATCGATCCAGTCGCACCGCGTCCGCCGGGCCGGACACCGCGGCCGGACTCATGAACAAAAACGCCCGCATGAAGCGGGCGTTTTGCGAAAGCTTGCGAGCATCAGGCCTCGACGCCGCCAGCTTCCTTGAGCATGCGTGGCAACTCACCGGTCTGGTAGAGATCCAGCGTGATGTCACAGCCCCCGATCAGCTCCCCTTTGACGTAGAGCTGCGGGAAGGTCGGCCAATTCGCGAACTTGGGCAGCGCGCGATAAATCTCTTCATCTTCGTAGATGTTCACATAGGCGTAGGGAACGCCACAGGCGTTGAGCGCCTGTGAGGCACGTGCGGAAAAACCACACTGTGGGAAGTCCGGTGAACCCTTCATGAAAATGATGATGGGGTTCTCCTCGACCTTCTCCTTGATGCGTTGCAGGGCGTCCATTGAAAACCACCTCCGTCGGTGTTCTAGACAGTCACCGCGGATGCGGCGACAACAAACGGGCGCGGATTATACAGGACCGGAGATCGCCTGCCGCCCGCTGTAGAAACCCAGCAAGGATCGCGCCGAATCGACCGCGCGGTTCACCGGAAAATCAACGAATAACGATGTGACAAATCCATCCAGGTAATTGTCAGGAATACACTGCTCGCCTATGGTTACACCCCATTTGGCGCGCCCCCCGGCGCCATTGATTCGCCAACAGTCAAGGAGATTGCACCATGGCATTCACACTTCCTGAACTGCCGTACGCACGTGACGCTCTAGAGCCCCATATGTCCAAGGAAACGCTGGACTTCCACTATGGCAAGCACCACAAGACCTACGTGGACAAGGCGAACGGCATGATCGACGACACCGAGTTCGCCAACGCGTCACTCGAAGAGATCATCAAGAACGCAGGCCCCGGCGGCCTGTTCAACAACTGCGCCCAGATCTGGAATCACACGTTCTTCTGGAACGGTCTGACCCCTGGCGGCAGCAGCCCCAGCAGCGCGCTGAGCGGCGAGATCGACAACGCCTTCGGCTCGGTGGACGACTTCAAAGAGAAGTTCAACACCTCGGGCGCCGGCAACTTCGGCTCGGGCTGGACCTGGCTGGTCAAGACCGCCGACGGCAAGCTGGACATCGTCAACACCGACGACGCGGAAAACCCGATGACCGATGGCCACACGCCGTTGCTCACCGCCGACATGTGGGAGCACGCGTACTACATCGACTACCGGAACTCCCGCCCGAAGTATCTCGAGAACTTCTGGGCACTGGTGAACTGGGACTTCGTCGAGAAGAACCTGAGCGCCTAAAGGCTCCGGCCACGGCTCGACGGGCTGCCCGGCCACCGGGCGGCCCGTTTTCTTTTTCCGGTCCATAAACTGGAACCCAATCGATGAAACGCGACTTTCTCACGCTGCTCGACTTCTCCCCTGCTGAGCTCGAAACCCTCATCGAGCAGGCGATTGCCCTGAAACGGGTGCGTCATACGCATCGACCGCTGGTCGGCCGCACGCTGGCGATGATCTTCGAGAAAAGCTCGACACGAACACGCGTTTCCTTCGAGGCCGGCATGGCACAACTCGGCGGTCACGCGCTGTTCCTGTCCCCGCGCGACACCCAGCTCGGGCGCGGCGAGCCGGTCGAGGACACGGCGCGCGTGCTGGGCCGGATGGTCGACATCGTGATGATCCGAAACGATGACCAACAGGCGCTGGAGCAATTCGCCGCGGCCTGCGACGTACCCGTCATCAACGGCTTGTCCGACCGCTATCACCCCTGCCAGTTGCTGGCCGATGTGCAGACGCTGGTGGAGCATTTCGGTTCGATCAGCGGCCGGACCGTGGCCTGGATCGGCGACGGCAACAATGTCTGCAACTCGTTTGCTCTGGCCGCCCGGCAATTCGGTTTTCAGCTGCGCGTTGCCTGCCCGGAAGGATTCGACCCGGATGCGGACGTGCTCGCGCAATGCGGCGACGCCGTCGAATTGATGCGCGACCCCGAACAGGCCGCCGAAGGCGCTGACGCGATCGTCACTGACGTCTGGGCCAGCATGGGCCAGGAGTCCGAACAGGCGCAACGCATGGCGGCGTTCGCGGCGTATCAGGTCGACGATGCGCTGATGGCCAAGGCGGCCGACCACGCCGTCTTTCTGCACTGCCTGCCGGCTCACCGCGGGGAAGAGGTCACCGCGTCGGTCATTGATGGCCCGCAGAGCCTGGTATGGGCAGAGGCGGAGAACCGCCTGCACGCTCAGAAGGCGCTGCTTTGCTTCCTGCTGCAATAGCCTCGCTGAAGGCCTGCCAGCCAGCGACGAGAGCCGGCAGCCACTCGCCGAAACGATTAGAATCAGGCCCCACGAAAGCCGAGCGGCCTTGACGCCATCTTCGTTGCTCGGCAGCCGCTGAAGGCGGCGGATTGCATTTCCGTCGCGCGATCACGCGCGACCAAAATCAAAGGCTGATCGATGAGCGCTACCCAATCGAAGATTACCTATACCTTCACCGACGAAGCCCCGATGCTCGCGACGGCGGGTTTTCTGCCGATCATCAAGCGGTATCTCGATCCGGCGGGAATTGATGTCGGGCTAAGCGACATTTCCCTGGCTGCACGCATTCTCGCGGCGTTTCCCGAGCGCCTGAGCGAAGAACAACGTCTGCCGGACAATCTGGCGATTCTGGGCGAGATGACGCAAGACCCGGAAGCCAACATCATCAAGCTTCCGAATATCAGCGCCGCCCTGCAGCAGCTTCGCAGCGCGATCAAGGAGCTGCAGCAACAAGGCTACGACGTTCCGGACTATCCGCAGGACGAAGCGGCCGAAGAGGATAAGGAAACCCGAAAACGCTATGCCAAGGTGTTGGGCAGTGCGGTGAACCCTGTCCTGCGCGAAGGCAATTCGGATCGGCGCGCTCCCAAGGCGGTCAAGGAATACGCCAGGAAAAATCCGCATTCCATGGGCGAATGGAGCATGGCCTCCCGCACCCATGTCGCCCACATGCGCGAAGGGGATTTCTACCACGGCGAAAAATCCATGACGCTGGACCGCGCCCGCACGGTGCGCATGGAACTGATCGATCAGGATGGGAATGCACACGTCCTGAAACCGGAAGTCGCCCTGCTCGACGGCGAAGTCATCGACAGCATGTTCATGAGCAAGAAGGCGCTCGTGAAGTTCTACGAAGAACAGATCGCGGACGCCTACGAGACCAATCTGCTGTTCTCGCTGCACGTCAAGGCGACGATGATGAAGGTGTCGCATCCGATCGTGTTTGGCCATGCGGTCAAGGTTTACTACAAGGACGCCTTCAAGAAACACAAGTTCTGGTTCGACACCCTGGGTGTCAACGTCAATAACGGGCTGGTGGACCTGTACAACAAGATCGAACTGCTGCCCGGCTCGCTGCGCGAGGAAGTGATCGAAGACCTGCGTGCCTGCCATCAGCATCGTCCGGAAATCGCGATGGTCGATTCCACCAAGGGCATTTCCAACCTGCATGCACCGAACGACGTCATCGTCGATGCCTCCATGCCGGCGATGATTCGTGCCGGAGGCAAGATGTACGGCGCCGATGGCCGCCTCAAGGACACCAAGGCGGTGATTCCGGAGAGTACCTTCGCTCGCATCTATCAGGAGGTCGTGAACTTCTGCAAGACCAATGGCGCCTTCGATCCTGCCACCATGGGCACCGTGCCCAACGTGGGCCTGATGGCGCAGAAGGCAGAGGAATACGGCTCCCACGACAAGACCTTCGAGGTCGAGTACGGCGGCGAGGCCCGCATTGTCGACAACGAAACCGACGAGGTGTTGCTCACCCAGACTGTGGAAGCCGGCGACATCTGGCGCATGTGTCAGGTCAAGGACGAGCCCATCCGGGATTGGGTGAAACTGGCGGTGAACCGCGCACGCGCCTCGGGCATGCCGGCGCTGTTCTGGCTGGACCCCTACCGCCCCCACGAGAACGAACTGATCAAGAAGGTCAAGACCTACTTGAAAGAGCACGACACTGAAGGGCTGGATATTCAGATCATGTCCCAGGTGCGTGCCATGCGTTTCACGCTGGAGCGCTGCATACGCGGCCTGGACACGATTTCGGTCACCGGCAACATCCTGCGCGACTATCTCACCGACCTGTTCCCGATCATGGAACTGGGCACCAGCGCCAAGATGCTCTCCATCGTGCCGCTGATGAAAGGCGGCGGTCTCTACGAAACCGGTGCCGGCGGTTCTGCCCCCAAGCACGTGCAGCAGCTGGTGGAGGAAAACCACCTACGCTGGGATTCACTGGGCGAATTTCTCGCCCTGGCCGCCAGCCTGGATGATCTGGCCAGCAAGAAAGACAACCCCAAGATCAAGGCGCTGGCCGACACCCTGGACGAAGCCACCGGCAAGCTGCTGGACAACGGCAAGGGCCCATCACGCCGCACGGGCGAGCTGGACAATCGCGGCAGCCAGTTTTATCTGGCGATGTACTGGGCCGAGGCCCTGGCCGCGCAGGACACCGATGCCGAGCTCAAGGCCCACTTCTCACCGCTGGCCAAAGCCCTGGCGGACAACGCCGATGCCATCCTCAAAGAACTGACCGAGGTGCAAGGCAAGGAAGTGGACATCGGCGGTTACTACAAACCCGACCACGCCAAGCTCGCTGCCGTGATGCGGCCCAGTGAAACCCTGAATCGCATCATCAACGGCGATTGAATCCTTGGAAGCCGCGTTCGCCAGAGAACGCGGCGACCGACTAGGCGGCCTGACGCTGGGTCACAGCGAGGCCGCCGGCCTTCAGCGCTATTCGCAGGCTCGCGCCAACACCAGCGAATAGGTGTTAGGAGCGGCTGTGGTCAGCAACTCCTCCACCAAAAAACCTGCTGG
>JAGLCS010000134.1 GCA_023146115.1 Abyssibacter sp. | reverse complement strand
CCGGTCTTTGGGGTTGTTGAAGATCTGGCACATCAGATCCACCAGCGGCCAGTCACGCGCCACCAGCATGCTTTGCTGGCGGTAGCTGGGGAACAGCATGTCATCCGGTCGCAAGGCCATGGCCTGGGCGACGCCGCAGGCCTCTTCGCCGGTGCACTTCATGTAGAACGAAGTCTTGCCCTGACGCTGCTGGCGCAACATGCGGTCATCAAATGCGCGGGTGCGCATCATGTAGGTCAGGCCGCGGCGCAGCGTATCGGCGTCCAGTTTCGGATCCCAGTCGCCAACCGCGAGGTCGTCGTCTCCGAGCACGCGGACCATGCCCAGGGCGTAGTCCCACATCTGGTCGTCCGGCTCGTCCAGCGGAGGCTTCGGCAGGGTGCCGGCGGCGGGCACCTTGATCATGCTCGCGTCGGGATCCATACCCGGACGCGTCGTCGGTTCCGGCAGGTGAAGCCGGAGCGTCTCGTCAGTCATGTTGTGGTCTCTCTCCATCGCACCGCAGGTCACGGTGACGTGGACAATTGGTATTGGGAGCGACCGGCTTGGTGCGCTCGATTGGCTGCGAGTCTAATGCTTTGAATCCAGTCGTAGTACCGTACCGCAGCATTTTGGGAGACTGGCCTAGCCGTGGTCGGAACACAGGACAACGGACTACGCCGCAATAACAAGGGAGAGGGACACGACATGATCGCTCGGGGACTTCGGCTACCGGCAGGTGGCCTCGTAATGCTGGTGCTCGCCGCCTGTTCGGATCGCACGCTACCGACGCAGGAAGGCGATGACGAACACGGATTCTCAGCGCCGACGGCGGCCACTGTTCAGGCCAATCAGGCAGTGGCCGCAGCGATGCCGGAGCCGTATCTGGATGGCATGGACGCCGCCCGTCGCGGGTTGATCGCTCGCGCGGATGACCTGGTCGTCACGCGGGAAGACGGCAGGCGGATCTGGAACATCCCGGCCTATGACTTCATCGACGGCGCCGCTCCGGACAGCGTGCATCCCGGTCTGTGGCGCCAGGCCGACATGCATAGCATCGCGGCCTTGTTCGAGGTCGTTCCCGGCATCTATCAGCTGCGGGGCTTCGACCTCGCCAATATGACGCTGATTCGCGGCGAGCAGGGTTGGATTGTGGTCGATCCCCTGACCAATGCGCAGACCGCCGAGGCCGCCTGGGCCTTCGCCATGGAGCACCTGGAGCCACGGCCGATCACGGCGATGCTGATCACCCACAGCCACATTGATCATTTCGGCGGCATCCGCGGCCTGAGCCAGGCCTTTGCCGATGACATGCCCATCGTTGCACCCAGCGGTTTCATGGAGGAGGCCACCAGCGAAAACGTGCTGGCCGGGCCGGCCATGCAGCGCCGGGCGGGCTACATGTATGGCCGCGAGCTGCCGCGCTCGGCGCGTGGGCATGTGGATACCGGGTTGGGGAAATCACCTGCATTCAACGGGCTGATGGGCATCATGGAGCCGACGCTAATCGTCGAACAGACGGGGCAAACCGAAACGCTGGATGGGGTCGAGTTCGTGTTCCAGAATGCGCCGGGCTCCGAGGCGCCTGCCGAGTTCACCGCGTATCTGCCCGCGAGCAAGGCGTTTCTTGGGGCGGAGATCACGTCGCGGACGCTGCACAACGTCTACACCTTACGTGGCGCGAAAGTGCGCGATGCATTGGCCTGGAGCCGCTATATCGAAGAGGCGCGTACGGCGTTCGCCGAGGCCGAGGTCTTCGTCGGATCGCATCACTGGCCGGTCTGGGGGCGCGACACGGTGCAGACCTTTCTCGTCGAGCAGCGTGATACCTACAAGTACATCCACGATCAGACGCTGCGATTGGCGAACAATGGCCTGACGCCCAAGGAGATCGCCGAAACTATTGAACTGCCGCCCTCGCTGCGGCGCGGCTATCACAACCGTGACTACTACGGCACGGTTCGCCACAACGCGCGTGCGGTCTATCAGTACTATTTTGGCTGGTTCGACGGCAATCCGGCCCATCTGAACGCCTTGCCGCCCGCCGAGGTTGGCCAGCGCTACGTGAAACTCGCTGGCGGGGCCGAGGCAGTGATGCAGGCCGCGCAGGCCGCCTTTGACGCTGCGGATTACCGCTGGGGGGCCGAATTGCTGAATCACCTGGTGTTTTCCGGTCAGGCCAGCGATTCGGCCAGAGCGTTGCTGGCCCGGACCTACGATCAGATGGGCTATCAGGCGGAATCCGGCCCTTGGCGGGATTTTTATCTGACAGCGGCCTATGAACTACGCCACGGCATGCCGGAGCAGGTGATGAACTTGGCAGATACGGCCGGACTGCTGGAGCACATCGGTATTCCGACCCTGCTGGACTCGATGGCGGCGCGACTCAACGGTCCGAAGGCCGAAGATGTGACGCTTAGCGTCGGCCTCGAACTCACGGATCGCGAGGATGCGTACCTGCTGTGGATCGAGAATGCGGTGCTGCACCACCGCAGGCTTGATCCAGCGGACAGCCCGGATGTGACCATCGCCATCAGCCACCCGCTGTTCATCCGGGTGCTCACCCGCCAAGCGGCATTGGGGGACCTGTTCGGAAGCGACGAACTCGCGCTCTCGGGCAGCCGGCTCAAGTTGTTGAAGTTCTTTTCCCTGCTGGATCAGCCCGACGGCACCTTCGCCATCGTGGAGCCCTGAGCGGTCTCGAAATTCGGGCAAAATCTGTTAGGCTTCGCGCCCGTTCGCCTCTGGGGTTGCCCAGCGGCGGGCGCGCCGGCCCGCTCGGGTCGGACTCGACGGTGGGCCGCATCGGTTCCCCCGCGGCGAATGGTCGTAAACCCCGCCAGGCCCGGAAGGGAGCAACGGTAGCGGTTCATTCGGGCGCCGGGGTGTCGCTGGTGCGGTCCGCCACCTTTTCCCGGTCAGTCCCGATGGCGGTGACTCAGCAGACGCCGCGGATCGGTATCTGCGACAATCCAGACCTCGCAGATAGAAGCTCCTCCGCATGACCTATCAGGCACTGGCGCGCAAATGGCGCCCACGCACTTTCGAGCAGGTGGCGGGCCAGCAGCACGTGGTCCAGGCCCTGAGCAATGCGCTTGAGCAGCAGCGCATTCACCACGCCATGCTGTTCTCCGGCACCCGGGGTGTTGGCAAAACCACGCTGGGTCGGATCATCTCGAAATGCCTGAACTGCGAAACCGGTGTGACCGCCACTCCCTGCGGCAGCTGCAGCGCCTGCGAGCAGATCGACCAGGGGCGCTTTGTTGATCTGATCGAAATCGATGCGGCCTCGCGCACCAAGGTCGACGACACCCGCGAGCTGCTCGACAACGTGCAGTACGCGCCCACGCGCGGCCGTTACAAGGTGTACCTGATCGATGAGGTGCACATGCTCTCGAAGCATTCCTTCAATGCCTTG
>JAGLCS010000133.1 GCA_023146115.1 Abyssibacter sp. | reverse complement strand
TGAAAAATGCGCCGTTCCGGGTCGATCTGGACACCGGTTGCCGAGCGCTGGTCAAGACCATCAACCGCGAACCGGCAAGCGCCTACGTGCCGGGCTGGCCCTGGGCACTGATCAGCCGCGTCTTGCGCATCCTGCCACTGCGGCTGGCTGCGAAGATGTCCTGAGGCGACCCGGCCCGCGCCTTCAGGCGGCCCACTTGATATTGCAGCCGATACTGGGCTGCTGTTCGTGGTCAGGTATGGCTTTGCCCAGCAACAGGGCGTCGATCGCCGCACGCAGGTCGGCGCCGGTGACGGGTACGGCATTGCCTGGCGTGGCGCCGTCGAGGCGACCCCGGTAGACCAGCCGGCGCTGCGCGTCGAAGACGAAGAAATCCGGGGTACAGGCGGCTCGGTATGCCCGCGCCATGTCCTGGGTGGCGTCATATAGATAGGGAAACGGCAGCTTGGCCGATTGCGCCATGTCGGCCATGGCCTCCGGACCGTCTTCCGGATGGGTTTGCGCGTCGTTGGAACTGACCGCCACAAAGCCGATCCCTCGGTCCCTGTAGTCCTTCGCGACGTCCACCAAACCGCTGCGCACATGCTTCACGTAGGGGCAATGGTTGCAGATAAACATGATCACGGTGCCCTGCTCGCCGGCCACGCGCTCGTAGGACAGATTGTCTCCGCTCACCGTGTCCGGCAGCAGAAAGTCACTGGCGACCGTACCGATCGGCAGCATGGTGGAAGGAGTCAATGCCATACCGGTTCATCCTGGAACAACTGAAGAGACACTCTACGACCACGACCCGCCGGCGCGGGTTTCACGGCATGCACATTCGTCGGTTTGTGCGGGTCGACGCGTGCAATTGTCATGATCCGGCGCTAGTATCATCCGCCCATCCGGATAGGCGGATATGCCGGCCATCCGCGATGCAATCAGAATCAACCACCTGCGTGGCTCGGGGCTGCGCGGGGTTCGCTTGCACAACTCAGGTGACCACATGAACAAATCCTTTCTATTCACGTCGGAGTCGGTCTCCGAAGGCCATCCCGACAAAATGTGCGACCAGATCTCGGACGCCGTGCTGGACGAGATCCTGCGCCAAGAAGGCGATAACGCGCCGAATGCGCGCGTCGCCTGCGAAACCATGGTCAAGACCGGCGCGGTGATTGTCGGCGGCGAGATCACCACCAACGCCTGGGTCGACCTGGATGAACTGGTCCGCGGCGTGGTCAACGACATCGGCTACACGCATTCCGACACCGGCTTCGATGGCGACTCCTGCGCCGTGATGTCGCTGATCGGCAAACAGTCCGCACACATCGCCCAGGGCGTGGACCGTGCGACCAAGGAAGAACAAGGCGCCGGCGACCAGGGCCTGATGTTCGGCTTCGCCTGCAACGAGACCGATGTGCTGATGCCGGCTCCGATCGAGTACGCGCATCGCCTGATCCGCAAGCAGTCGGAAGTGCGCCGCGCGCAGCACCCGAACACGCTGCGCCCGGATGCCAAGTCGCAGGTCACGTTCCGCTATGTGGACGGCAAGCCGGCGGCCATCGATGCCGTGGTGCTGTCCACCCAGCACAGCCCGGACATCGACCAGGCAGCCCTGCAGGAACTGGTGATGGAAGAAATCATCAAGCCGGTGCTGCCGGCCGAATGGATTAGCGCGGACACCAAGTTCCACATCAACCCGACCGGCAAGTTCGTCATCGGTGGGCCCATGGGTGATGCCGGCCTCACCGGCCGCAAGATCATCGTCGATACCTACGGCGGCTACGCCCGTCACGGTGGCGGCGCGTTCTCCGGCAAGGACCCCTCCAAGGTTGACCGCTCCGCAGCCTACGCCGCTCGGTACGTCGCCAAGAACATCGTGGCTGCAGGCCTGGCCGACAAATGCGAGATCCAGCTCTCCTACGCCATTGGCGTTGCCGAGCCGACCTCGGTCATGGTCGAAACCTTCGGCACCGGCAAGATCGACGAAGACCTGCTGACCCAGCTGGTGCGCGAGCATTTCGATCTGCGGCCCTACGGCATCGTCACGATGATGGACTTGGTGAAGCCGATCTACCGCGACACCGCCACCTACGGCCACTTCGGCCGCGAAGACCTGGACCTGCCCTGGGAGCGCACCGACAAGGCGGAAGCCCTGCGCGGCGCCGCCGCGGCCTAAGCCGCGCTTTCAACCCCTTTTCCTAGAAACGAATCACGGAGCCACACATGAGTGTTGCAGCAGAAAACATCCAGACCGCAACGGACTACCACGTTGCCGACATCAACCTTGCCGCCTTCGGCCGCAAGGAAATCTCCATTGCCGAAACCGAAATGCCTGGCCTGATGGCCACGCGCGACGAGTACGGTGCCAGTCAGCCACTCAAGGGCGCCCGCATCGCCGGCTCCCTGCACATGACCATCCAGACCGCCGTGCTGATCGAAACGCTCAAGGCACTGGGTGCCGATGTGCGCTGGGCCTCGTGCAACATCTACTCCACGCAGGACCACGCCGCCGCCGCGATCGCAGCGGGCGGCACGCCGGTGTTCGCCTACAAGGGCGAAACGCTGGAGGAGTACTGGAATTACACCCACAAGATCTTTGAGTGGGCCGATGGCGGCACGCCGAACATGATCCTCGACGACGGTGGCGATGCCACGCTGCTGATCGACCTCGGCGCGCGCGCCGAAGACGATCCGTCGCTGATCGCCAATCCGGAAAGCGAAGAGGAAACCTACCTGTTCGCCGCGATCAAGCAGCGCAACGCCGAAAAGCCGGGCTGGTACAAGAAGGTTCTGGCCAACATCCAGGGCGTGACCGAAGAAACCACCACCGGCGTCGCGCGCCTGTACCGCATGGCCAAGGCCGGCACGCTGCCGTTCCCGGCGATCAACGTGAACGACTCGGTCACCAAATCGAAGTTCGACAACCTCTATGGCTGCCGTGAATCACTGGTCGACAGCATCAAGCGCGCCACCGATGTAATGGTCGCCGGCAAGACTGCGATCGTCTGTGGCTACGGCGATGTCGGCAAGGGCTCGGTGCAGTCGCTCAAGGCCCTGGGCTGCACGGTCTGGGTCACGGAAGTCGACCCGATCTGCGCGCTGCAGGCCTGCATGGAAGGCCACAAGATCGTGAACCTGGAAGACGCGGGCATCATCGAACAGGTCGACATCTTCGTGACCGCCACGGGCAACTACAACGTCATCCGCTTCGAGCACATGGAGCGCATGCACGACCAGGCCATCGTCTGCAACATCGGCCACTTCGACAACGAGATCGACGTTGCCGGGCTGGAGAAGAAATGCAAGTTCGACGAGATCAAGCCTCAGGTCGACCATGTCGAATTCCCCGACGGCAAGAAGATCATCCTGCTGGCCCGCGGCCGGCTCGTGAACCTCGGCTGCGCCACCGGCCACCCGAGCTTTGTGATGTCGAACTCCTTCACCAACCAGACGCTGGCGCAGATCGAGCTGTTCACCAAGGGTGACCAGTACGGCAAGGATGTGTACGTCCTGCCCAAGCACCTGGACGAAAAAGTTGCCGCACTGCATCTCGGCAAGCTGGGCGCACGCCTGACCCAGCTGACGGACAAGCAGGCCGACTACATCGGCGTGACGGTCGAAGGACCGTTCAAGCCGGAAGCGTATCGGTACTAAGCGCGTCTCGGACCGTTCGGCGGGCGAGCTGATCTCGCCCGCCGTTTCCTATCCGTCGAGATGGTTGCGCAAAGCGACCAGGAGCCTTTATGAGCGCATTGCAATTCAGCTTTGAATTTTTTCCGCCCAAGGGCGAAAAGGGCGCGGAACGCCTGGCCACGGTGCGCAAGCAGCTGGCCGAGGTTCAACCCGCCTTCTTTTCCGTGACTTTCGGTGCCGGTGGCAGCACGCAGACCGGCACGCTGGAAACCTGTGTCGACACGCTAACCGACACCGGAATCCCGGTGGCTGCACACATCTCCTGCATCGGTTCGACGCGCGAGCGCATCACCGAGTTACTGGGCCAGTACCGTGAAGCCGGCATCCAGCGGCTGGTCGCGCTACGCGGCGATCTGTTGCCGGGCATGACCGATCCGGGCGAGTTCCGCTACGCCAACGAGCTGGTGAGCTTCATCCGCAAGACCACCGGCGATGAGTTTCATATCGAGGTCGCGGCCTATCCGGAGTATCACCCGGAATCCCCGACGCCCGAAGCCGACTTGCAGAATCTCCTGCGCAAGATCGAAGCGGGTGCCGATGCTGTAATGACACAGTATTTCTACAACGCCCACGCCTATGAAGATCTGTGCAATCGGTTGGCGGCCCACGGCGTGACCCAACCCGTCGTGCCCGGGGTGATGCCCATCACCAACTACGAGCAGCTGATCCGCTTTTCCGATCGTTGCGGTGCCGAGATTCCACGCTGGATTCGCCGCCGGCTGGAAGCCTATGGCGATGATCTGGATTCGCTGCGCGCCTTCGGGCTGGATGTCGTCACCCAGCTATCCGAGCGGCTGCTGGAACTGGGGGCGCCAGGCCTGCATTTCTACACGCTCAACCGAGCAGAGCACACGCTGGATCTGTGGCGGTCACTGCGTCTGCCAATGCCGGCCTCGGCGGCGGCCTGACGCGCTCGGCGACCTTTCGTTCACCCTGAACGCATCGTCGTCCACGCGACGCCGCCTGACTGTCAACAAGTCGTAAAGAAACGCTAACCGGAGCGTCACAAAGCCTGCCTAGGCTGGATGGGTTACATCCGTCCGCCGACATTTCAGGGAGGCTTATCAGCATGACGCGAAATCGTTCGTCTCGTCCGGACCCACAGTCCATCCACGATCTCGACCCGACCACACCGCACACAAACGCCCAGCCGTTTGCGGATATTCTTGCGGCACGCCTGACGCGGCGGGACACGCTGCGCGGCGGCCTCAGCCTGGCAGCCACCACGATCTTCGCGGGCGCGGGACTCTCGGCCTGTAGTGATTCCGACAACAACAGCTCGGCACCGACGCTGAGCTTTACTCGATCCCGGGCTCACCGGCCGACATGGTCAGCGTGCCCAACGGCTACACCACGCAGGTCATGATTCCCTGGGGCACGCCGCTCAATGGCGTCGCACCAGCCTTTGCGGGGGACGGAACAAATACGGCCGCCGAACAGGCGCTGCAAATCGGCGCGAACCACGACGGCATGAAGTTCTATCCCTTGCCCGCCGGTTCTGAGAACTCTGATCGCGGCCTCCTGGTCGTGAACCATGAGTATTCCAACAGCACCTTGTATGCTGGGGACGGCCGCAGTGTCGATGCCGATGGCAACCCGACAGACCCCGATGAAGTGCGCAAGGACATCAACGCGCACGGCGTGTCCGTCGTCGAATTGGTGCGCGACACCTCCGGCGAGTGGTCCATCGCCAACACCGGATTCAATCGCCGTATCACGGCGGGCACCACCATGAACTTGTCTGGCCCAGTGGCCGGCACCGATCTCGTGGTCACCGCCTTCGATACCTCGGGCATGACCACACGCGGCACTGTGAACAACTGCGGACGCGGCTTCACCCCGTGGGGCACCTATCTCGCGACCGAAGAAAACTTTCAGGGCTATGTCACCACCGACGAAGACCCGATCCCTGAAGAAAAAGCCCGGTATGGCCTGAGCGCCACCGGCTTCGGCTATCTGTGGGGTGCACTGGCTGGCGATGCGTCCGAAGTGAATGACGAATTCGCACGCTGGGACACGACGCCATCTGGCGCAACCGCCGCCAGCGACTATCGCAATGCCAGCAACACCTTCGGCTGGCTGGTGGAAATCGATCCTTACAACCCGGTCTCCACGCCCACCAAGCGCACGGCAATGGGGCGCATCCTGCACGAAGGCGCAGAGCCCGGTCGCGTCATAGCCGATCGTCCTATTGCTTGGTATATGGGCGACGACAACCGCTTCGACTACTTCTACAAGTTCGTTTCCGACGAAAACTGGGACCCTGCAGATGCCGATGGCGGCCTGACCGCCGGGAACAAGTACCTGGACAACGGCACGCTCTACGTCGCCCGTTTCTTTGAAGATGGCAGCGGCGAATGGGTGGAACTGGATATCAGTGTGCCCGCCCTAGCCGCCCGCTTCTCCAGCCAAGCCGAAGTACTGACCTACGCTCGCATCGCCGCGGACCTGGTCAACGCCACACCAATGGATCGCCCGGAATGGTCGTCAACCGACCCAAATACTGGCGAAATCTATCTCACGCTCACCAACAATACGCGTCGTGAAGTGGGTGGTGAAAACCCGGCCAACCCGCGAGCCAACAACAGTCACGGCCATGTCATTCGACTGGCTGAAGCCGGCGACAACCCCGCCGCCACGACCTTCGACTGGGACATCTTCGTCTTCGGCTCCAATGCCTCTGCCGACCCGTCATTCAACATTTCCGGCCTGACGCTCGACAACGAGTTCGCCAGCCCCGATGGTCTGTGGTTCGACAAGCGCGGCGTGCTCTGGATTCAGACAGACAACGGCGCTCCGCTGGACTCGAACACCAACGACCAGATGCTCGCCGTCGTGCCAGCAGGACTGGATGGCGACCGTCTGATCCGGCCGGACACCCAGGCCCAGCTCAAGCGCTTCTTTGTCGGGCCAGCCGGCTGTGAAGTCACCGGCGTGGACATGACGCCCGACAACCGGACGATGTTCGTCAACATCCAGCATCCGGGTGGCACCTTCCCCGATGGCGCCGGAACCCGGCCACGTTCGGCGACCGTCGTCATCAGCCGCAACGATGGCGGTGAGATCGCGCTTTAACGCAGCGCCAAGCTCGATAGCGGAAACCGAGAAGGCCCGATCCGTTGATCGGGCCTTCTGCGACGGACGGCGATGGACCGCGAATTACGGCCGCTGCGAAATCGCTGCCAGATCCACGAAGTGCTCCGCGTAACGCGTCGCGATATCCGCGTAGGCGGATTCGTCGGCCACCACAGCCCACTCGGTCCGGTCGTAGCTGCTGCCCGAACCGCCCGACAATGCCGTGAGGAAGCCCACCGCGTTGGCGATACCTTCGGCCACCTTGCTACCGGCCGACTGCGCATCGCGCATGTCGGTGTAGAACGGTTCCGAAGACACCAGCGGACGCTTGGACTGATAAATCGGCCAGGTCGTCATGATGGTGTCGCACCCCAGCTTGTGGCAGTTGACAGCATCGGGCGTGATCATCTTGAGCATGCCACTGGAGGCCAATTTGACGGTGGTTTGCACACTGGCTTCGTCACGGCCCACATTGCGCCCGACAAACCCGGTGTAATTGTCATCGCTACTGGTGACATTGGCGAAGTCGATCATGATGTCCAGATGCACACCGGCCACACCAAGCTCGTTGACCAGTTTGGCCTCCAGTGCCTGCGGGTTGCTCCGGCTGGCTTGGCCAAAAATATTCTTGAACGTGCGGCCAGTGCCATCGAATCGCTGATCGAACAACGTCCAGCCGGTGGGGACGAACAGCCGGTAGTCCGATTTGCCCAACGACCAATCCACCGGTGCAGCACGCCCTTTCTCGGCCAGCGCCTGATACTGCGGCGTGCTCGCCAACGCCGCATGCGGCATCACATCGAGTCCAGCGGCCGCGAGTTGCTGCTCCGCACGCGCACAAACTTGGTTGGTGATCGTCTGCAGGCGAGCCTCATCCACGCCTTCGAGGCGGTACATCGTGCTCACCTTGGCTTCGATCCGGGTCTTGTCCGGATCGTCATAGGCAAACGTGCCTTCCTTGGTCTGCGCGAAGCCGCTGGTCTTGGTCCCGAAGGCAACCACACAAGACGTTAAGGCCACACGCTGCGTGGTGCCACGCGCCTTGGTGTTGCCACCCTTGATGAACTCAGCGGCCTGCGCTTCTGCAGCCAATGCGGGGTTGTACGCAGGGGGCGGAGCCGGGGGCGTGCTTGCACAGGCAGACAGCAGCGCGACAGCCGCCACAGGGGCAACGAATTGAATACGCATGGACAAAGGTCTCGTACGGTTAGGAAGCCGCACGGTATCTGCCGGGTATCAACCGGCATATCCCCCATTTGAGGTGAGCGACGGCGCTTGCGGTCGCGGCGCGGTTCGATTCAGCCGGGACCGGCTTGTCGGTACTCCCGCCAATTGGCGTGCACATCCCAGAACGCCACGCTGCGTGCATAGGCATCGCGATCCAGCGCCACGCCGGAACCACCCTCCTCCACACCCAGCGCATTGCGCAGCATGGTGATCGGCGCCATCGGTATTTCCTCCGGCTCTGCGGTGGGCAGACAGCCCACCACACCCCAGTCGGCGTCGATGGCATCACCCTCTTTCGCCATCTGTTCACGGCTGTAGAGAATCACGATCAGATAGCGAGCCCGCGGCGGGTCCACACCCTCGAACCAGCGCGTAAGCACCGGCAGCTCCTTGGCCGTACGCGCTTCATAGGCCGACCGGAGCAGATGACGATTGTGCTCGGTAATCGGCACCGCCATGACCCGGGTGGACGTCCAGTTCTCGTACACCCAGAGCTGGCAGAACGGGGCGTAGCCCGGCAGCTTCGCGACCGGCGCCACCGCATTGACATGCGCCGTGAACCGCTCGGCATCCGTCCCCTGCAATTTGTCGGTGCGACCCTGCTTGGGGAACAAGCGTTTCCTGGCGAAGCGGCTGAGCACGATACGCTCGCTCATGAAGCGGCAGCCCCATTTTCGAAGTCGGATCTGGCTCGCAGCGCTTCCGGGCCAATATCCTTGGCGTCGGCAATGCCGGCCAGGGCCATCGTGAGTTCAAAATCGGCCAGCAAGTTGGTCAGCACGTCGCGCACACCGGATTCGCCGGCGATGGCCAGGCCGTAGCAGTAGGGCCGACCGATGCCGACGACATCAGCGCCCAGGGCCAGCGCCTTGAAGATATCCGCACCGCCCCGAATCCCGCTGTCGAAGGCGATGTCGATCTGACCGTTGACCGCCTGCGCGATGACGGGCAGCGCCTCGATGCTGCCGATGGCGCCATCGACCTGGCGTCCACCATGGTTGGACACCATGATGCCGTCCATGCCGGCATCCACCGCGCGTCTGGCGTCGTCGGCATGCTGGATACCCTTGAGCACGATCGGCAAATCCGTGCAGCCGCGCAGAAAATCCAGATCGTCCCAGGTCAGTGTCGGCCGCGAGTAGATATCGACGAAGGTGCGCACGGCCTTGAGCGCATCGCCCGAGCCCAGTGCTGATAGCGTGCTGCCGGGATACGACATCGCCGATTCAACCAGGGTGGCCAATGCTTTGACGCTAATCGGCGGGCGTGGTGCCGAGTCACTCACGCCCTCGCGCATCAGCCGCCTGAACACCGGGTCGGCGGTGTATTGGGCGATACCCTTGCCTCGCAAAAACGGCAGATACGCCAGACCGAGATCGCGGGTGCGCCAGCCCAGCAAAGTGGTGTCCAGCGTGACAAAAATCGCCTCGCAACCAGCAGCCTCGGCGCGGTGGACAAAACTTTCGACCAGATCGTTCGACTTGCTCCAGTAAAGCTGGAAATAGCGGCTGCGCTCCCCCATCGCCTCGGCCACCGTTTCCATCGCAACCGAGGCCTGGTTGGAGTAGATGTACGGAATATCGCAGGCGGCGGCGGCCCGCCCCACGGCCAGGTCGGCTTCGGGATGCGCCATCTCCAACACGCCAATGGGTGACAGCATCAAAGGCGTGCTGCGTGGGTGGCCGAGAAACTCGGTAGCGATCGTGCGTTCGCCCACATCCCGCAGCATTCGCGGCACGATCTGCAGCCGCTCGAAACCGGCCAGATTCGCCGCCATGGTCGACTCGCGGCCGGCGCCACCGGCGATGTAGGCGAAGGCCTCCGGCGCCATCACGTCTCGGGCCGCGATCTCCAGTTCGTCCATATCCACCGGCACTGGCGAGCGTCGGCCCGCGGCACCGTGAACATATATCTCGCGCTGGCGGTCAACCGCGCTGCTTGGATCCTGCTTCATGTGAGCCTCCGAACCGTGGGGATTCTTGTGTCCCCATACGGTTCACCAAAGTCAAAACCACCGAGCATGCCGACTGACCGCCGCAGCCGCAATCCGAGGCGCCCCTGGTATCAGGCGCGCAAGGCCTGCGGAATCGTGACTTCGAACGTCTGCCCGAGGCCGCCCGCCCCGGCCGCACGCTGCGAACTGAAGTACAAACGTGACCCATCGGGCGAGAACGCCGGGCCGCATATCTCGGAGCCGGTGTGGGTGTCGCCCAGCTGGACGAGGACCTTGGCCGGCTGGTTGGGAATAACCACCATGATGCGAATCACGCCAGTATCCGGATTGTCCTCGGCCACGAGGATGTCACCAGCAGGGCTGACGGTGAGGTTGTCGACATCGGAGAAACCGGGGTCGATCTGGCTGTTGTCGAAGATCAGTTCAACGAGTTGGTTTTCGACATCGAATGCCCAGACACGGTTGTCGCCCTTGGTCGTGAAGAACACCAGCCCGCGGGTCGGGGCCGAACCACCCGTCGGCGTGGTCCGAACCGATTCGGGCAATTCGTAGAACCACAGGCCTTCGCCACCTTGGAACACCGTGCCAGGCCCGCGGTTGTCACCCTGGGGCTGGTCCGGGTTGAGCGCATCAACCCAGCTTACGGCCTTGAGTTCCCGTAGCGCGGCATCATCCGCTTCATAGCCGCCGTCCTCGTAGCCTGCGACGTTCATGCACTGCAACGTGCCTTGCTCGAAGGCCATGCGTCCGGTTGCCGGGTCGATATCCGCCGGGTCGGCGACCCAACGATAAAAGCGGCCGGAGCCGGAATCCTCGGTGAGGTACACGATGCCGTGACGTTGATCCACGGCAATGGCTTCGTGGGCGAACAGGCCAAGCGATGGCTTGGCAATGCCCTGGCCCGGGTTGTATGGATCACATTCCCAGCAGAGACCGTCGCTGGTTTCCTCGCAGGAGACCCAGGTGTCCCACGGTGTCTTGCCGCCTGCGCAATTCTGCGTGGTGCCCGACAGAATCTGGTAGCTGTCGACCAGCGTGCCGTCCGGATCGAACACCAGCGTGCCGACCCCACCCAGCGGTACACCCAGGGTCTCGCTGTTCGAGGTGTAAATCCAGCCGCCGTTATCGCGCAGATAGGTGGCGCCACCATCCGGAAAGTTGTGCCAGGTGTAACCACTACCGACCACGGCGGGCGCGCCCGCACGGGCGACGATGCGCGAGGTGAACCCGTCAGGGAGTAACAGATCGTCCGCGTTCGCGGCGAGAATGTCGCCGATATTCGCCAGCGGGCCGCTGGGAATCGTCAACTCGCCCATGGGCGTGGCGCCACCGGTTCCGCCTCCCGGCTCACCGTCGGCACCCGGCGCGGTGCCACCTAGCGACTCGCTCTGACCACAGGCCGTGAGTAGCGGCGCGGCGCTTACGGCAGCGCCCGTATAGAAGACATAACGCAGCAGCTCTCGCCGCCGCATATCAACTGTTGTGATTGCGTGCATTGCATTCCCCAGAGAGTGTTGAAGGCCACGCACGCGAACGGCGCGCACCCATGGTCGCCAAAGCCCACAGGGTAGTTCGCCAGTCCTTCAATCAGATGACGGTTCGATGACAACCGCCGGTCCGCCGTCGAGCGGCGGTGCCGCTCAGACTGACGGAGGCATCCCTGGGCCACGCCAGCGCGGGCGCATCTGGCGGCGGACCACGCCTCCCCGCCTGCCGGCCGCCCGCCACGGGGAACGCACCTGATGCGCTACCGCGACAGGGCGATGCCGCCGCTCGCGGCTCGCTGATCACACTGCTGCCCGATCAGATCCACGCATTGTCGGTTGGTGTTGCCGAACGCATCGCGGATTCCACCGGCCGCGATATAGGCATCCGCGCCGTCAATCGGCAGCTGCCATGTCAGGCCGTCCTGACTGCTGGCGTCGCGGGTCTGGACGGACTGATCGCTGGTCACCACCGACACCGTCACGGACTGGGCCTGCCCGGTATCCGCCCAGGGACGGAATGTGCAGCGATGGCAATACTGCACCTCGACACCATTGGCGTAGCGGTGCAGGTTTCGTTCGTTGCGAACCCAGGGAATCAGCGCCTCGTCGCCGGCCAGCACCGAGGACCAGCTGTCCGGATAGTCGATCGGCCCGACGACACGCTCGCCGAAGGCATCGGTCGGTGAGCGGGTGTTAGCCCCGGATTGGAACTGCGTGTGCCGCGTCACCGGGCCCAGTCCGAACTCCAACACGGAACCGGACCGGACCGGGGCCTCGACCGTGACCCCACCCCAGGGGCTCACCTCGAAGGCGGCGCTGACGAGCGAATAGCTGGTCGGCCCGGTACTTGTCTGACGCCGACCGTCGATGACGAAGCGGTACAGGCCCAGTGGCGTGGCGTATGGCGCCTCCGGTCGCAGGGGCGTGTCGACATCGGTGACCGGAACATCCGAAACAAAGGCTTCGAAGGCCGCGGTCCAAACCCACTCGAACTGGCCCGCGCGCCAAGCCGCGTAGTCCTCCGGATCGGGGATCACCACCCCCTGGAAGTCGCCGCTGCCGGAGACCGGTGTGCCACCCAGAAAATCGACATGAATCGGAACCTCGCCGCGTTGATCTCCCACGGTGATCCACTCGCCGTTCTCGAGCCGCTGGACGATCACGGTCGGCATACCGAGCCAGGTGGCGCCACCGACCCATTGCACGGTTGCGGCGTCGAAGCGTTCGATCGCGGCCGGTTCGGTCACGATGCGGGCTTCGCCGCCATCGGCGGGCTGGGTCAGATCGTAGGCGCTGCGAAGACCCCGGCCGATCTCGCCTAGGCCCCGTGCCAGCGCTTCAGCGCGCAGCGATTCGACGGTGTACACGGTATCGAGTACCGAGCCGGGCATGCCCGGACCGCCATTGAGGCTGGCCGCCAGGCGCGCCAGACGCGTGTTGAGGAAGTCGGCCCCGTGCGGCCCCAGGGCTGCGAGTGCCTTGCGGTAGTGGTCATGCGCGCGGTACTCGCGGTAGGCCGGCATATAGCCCCAATAGTCATTCGCCATGCCGACGGGAATCACCAGGCCAAACCCGGTGTCGGGGAATTCCTCGTGCGTGAAATTGCCCTTGATCTGCGCCGGGTCCAGCGGCTCCGCCTCGGCATGCAGGCCGTAGCTGAGCGCTTCCCAGCCGGCAGCATCGTTGTGAATCTGGGCCTTCATGCGCTCGAAGGCTTCCAGCGAGGTCGTCAGCAGACTGCCGTCATCGCGGCTCGGATGCGGGCAGGTCACGGTGTCGCCATTGACGGCGCAGCCGACCTCGTCGGCTCCATGCACGAAATCGCCGTTATTAGCAGGGTTGCGCAGCGGATTGTCGGCCGCGTAGCCCAGGTCCCAGTCCCACCCGGTGTGGATGTCCCCGGCCACCCGATTCAGCCGGCTGATCACGTTCAATGCAGGGTCGGTAAACTGCTCGCAAGGGCAGAAGGTGACGCCCACATCACCGAGCTTGAACACCTGGATCGGCACCGTCGCCTGCTCCGACACCAGACCCAGGGTGGTCGCGCTGTAGCTGATCGGCACGGGCACACCCAATTCCACGAGTTGGTCCACCATCCCGCCGGTGATCTCACCAATGCGCGCGCGCACGTCGGCGTAGGTCTCCGGCAGGCTGGGGAAGATGTCACCGGCCACCGCCTCGAACGGTTCGATCAGGGTGCCGTCGACCGTCTCCAGACCACCTTCGACATCATCGGCCACGTGCTCGCAGTCCGGGAAGCCCAGCACCGGGATGCCGGGATTGGCCTCGTAGAACAGGCGATCGGAGTTGCAGTTGGACACCCCCGGTATCGGCCGGGTGACCGGTGGCGCATAGCGCCGGTAGGCGAAATCAACGACGAAATCGTCCCGCAGCGTGGCGTGCTGGTGGGCATCCCAGGGCTGGTTGGCCGCGATGTTACCGAGTGCCTGATGCACATTGTCAGCGGCCAGGCGCGCGGCGCGATGGGCACCGGCAAAGGCGGCTTCCTGGAACTCATGACGCTCTTCGCCGCGATGGGCGCGCTCGTCCTTGTGCGGGCCGGAGGTGCCGGTCTCGGACTGCGACATCAGGTTGATGGCACCGGTCTCGCGGTCGAGCAGACGCATGGTGGCGTGTGTCACGTCGCCGGAGATCACCTCTTCACCCCAGACCCATTCCGGATGGATGCCCAGCACGACCCAGTTCGCGTAGTTGCTGCCGGTGGCCAGATCGTCGAATCGCAGCACGTACATCTGCCGCGAGGTGTAGTCGTAGGGCTGCCCTGCCGGTGTGTTCGGCGTGCGCTGTTCCTGCGACACCTTCGGACCGTAGGTATGCCCGCGAATGTCGTTCGCATAAATCGCCGTACCGCCCATGCTCACCGGCCGCATGTCGGCCGCGGCGGCCACGATGGCGTCGCGCATTTGCGTGGCCATGTAGTCGTAGAAACGGATGTCGAACACATCCTGGAAAATCCAGGTGCCGACCGCCGGCGTGGAATAAAACGGCGATGCATGACTGTGCGAGACCGTCATCGCCAGGTTGGCTTCGGCGATGCCCAGCGGCTCGCGCCCTTCGGCGATTGCCGTGGCGTCATGCTCCTGGAGTAGCTGGACGAGACGCCGGCGCAGCAGGTCGTTGGGCAGGTAGAGATCGTTGCTCGCCACCGCGACGCGCTTGCCGTTGGCGCCTTCGACGATCAGCGCACGGGTCGTGATCCGATCCGCCAGGGTGTCTGACCCGACCTTGCGGGTGGAATGCAGGTACGGATCGAAGCCGCGCCCGCCATCAATGCCGGCACCCGTTGCGGCGAACTGGCCTGCCGATGGCCCCATATGCCAGCTCGCATCCATGACCGCCGCGCCGGCGCGGGCGACACCGTCTCCGGCCGGGGTGACGGGCGAGAGATAGTCGCAGGCCGGGCTGCCGGACAGCAGCGCCGCGCATTGCGAGGCCAGCATATCGAGCACCTCATCGGCCGCCGATCCCAGCGTTTGCGTCAGCCCTTCAAAGCTGGCGCACAGCGCGTCCGGGCCTTCCAGGCTGGCGCAGTAGTTCCCGAGCTGATCCAGCGTGTCTTGCACCGCGCCCGACACGCCGCCATCGGGCGGGGTGGAGCCGCCATAGGCCGCTTGCCCCGGCGGAACCGGCCGCACCGGCGGGCACTGCGCGGCGCTGTCCACCCGCCGGTTGTTGTCGACATCGATGACCCGACCCTGCGGGTGCAGGAAATGCGATTTCTGGCACATGCCGAAAGCCGTGCCGCGCGGGTACTGGTGCGGGTCGAAATCATCGCCACGCGGCGGCACGTTGCCCACGGGCGGAGTCGCCGTCATGCCGGCATCAAACTCGATGAACGCCGAGGTCGTGGTTCGGCAATCGTCCTGGACGCAATCCAGTGCGTCGTAGGCCGGCCCGGCGTCGCGGCCGACCAGCGGCAACTGCCAGAACGCCGCGACATCGGGATCACGGGCGGCGAAAAACGCCTCTCGCGACGAGAACTCGTGGTTGGCGCCCTCGCCAGGTCGCCGGTAGTAAAGGTCCGCGACATCGACCCCGGCCGTGCGTGCCATGACCTGTGCGCTCCAATGGGTAACCTGATGATCGGCGAAAGCCGGGTGCAGCAATACCTGGTTGTCCGGCCCGTTCAACGCGCGGTTATCGATGATGTGATGTGCGTAGCCGTTGTTTTCGCTGCGATCCCACAGCATCTGGATCAGCGCAAAACCCAGGTCGCGATCCAGATCGTCGGGATACGACAGATAAAGCGGCAGCGCGTACGGTGGCAGGCCGTCGAATTCATAAGCCTTGTCGAAATCCACGCTGCGTCTGAGCAGTGTGGAGTAGTTCATCCCGACCACGCCGAGCACGCCGCGATTCACGTCCTTGGACAAGGCGATGACGGGACCGCCGCTAATGCCGCCCTGCGAGTTGCCGTCGTAAAAAATCTCGGTATTGGAGAACACAGGCTCGCCTGCGGACTGGAACGCCGGATGCGCCGCAAATCCGTTCGGATGCCGCAGCGCCCGGGCGAGGAACATGAAGTTCAGCAACCCCTGCTGCGACGCATCGGGCACGACGGGAAAGTTCGACAAATCCACGAGCGCGCTGATCACATTGACCAAATCACCGGTGGAGAAGCCGAACAGGTCGACGCCGCAGAACA
This sequence comes from Abyssibacter sp., assembly GCA_023146115.1. Taxonomy (GTDB): domain Bacteria; phylum Pseudomonadota; class Gammaproteobacteria; order Nevskiales; family OUC007; genus Abyssibacter. Next base: position 10,048 of record JAGLCS010000133.1, on the reverse strand, counting down.
GGAAATTGTGATCCGACGAGAACTCCGGCACCCGGTCGTAGGTGACCGCCTGATGGCCGTCGAGCAGCCCATGTCCGTAGATGCCGGCGCGTGCGGGTGACTGCGGGGACGCATCCAGCGGAATCTGGCAGGTGAACCGCGTCGTCATCGTGCCGGTGGAATCCGGCAGGCCATCGCCGTAGCGCAGGCTGGCCGGATCAGCCGGGTTCAGGCCGTCGAGCACGTTGTAGAACAAGCGGTTCGGCGGCAGGCTCCCGCCGTCCGGTATATCCAGCGCGGTGCCCAGCAGCTCTGCACAACCCGAGGCCAGGGGCGCCAGCGGCAATCCGGTGCAAAGCGCTTCCAGATCCAGCGCCAGATTGTCGATCGGTGCCGGATCGGAAGGAGCCACATAACTGGGCACGGTGATCGTGCCTTCGATGCGCTTGGCGATGCGGCGCGAACCGTTGTCGCCGTAAGGCAGTTCGGTGATGCGATCCACCGTGAAACGTGGCGACACGCCGAGTTCGAGGATATTGCCGTCGGCATCCTCGATCTGACCGAGGTAGTTGCCGAACGCATCGTCCCGCATGTGCTGCAGGCGGCTCATGTTGTTCTGGGCGCTGGCGACAGTGAAATCCCAGGCCAGGTACAGCCGCGCGTTGCCACGTACCCCGATGCCCGCCTCGGCCAGCACCGGAAACACATCGCGCTGCAACTGTTGGCAACGCTCGGCCACCGGCGGCAACGCCGTCTCACGTTCGTCGCGGCAGGTTGCGAAGGCGGGTTGCGCGGTGATGAGGCCGCCGTCCTGCGCCGGCAGATCCTTGAGCGCGACGATGTAACGATGCCCTTCCTCGAAGTTTCGGGCCGGCCGGATCAGCAGAGCGGCCTGTTTGCCCAGCGGGTTTTCCGTGCCCTGCCCCGGCAGCAGCAGCCCGGCGTTGAGATCAATCTCCGCCCAAACCGGATGCGGCTCTCCCGTCGCTGCGTCCAGCACGACGACCGAGCTGCGCAACAGGTCCAGCGACTGCGGGATGTCCGTCAGCGGCGGCGCGCCAGGAACCGTTCCATCGGCGTTGCTCAGCAGGTTCGGGACAAAGGTCACCATCAGCTGGCCTGGCGAAAAACCGTCATTGCGGTTCCACTCGCTGGGGTCGATGGGTTTGCCAACAATATTGCGCGGCATGCCGAGCACATTGAAGTTCACGCGGCGCCCGGTGCCCGCGGCCTGCGGGCTGCCCTGTGCCGCAGATACGGTGAAGTGATTACTGGGAAACGGCAGCAGACAATGCGCCGAATCGAGCACATCACAACCGGCGACCACGGCACTAACGGCATCGCTTATCAGGTCCGTATCGTCCGGACCGCCCGCCGAGCCACTGCCGAAGACACTGCAGATTCCATCCGGAAGACCGGCGTCACGGCAGGCGGCATCCAGTGGGGTGTCCGGGTTCAGCAGGCCGCAGAACTCGGCGGGCACGCCATTCTCCAGACAGCTTTGCGCCAGGCTGCGCTGCACGTAATCGATTCGATGGCCGATGACGTTAATGATGCATCCCTCGGCCGTCGGCCCATCCGCACAGGCGGCCAGGTAGTCCGGAACATGCTCGCTGGCCTCGGCATCGAACAGTGGGATGTAACCCTGCGAGCGCAGTAACGGCGCGGTCAGCGGGCCGAGCGAGACGAACTCTTCGTAGCCCGTGTACGGCAGGGCCAGCCCGGTATCACCGCTGGCGTCGATGTAGCTGAATTCCTCTTCCGGAAGGATGTAGCCGAAGGAATTCTGCGTTAACCCCAGCAGCATGACCGCGGCCTCCGGATCGGCCAGCGAGCGGATAAATGCACCGAAGCTACCGGTCGCCTCGCCCGGAATCGTGACCATGTCCAGACCGCCCTGATCACCGCCGAGGCTGATGCGCGACACCAGCGTCTGCGCCGTCGGCGTGGCCTGCGGCAGGGTGGTCAGCGCCGCAGCCAGTTCCGGGCCGATACCCGGAATCTGCGCCACCGGCAGTTGCAGGAAGTCGTAGTAGCGATTGAACGCACCCAGACCGCCGGCCGCGACGAACAAGGGATTGGTCACCGGCAGGAGCACCGTCTGGTGCCGGACCGCCAAACCGCTGTCGATGACCCGCTCGACCGCGAAACCCAGGGCATCGGTAGCCATGCCAGCCCCACGGCTGCGAACCCGAGCGTAGGGCGTGCTGCCCGTGGTTGGCCCCGAGGCTGAGGCATCGGCAATCGGGCCGTTGAAGTACAGCGCAACACTGCCCCCGAAACGCGACTCCAGATGATCAACGGCGCCCAGGATGAAATCCGGGTGCGGCACTCGGGGATCTTCGTTAATCGATGTGGGGTGGGCATTGAACTGCAACAGGCTCGCCAGCACCTCGCCGCTACGCGTGCCGCGAGCCTTGAGCAGGGTTGCCCGCGTTTCGGCATCCTGCTCCGGGTCGATGCGCTGGGGGCGGCGGTAGTTGTTCCACTGCGCCATATCGCCATGGCTGATTTCCAGCTCTGCCGGTTGCATCTCGCCCAGCGCACGCACCGCAACCTCGGCCGCGGCCGGATACAGCACGGTGTGAATCCAGTCCTGTGGCACACCGCCCCACAAACCTTGCAGGTCTGGCCCGGCGTGGGTGTGCGTCTGCCCGAAAACGATGTTGTCGCGTGCAATCCCGCTGGCGGCGGCCACGGCGTCACGCACGCCTTCCTGAATGACGTTGCCCGCGCCGACGGCGTCCAGTACCAGGAACAACACCTGCGTGAGGCTGCCGTCGGCCTGCGGCTCTTCCACGGCCATGGCGCGAATCCAGATGTGCTCCTCGCCCGCATCGCCCAGGTGCAAGCGCTCGGACGCCGGCTCGGTCAGTGACTCGCCCAGCGCGCCAAACGGATCGGGCAGATTCTGCGTGGGGTCGATCCCGAAGCCACCCAGATTGAATTTCTGCAAATGCGTGGCGCCACCGATGCGAGGCTCCTCAACGCCATCGATATGCGCCTGCGTCGGTACGACAGATGCCTTGGCAGCGCCCACACGCAGCTTGCCAACGATGATGGGATAAACGGTGACGCTCACCTCATCCGTGGCCGAGCGACCACGCGTATCGGTGACGGTTACGGCGAACCGCAACACCGTGTCTGCATCGACCTCCGGGGCGGTCAATCCGGCCACCGCAGAACTCACGCCCGAAAGTTCGACGCCAGGACCGCCGATCTGCGTCCAGGCGTAGGCCGCGATCTCGTCATCCGGATCGTCGCTGCCAGCCGCGCTGAGCACCACCATCGAACCCTCGTCAGCGAACTGGTCTGCCCCGGCATCCGCCACGGGCGGCCGATTCGGTTCGATGATCACGTCCAGGGAATCGGTGGCACTGGCGCCTTCGTTGTCGGTCACGACCAGGGTGACTCGCACCGTGGTCGTCGCCGTGACATCCGGCGCCACGAATCCAGCAACCGGTCGGTCACCGTCGATCATGGTCACGGCCTGCGTGTTCGCGCTCCAGGCGTATTGCTGGATAACACCATCGGCATCGGTGCTCGCGGAGCCATCCAGCCTGATCGTCTGGCCCGCAAAACCGGCCTGGTTGGCGCCGGCGTCGGCCAGCGGGGGCGCGTTCACCGGCTCGACCGTGATGGTCACCGTATCGCTCGCCGAGGCGCCGGCGTTATCGGTGACGGTGAGTTCGATATCCAGCGTGAGCGGGGTTGTCGTCTCGGGCGCAACAAAACTGGCCTGGGCGGTATTCGCCCCGTCCAGGGTCAGATCCATGCTGCCGGTGACTCGCCAACGGTAGGCCGCCAGCACGCCGTCGGGGTCGGCGCTGGCCGAGGCATCGAGCCGCACCGTTTGCCCTTCGCTAACGATCTGATCGCTGCCGGCATCTGCTACCGGAGGCGTATTAACGGGTGGATTGCCCGGCAGATCGCGGATCACCACATCCAGCTCCGCGGAGGAGCGAGCGCCCTGGTTGTCGGTCGCGGTGACGCGGAAGCGCAAACTCGTGTCGGCGTTGACCTGGGGAGCCGTCAGGCTGGGCCGTGCCGTTTGCGCGGACCCAAGGGCGACGTCCGGTCCACCGATTTGCTGCCACGCAATCGCGGCGATGCTGCCGTCAGCGTCGCTGATCTGTGCTGACAGCCGGGCCGAGCCGCCTTCATCAATATGGCGAGGTGATGCCACTGTGACGACCGGCGGCATGTTGGCCTGACCGTCATCCAGGTCGGTCAGGGTCGCCTCGAAATGCGCCGCGGCATCTTCGGCACTCACTAGTGTCCGCGCTGCCTTCCGGTTGCTTCCGGTGGCCGCATCAATAAACGCCAACACATCGGCGTCCGCGGCAAAGGCCGCATGTGACTGCGCAAAGTTCAGCGCGCGTGCCTGCCCTGCCGCGCGGGCCTGGGCAGTGATCTGCAACCCGTTCGCGGCATCGAAATCGCCGTCCAGGGTCAACATCAGGCGCACGATATTCAGCACCGCTGGTGGGTCGGCGAACAGGTCTTCGCCGGTCGCGCCGGGCACGAGCTGGATGGGCGTGACAATCGCGGCGCCGGTCGTGGCGCCCAGCAGGATGTCGCCGATCAAAAATTGCAGCGTGTCGTCAGCGGCGTAGTCGAACCGCCCCAGCGCGTCGGTTTGTGACCGCCCGGACGGACCCTCGACCTCCAGGCCGGCGACCCGGGCATCGACGAAGACACCGGTTAACGCGTTGACCGGCTCGCTCGATGAACCGCCGTCCCCACTTCCCCCACACGCGCACAGGACAGCTGTCGCCGCCAGCGCAACAACGCGATGCATGCTCATTATGTTGTCTCCCGCTGCCCGCACTGTGCAGGCCGCACCAGCTTTTGTTTTTTTATGACCGCCCGTCTTTAGTCAGACGGGCGTGTTCGGCGACCATAGTCGGCCAAGGGAGACTGTAACGAAATCGTAAAAATTACCCAGTGGCGCTCAAGGAGGACGGGCTAACGGTCGGCGATCAGCGCATCCAGCGCGCCGCGCACGGCCTGATCCTGCCGGTCACCGACGTGGGTTTCGCCGATGAACCGACCACGGATGACACCCCGCGCATCGAGCAGATAAAAAGCCGGCCAATAACGGTTGCCCATCGCATTCCAGTAAGCGTGATCGTTGTCGATCATCACCGGATGCTCTACACCCAGCACCTCACAGCGGCGCGCGACTTCATCCGGTGAGCGTTCGTAGTTGAACTCCGGCGTATGGATTCCAACGACGGTGAGCCCGGCATCGGCGTAGTCATCCAGCAGGGAATTCACCCAAGGGATCGATCGGCGGCAATTAATGCACCCAAAGGTCCAGAACTCGATGATCGCCGGCCCGTCGGACAGATCATCTAGCGTCAGCGGCGCGCTGTTAATCCAATCGCGATGCTCGGTTTGGGTGAATTCCGGGGCGACGGACGCCACCGCACTGGTCTCGGCACCGACAACCGCGAGGCAAGCAGCCCAGATCAAGCACAGAGAACGCATCGGATCACTCCTGAAGAGGGGTTGTGTCTGATTCAGGCAGTAGACCGTACCGGCCCCGGGCTCATCCCACCCGGCAGCAGCCGTGGTTCACCCCGGCTTCACCGCCGACGCGCCGCGGCCGATGAACGGTGGCGCCCACGGCTGAATATCGGGCGTAATCACAGCAAATTTTCACGCAAGATTAAGCGCCGGCCCCCTACTGTGAATTCATCGACAGCATCGTCGATGGTGATGTCGATGTCCGACATCCAAAGAGGGGAGACTCGCGGTGAAAAGCGATGACAACGACCGTAAACCAAAGGTCTGGGACAAGGGTTCGGCGCCCAGGTCATCCTTCGACCAATCGATCGAGCGAGCGGTTCAGGCCAGCCTGCTTCGCGATTCCGATGATTCGTTGAGCTGTCCCAAGCCATTGCGGGAGCTGGTCGACGCGCTGACCGACCGGATCGGCATACGCGCCAACGATGTCATGGCCGCGGTGCAACGCCTGGAGGCGCAACGCGCTGTGGTCGTGATCAGCACCGCCTCCGGCTGGTCCGTCAGGCTCGCCTCACGCGGCCAAGACCATCGGGCAACGGCGAGAACCGCCAGCAGCGACTCGCCTTGGACGATGATCCGTCGTCAGTTAAAGCTGATGCGTGCGGCCGAGGCGCAAGCACCTGTGCGAACCGCTCCGGAGCGCCGCACCGAGTAACTCAGACACAGCGGGCCAGCCGATGGATCAGGGCATCCACGTCCGACCCCGCATGGTAGAGGCCGAAGCCGAAGCGCAGCCGATCGCCTCGCACATCCGTCATCACCTGCGCCTTCGACAGCGCCTGCTGCAACGCCGCGGCACGTGGCGTGCGGAAGGTCAAAAAATTGCCGCGGCTGGCCGGTAGCGGCGGAATCAGTTCGTCCATCGTCAACCCGGCCACCGGTAACGCGGCGAGAAACTGCTGCTGCAGGCTTTCCACATGCAGCCGGATCCGCCGCGGCGTGAGGCCCTGATCTTGCAGCCAGTGCTGCACGGCGTTGAATCGATAAAGCGCGGTCGGGTCGAACGTGGAGCCGGCAAAGCGCATGGCAGAGCGTGCGTAGGGAACGCCCTGCTGGGCGCCCGACAATTCCTCGAACCCTGCAAACCAGCCGGTATTCACCGGGCGCTCGCCCCAGCCAGGCGGACAGGCCATGAAGCAGGCGCCCTCCCCGGCCATCGCGTACTTGTAGCCGCCAGCCAGGTAAAACGCCCGATCCGCCGAGGCGGACCAATCCACCGGCTGGGCCATGAAGCTGTGGTAACCGTCGACTGCGATCAGCGCGGCGGCGTTCGCCACCGCCCGCACGGCCGCGTGAATATCCGGCACCACAAAACCGGAGTTGTAGAACGTGTGCGACAGGTAAACAAAATCCACGTTCGAGTCGGCCGCCGCCTCTGCCCAGCGGGCGGTGAAGGTGGAAAATGGCTCGACCGGAACGCGCACGGTGTCAGCGACTCCGGCTTCTTCCCAGCGCGCGAGTTGCCGGGCAAACGAGTGAAACTCCCCGTCCGTGGTCAATATGCGCAACGGCCCGTCACGTTCCACCGCGCTTGCCAACCGCACCACGCACTCGTGCAAGTTGGGCGCAAACACCACGCCGGCCGGGTCGGGCAGCTTGAGCAGGCGCGCAACATGTCCTTGCGCCTGAGGCACCACCGTGTCGAACACATGCGACCACTTGGCGTCGATCCATCGGGCGGCGTCGTCCCAGGCCTGCAGCTGCGCATCGCGGGCCACATCAGGCCAGGGGTGGTGGCTATGCGCCGCGAAATGCAGCCGGGTGTCATCGGCCAGGAACCGGGAAAAGGCTGCAGCGTACATGCGGCGCAGTGTATCGCGACCAGCGCAGGGGCCGATGTGGCGGGCCGTGGTCTACATGACCCAGGTATCCCGGATAAGATCAGGCGCATGAAATCGCTATATCCAGAACTCCAAGCCCGGCGCACCGGCACGCTGCCGCCCGAAGACGGCCACACGATCTGGTTCGAGGAATCCGGCAATCCGGACGGCATTCCCGTCGTGTTCGTCCACGGTGGTCCCGGCGGCGGCACACAACCGCTTTACCGCCGCTTTTTCGATCCGGCGCGCTATCGCATCGTGCTCTTCGACCAACGCGGCTGCGGCCAGTCCACACCGCATGCTGAGCTCGAGCACAACAACACCTGGGCGCTGGTCAGCGACATGGAACGGCTACGCGAACTGCTGGGCATCCAGGCCTGGGTCGTGTTCGGCGGCTCCTGGGGGTCGACCCTATCGCTGGCGTACTCGCAGAACCATCCCGACCGCACGCTGGCGATCATCCTGCGGGGCATTTTCCTGCTCCGGCAGCAGGAGCTGGAATGGTTCTACCAGGATGGCGCCAGCCGCATGTTTCCGGACGCCTGGGAGCAGTACCTGCAGGCGATTCCGGACGACGAACGCGATGACCTGCTACAGGCCTATTACCGCCGCCTGACCCACCCGGACCAGACCGTCCGCGTGAGCGCTGCGCGGGCGTGGTCCCGTTGGGAAGCCGCCACCAGCAAGCTGATTCCCAGCCCATCGCTGGTCGAGTCCTTTCAGGATGCACGCTTCGCCGAGGCATTCGCCCGCATCGAGAGCCATTATTTTGTCCATGGAGGCTTTCTCGACCACCCGGACCAACTCCTGCACAACGTGGAGCGTATCCGTCATATCCCCGGCTTTATCGTGCAGGGACGCTACGATGTGGTCTGCCCGCCGCAGACGGCTTGGGATCTACACCAGGCTTGGCCGGAAGCCGAATACCACGTGGTGCCGGATGCCGGCCATTCCGCGACCGAGCCGGGCATTGTTGACCGGCTGGTCGACGCCACGGACCGCACGGCTGATCGCCTGTTCGGTCACCAGAGAACCGCTGGCTGAACTGCTCAGAGTTTTCCCTACGGGCTACCAGCGAAACATCGGTAGCGGCGACCACGGCCGACGCAGAAAGCGTTGGCCGCCCAGTTGCAGCAACCGCTTGTGGAACCCGGCATTGGCGAAACGCAGCCGGCCCGCGCGCAGGACATCGGCATCGATGCCGTAGCGAATCAGGCCCAGCATGACATCGGCCGAGTCGGCCCGGCGATAGGGCTCGACCGCCGCCGCATGCGCCCCCCGGTAGGCCCGCAGTTTGTGGTGCCACCGCACCATGGCGGTCACCGGGTCCACCCAGGCAGATTCGCCCATATCGAGCACGGCCTGACGGGCCAGTTCCGCCGAAGGCTCCAGATAATCCAGCGTGCCGTCGGTCCAGATACCCAGGTCGTGGTAAATCGTCGCCACCGCCGCCTGCCGCATCGCGGTTTCGTCCTTCACCATGCTGGCGTATGCGTGAAGCACGCGCGCGCAATGGTTGCGATAAGCGATGTGGTCCCGCCCCAGCTGCTCAGCGAACGGCTTCAAACCGTCGTCCAGGGTGATCAATGCAAGATCGAATGGCGTCATGTTTTGACCTGCTTTCGGCGTGTCCATTGAGTTTCGAAACGCATGCCCGCCCGCTGCAACCGATGGATCAACGCCTCGCCCAAGGCCGCCGCGGGCGTGATCACACCCGCCACAGGCGGCGTGTTGTCCTGCAGCAGGCACAGCGCGGCCTCGGACAGCATCTTGGCGGTTTCGTCATAGCCAGGATCTCCACCGCTCACCTGTGTGCGAATCGGATGCCCGCCGGCATTGGCCATGAACCGCACGCGAAACCAACTGCGTGCGCGGCGTTGCGGATCAGGCCCGTCACCAACGGCCTTTCGGGACAGCAGCCACTGCCGCGTGGGCTTGAACTGGGCCAGCGCGAACACCGTTGAAGCCCCTGCCGCGGTCGCCAGCACGAGGGGCAGGCGTTTGACCTCGAGATAGTGGGCATAACCGAAATCCGGCCCGTAGCAATCCAGCGCCCGCGCCGAACGGCGCACCACCTGGGGATCAATCGTTGGAAACGGCACCGCCCACTTGCGAAGCTGCGGCTCGTAGTGCACGCCCTGCATCAAGGCCTTGACGCGACGCCCATCCGCAGGGGCCACCGCGCCGCGCTGGCGCCGCAACCTCACGTAATGGCGCAACCGCGAGAACGCATGCACCGCCGAGTGCCAGGTGCCACCCGAAATACCCATCGAAACGCGCACGAAGCCACGGATGCGAATCGGCACGTCGGGTGGGCATTGCAGCACGGTGAACAGCACACCGAGATCATGCGGAATGGAATCGAAACCACAGCAGTTGATGATCTTTGCGCCGGAGGATCGGGCCACGGCGTCGTACTTCTGCAAGCACAACTCGACAAACTCCGGTTCGCCGGTCAGATCAACGTAGTGGGTTCCACGTTCCGCGCAGGCGGCGACCAAAGCCTCGCCGTAGTGGATATACGGCCCCACGGTGGAGATCACCACCTGCGTGGATTCGGCCATACGCGCCAGCGCCCTGGCATCGAAGCTGTCCGCCTGGACCAGACCCAGCGATTCGCAACGCGGGTAGGCCTGCGCAAGACGCCGCTTGACCTCCGCCAGCTTGCGCACGCTGCGGCCCGCCAGTGCCCAGCGCAACGACGCCGGTGCGTGCGC
>JAGLCS010000132.1 GCA_023146115.1 Abyssibacter sp. | reverse complement strand
AGCAGAGCAGACACGATGACCGCATCGCCCGACCAAGACGACATCCGGGCCTCATTTCCGCCATACACCCCCGTGCCGCTGGGCCAGGGCGTGCGGCGGATCACCGCGCCGAATCCCGGCCCGCTCACCGGCACCGGCACCAATACCTATCTGCTTGGTGACGGCCGGGTTGCTGTGGTCGACCCCGGCGTGCGCGATGCCCGCCATCTGGATGCCATTCTGGCGGCCTGCGATGGTCGTCTCGGCTGGATTCTGCTAACCCACACCCACCCCGACCATTCCCCCGGTGCCCGGGAGCTGGCCGCCGCCACTGGCGCCCATATCTACTCGCACCACGAGGTTCTACAGGGTCCGCGCGATGCGGATTTCGAGATCGATCAGTTGCTGGATGAAGGGGATCAGCTGGACTGCGGCGACTTCCAACTGCGCGTGCTCTACACGCCAGGCCATGCAAAAAACCATCTCTGCTATCTCAATGAAGCCAGCGGTGACCTGATTGCCGGTGACCAGTTCATGGACGGAGGCACGGTCGTCATCGCGCCGCCCGACGGCAACATGAAGGACTACGTCGGCTCGCTGGAGCGGCTCAAGTTGGAGCCGATAAGGCGCATCCTCCCGGCCCACGGCAACCCGCTGACACCGCCCGGCACCGTGATCGACGCGGTGATTGCACACCGTATGAAGCGCGAGGCGCTAGTCGTCGATGGCCTGATCCGCTTTAACGCCCCGGTGACGCTGGAAGCATTGCTCCCGGTGGTATACGCCGACGTCCCCAAGGCCATCCACCCGCTGGCTGCACGCAGCCTGATCGCGCATCTGGACAAGCTGGTCGAAGATGGCCGGGTCAGCGCGGACGATGGAACCTGGCGCCTGCTGCACTGAGGCAGCCGTTCACGAACGCCCAGGGCTAGGGAAACACTGATCTATTCACACCACCAAGACGGAGCCGGTTTTCCCTAGATCGAACGCTGGTTCACCCGCTGCATCAGCGCCTCGGCGCTCTCGACCCGCTCGGAGTAGCGGTCGGTCAGGTAGTCGCTGTTGTCGCGTGTCAGCAGCGTGAACTTCACCAGCTCTTCCAGCACGTCGACAATGCGGTTGTAGTAGCCCGAGGGCTTCATGCGGCCGGCCTCGTCGAATTCCAGGAAGGCCTTGGGTACGGAGGACTGGTTGGGGATGGTGATCATGCGCATCCATCGCCCGAGCACGCGGAGTTGGTTGACGGCGTTGAAGGACTGCGAGCCGCCGCAGACCTGCATTACGGCCAGGGTCTTGCCCTGGGTGGGGCGCACGGCGCCCAGTGACAACGGCACCCAGTCGATCTGAGCTTTCATGATTCCGGTCATCGATCCATGGCGCTCCGGCGAGCACCAAACCTGCCCCTCGGACCAGGTCACCAGGTCACGCAGTTCCTTCACCTTGGGGTGGTCGGCCTCGCAGCTGTCCGGCAGCGGCAGCCCCGTGGGGTCGAAGATCCTCACCTCGCCGCCCATTCGCTCCAGCAGGCGGCTGCATTCCTCAATAACTAACCGACTGTAGGAGCGCTGGCGCAGCGAGCCATAGAGCAGCAGGAACCGCGGCTTGTGCTGAGCATGCATCCGGCTGAAGGCATCCGCCGCGGGGACCGAAAACTGCTCTTCATCCAGCGCTGGGAGCTTGTCGTCCAGAGTGCTCATGCGGCGGTCAGCTCCTTGAGGCGAGCCGGCCAGCTGTCACGCGGCGAGGTGGCGAGCTCGGCCAGCGCGTCCACCCGTGCCTCGATCTGCACAATCGTGGCTCGAAACGCCTGTGCCACGACGGTCTCCGGGCCACCCAGCTTGGACGGGTCCTCCAGCCCCCAATGCAGCTTGATCGCCTGGCCGAACCAGACCGGGCAGGCTTCCCCCGCTGCCGAGTCACAAAGGGTGATCACCACGTCCGGCTGAAAGTCCTCGAAATCGTCCCAGGACTGGCTGCGCAAGCCCTCGGTGGGATAACCCGCCTCTGCCAGGTAGGTCAGCGACAGCGGATGCACCTCGCCGGCCGGCTGGCTGCCGGCGCTGCGCGCCTCAATGGCGCCGCCCGCCCGCCGATTCGTCACGGCCTCGGAAAGAATGCTGCGGCAGCGGTTGTGCGTGCAGATGTAGAGAATCTTCATGACTTGGCGAGACCTCGCTCGTACCAGGGTTTGGTGGCGTTGACGATGCGAACGACAGAGAGCATGACTGGCACCTCAATCAGTACCCCGACCACGGTGGCCAGTGCCGCACCAGACTCGAACCCGAACAGGGCAATGGCCGCGGCCACCGCCAGCTCGAAAAAGTTGCTGGCACCAATCAGCGCCGAGGGGGCCGCCACGCAATGAGCCTCACCGCTCCAGCGGTTCAGCAGATAGGCCAGGCCGGAGTTGAAGTACACCTGAATCAGGATGGGTACGGCCAGCAACAGAATGATCAGCGGCTGACGCACGATTTGCTCGCCCTGGAACGCGAACAGCAACACCAGCGTGGCCAGCAACGCGACGATGGACACCGGCTGCAGCACACCCAGCACCGACTCCAGCCGTGCCTCGCCGCCTGACGCCAGCAGTCGCCGCCGCAGCAATTGGGCGAGGATCACCGGCACGACGATGTAGAGGCCCACGGACAGCATTAGCGTGTCCCAGGGCACGGTGATCGAGGCCAGCCCCAACAACAGGCCGACCAGGGGCGCGAAGGCAAAGACCATGATCACGTCGTTCAGCGCAACCTGGCTCAAGGTGAAATGTGGCTCGCCGTCCGAGAGGTTGCTCCACACGAAGACCATCGCCGTGCAGGGCGCGGCCGCCAGCAGGATCAGCCCGGCCAGATAGGCGTCGATCTGATCGGCGGGCAGCCAGTCACGGAACAGCGTGGCGATGAACAGCCAGCCCAGAAACGCCATCGAAAACGGCTTGACCGCCCAGTTCACAAACAGCGTGACGCCGATGCCCCGCCAATGGCGCCGCACCTGGTGCAGCGCGGCGAAATCGATCTTGATGAGCATGGGAATGATCATCAGCCAGATCAGCGCCGCCACCGGCAGATTCACCCGCGCGACTTCCATGCTGCCCAGGGCCTGGAACAGCCCCGGTACGAAATGGCCCAGGCCGATGCCCACGACGATGCAGGCCCCCACCCAAACAGTCAGATAACGCTCAAAGATCGACATGGCCGGGCTGTCCTCGCCCGCCACCTCGGCTGGCGTGAGGTTGTCTGTGCTCATGCGTCCTCCTGTTCGCAGTGCAGGTCCGGCGTGCAACCGGCACCGCTCTCGCTGCAGCAGTTTTCGGTCAGAAACCCCAGCAAGGCATTCATCGCACTGAAATTGGCCGAGTAGAAAATGAAGCGCCCTTCCTGCCGGGACTGGATCATCTCGGCGTGACGCAGCTCCTTGAGATGAAAGGACAAGGTTGCCTGGGCGATGTCCAGCCGCTCGGCCAGGACACCCGGGTTCAGGCCATCCGGCCCGGCCTGGACCAGCTCGCGAAAGATGGCAAGGCGGGTTTCCTGGGCTAGCGAGGCGAGCTTGAGGGTGGCCGTTGAGTTATCCATATTTCCATTATCTTGGAATCGTCGATCTATAGCAATGGATCGACCTGACACCCGCAAGGCTGACCGGAAACGTCATCAGCCAGCAACAGGCAAGGGATAGGATTCCCTCATCCTGGCCTCAGACCCACTGCATCCTCATGAGCGACTTCCATCGCCGCCGCTTTCGCGGCATCCCGCGCCTGCCCATCAACCGAAGAACCTTTCTCAAGCGCTTCGGCGGCGCGTCCCTCGGAGCGGTCGCGATAGGCGCCACGAGTGGCTGCGGACAAAGCCGCGCCCCCGGCCGCGATCGGGGCGCCGACCATCCAGTACTGCCGGGTAGCATTCAGTTCAACCACGGCGTTGCCAGCGGCGACCCCCGGACCGACCGCGTCATCCTGTGGACACGAGCCACACCCGGCGACGAATCCATCGGCGATATTGCAGTGGACTGGGTACTGAGCACCTCGCCTGAGATGACAGACACCATTCGATCAGGGCGCTTCATCACCGGCGCCGATCGTGATTTCACCGTCAAGGTAGACCCGACTGGGCTGACCAGCTTCACGACCTACTACTACCGTTTTTCAGTGACCCAGCAGGACGGCACTGTGATCACCTCACGCATCGGGCGGACCAAGACCGCCCCGTCACGCACCGACGATGTCAGCCAGCTCCGCATTGCCTCGGCGGCTTGCAACAGCTACACGTTTGGTTACTTCAACGCCTTTGGCCGGATTGCCGAGCGTGCAGATCTGGATCTGTTCATTCACCTCGGCGATTACATCTACGAGGGCGGCGGCTCGCAGGTGCGTGCTCACGAACCCAACGCCGAAATCACCAGCCTGGACGATTACCGCCAGCGCCATGCCCAATACAAGACTGACCTGGACCTACAGGAAGCCCATCGCCAGCATCCCTGGATTACGACCTGGGACGACCACGAGACTACGAACAACAGCTACGCAACCGGGGCAGCCAACCACACGGAGGGCGACCCTGCCGAGGGTGGTGAAGGCTTCTGGGCCGAGCGTATGGGTTGGGCAATTCGCGCCTACTTTGAGTGGATGCCCATCCGCGAGAATGGCACCGGCTTCGATGCGCCTGCTGAAAGCGAACCGAGCTTGCAGCCAGGGCAAACCGGCTACGACCCCAACGGGCTGGGCCAGATTTACCGCAGGATTCCTTACGGCGAGCTAATCGATATTTTCATGCTGGATACACGGCTGTCGGGACGCGTAGCAGAGAACGCCGACTTTGTGCTCAGCGAGGAGCAAACCATTCTTGGCGCCGAGCAGCGCGCATGGTTCCTGCAAGAGCTGGCGAACAGCACGGCGCAGTGGAAATTGATCGGCAATGGCACAACCTTCGCCCCGCTCAACGCCGGCCCCGTAAACCCGCTGACGACCTGCACTACCGCCACACCGACCACGGACCCCTGCTACGTGAATTCGGATGCTTGGGACGGCTACCGATTCGATCGCGAAGCGGTCTACGACCTCATCGAAGCCAACAACATCGAAAACTGCGTATTCGTGTTCGGGGATATCCATGCGGTGATCGCCTGCGATCTACCCCGTGATCCGAATGACCTTGCCAGCTACAACCCAGCGACAGGCGACGGCAGTTTGGGGGTCGAGCTTTGCTGCGGTGGGGTCGCTCAAGTGCCCGTGCCGGTGTGGACTGCGCTGATGGCATCCGGATTCAATCCACATATGAAGCATGCCAACGAAACCAACCTCGGCTACATGCTGATGGACTTTACCGCCGAGCGCGTTCAGGGCGAGTGGTATTACTCCGTCGCACAAGTGCCGACCGTTGTCGAAACGATGGACCCAGTGATGCTGCAGTCTGTGAGCGGCAGCCAGCGACTGACTACATCCCTGACGCCCTCCGCCGCAGCTGACCAACCACCCGCCCTGGCTCCCTAGCACACAAGAACGCCGGTGGAATTCGGCGTTCGCGCGGTCATCCGCCATAATCGTCGCGTTGCTTCCGGGGATAATTTAGATGCGAACAACGTCGTTTTGGCGCCGTGGATGGGTGGGGGTCGCGGCACTCGCCGCATTGGGTTCGGCCGGCTGCGTCTACGGGCCGGAGTCCGTGGATGCCGGTCACGAGGGCGTACAGGTCGACCAGCCGTGGTTTTTCGGCACACCTGGCGTGGAAGCGCAGCCACGCAACACCGGCACGCACTGGCTCTGGTGGACCTCGCATCTCGTCGAATACGACGTGCGCCCGCAGCAGTTCAACGAGAAATTCAACGACCTCGTGACCGCCGACAACGTCCCGGTGGACTTCCGCGCCTATCTGCTGGTGCAGCTGGAACAGGGCAAGACGCCAATTGTCCACGAGAAGTTCGGCCCGAAGTGGTACCAGACCAAGGTGCAGGAGGTGTTTCGCACCGCCCTGCGCGACTTCGCGCGCGGCCAGCGCGTGTTCGATCTCACGACCGATGCCACGGTGACTACGCAGGGTGAATTCGCCATCCTGGAAACGATTCGTGAGTACGTGCAGGCCGAGTCGCTGCCGGTGCAGGTCAACCGGGTGGTCATCGGTGGCGTGACCCCGCCCGCCGTCGTGCTGGAGGAGACTGCCCGCACGGCCGCCCAGGAGCAACGCACCAAGACGGAGGTCGCCCGCGCACGTGCCGAACTCAGCCGGGCCGATGCGGAGCGGAACAAGGCACTGGCCGACAAGGCCTACGCCTCGGCGTTCGGCTTGAACCCCGACCAGTTCCTGACCTACCGCAGCCTGGAGATCCAGAAGGAGATGGTCGAAGTGGTCAAGACCAAGGACAAGGTCTCGGTGATCATTGGCGCGGGTGGTGCATCGGCAATGCCCGTGGTTCCCACTCGCTGAGAGCGCCTTGAACACCCAACGCAAAGTTCGCCTGAGCCTTGGCGACTCGCTGAAGATACTCGGCCCCTACGTCTACGAGAACTTCTTCGAGCAGCTGAAGACGATCTGGTTCATCGTCGCCTATCTGCTGCTGTTCCAGATTCTGGTGCTGGGCCTGCCCATCGTCCACGCGATCATGATCGGCGTCGGCATCGGCATCGTCGCCTTCGGCCTGATGTTCTTCATGGAGGGGCTGCGGCTGGGATTGATGCCACTGGGCGAGACCATCGGCGCCGTGCTACCGCGCAACTCCACGTTGCCGATCATCCTGGGCTTCGCGTTTCTGCTCGGCATCGGCGCCACGTTCGCCGAACCGGCCATCGCCGTGCTGCGCAGCGCCGGCGCCGGGGTGCAGCCGGACCAAGCCCCCCTGCTCTACAGCCTGCTCAACGACTTCGCCAACCAGCTCGTCAGCGTCGTCGGCATCGGCGTGGGCGTCGCCGTGATGCTGGGCATCCTGCGGTTCTTCCTCGGCTGGTCACTGAAGCTGTTCATCATCCCGCTGATCTCCCTGCTCTGCGGGCTGACGCTCTACGCGCATTTCCATGAAATGCTGCAACCGGTGCTTGGCCTGGCCTGGGACTGTGGCGCGGTGACAACCGGCCCGGTGACGGTGCCGCTGGTGCTGGCGCTGGGCATTGGCGTCTGCCGCATCGTCGGCGACGGTGATGCCGGCAATGCCGGGTTCGGCATCGTCACGCTGGCCTCACTGTTCCCGGTTCTGGCCGTGCTGATGCTGGCGATGTGGCATGTGCAGCAGGACGACTACTACGGCCAGCCCAACTACACGGGCGCGCCGGTGATCGAACAGGCCGACAGCGCACCGGAGCCACCGAGATCCAGTGCTTCGCGCCGCGAAGGGTTCACCAAGGATGAGTTCGACCGCTTCCTGCGCAACGGCACACCGGCCAGCGATTACGAACTGAAGTTCGCTGGCGGCAGCCCGCAGCTCATCGAAGGCCGCATCGTGCTGGACGACTCGACGCTGATTCTCGAAAAGCGCCAAGCCTTGCAGGCCAAGGTCGTGTCGAAGTCGGTCTGGGACCCGTCCGTTCAATTCCTGCAGGAGCTCAAGGCCGGCGGGTCTGCTGCATTGCGCGCCATCGTGCCGCTGTGCCTGTTCCTGCTGCTCACGCTGCGCCTGGTCCTGCCGGAGCGGTTGCGCAACCGCGATGAAATTTTCATCGGCATCGCCTTCGCGGTGATCGGCATGAGCCTGTTCATCCTCGGTATCACCCTGGGCCTGACTCCGCTGGGCGCGCAGCTGGGCAGCAATGTCCCGCTCAGTTTCGCCACGCTCACGCCCTGGGGCGCCGAAGGCCTGCGCGAGCCGCTGTTCGCATCGGCAACCACCGGCAAGATCATCGCCGCGATCTTCGGCTTTTTCCTCGGCTACGGCGCCACGCTGGCCGAACCGGCGCTGAACGCGCTGGGCGAGACCGTGGAGAAGATCACCATCGGTGCCTTCAAGAAATCGCTGCTGATGCAGTCCGTGGCCTTGGGCGTCGGCCTGGGTATCGGCGTGGGCGTGATCAAGATCGCGTTCAACATTCCGCTGGAATACCTGCTGATCCCGCCCTACCTGCTGCTACTCGGCCTGACGCTGATCTCCTCCGAAGAGTTCGTGAACTTCGGCTGGGACAGCGCCGGCGTGACCACCGGCCCGATCACCGTGCCGCTGGTACTGGCCATGGGCCTAGGCATCGGCGGCAACGTGCCGGGCGTGATCGACGGTTTTGGCGTGTTGGCGCTGGCCTCGGTGGGGCCGATCATCACCGTGCTGGCCGTGGGCCTCATTGTCTCGCGCGCTCGTAGCGGCCAGCCGGCGGACGTCGCATGAGCCATTTCGAGGTGTTGCACAAAGTCTCGCTGGTCGCGGCCATCCTGCCGCCGGCGACGGTCAAGCCGGTAATCGAACGGCTGTTCGCCTCCGGTGAACGCAATGCCTTTGTCACCAATGCCCGCGGCACACTGATTCGCACGGAGTGGATTCAGCGCTTCCTGCCGGTGATCAGCCCGGAAAAGGAATTGCTGCGATTCCTCGTACCCGACGCGCAGGTCGACAGCGTGATCCGCGAAATCTCGGACGCCGGTGGCCTGCGTTATCCGGGCTCCGGCGCGGTGTACTCGGTGCCCTGCGACGATCTCTACCACACGCCGGATTTTCCAATCTGGGAAGGCCTGGGCGCGGAGGAACCGGGCACCGATGCCTCGATCGGCCTGCGCGAGAATCTGGCCGCGATCTCCTGCATCCTGCAGCCGGAGCAAACCGAAGCGGTATCCCGCGCGGCCATGCAGGCCGGCGCGCATGGCCCGGTCGTCTACTACTGCGAGGGCCGCGGGCTACGCGACCGGCTGGGCTGGCTGCGCATTACCAAGAAACGCACCAAGGAAGTGATGACCGTCATCGTCGACAATGCCGACGCCGACGCCGTGGTCGAGACCATGACGGTGGCCGGTCGGCTCACCATGCCGGGCCGCGGCTTTCTCTACCGCATGCCGGTGCAAAAGGGCATCGTCAACCTCCCAAGCACCGTGGGCAGCCGGCACTACGCCGCCGACATGCAACAGGTGATCGCCGCTCTGGATGGTCTTGTCGGGCATACGGACTGGCGGCGCCAGCAAGTGGTTCGCCTCGGCAGTGGTGCCCACGCCGCCGGGCTAGGGCTGGAGGGCGAGGACACCACCCTGGGCCAGCGCGAACCGCAGACGCGCCTGACCATCATCTCCAGCGGCACCCACATGCCAACGTTGCTGGAAGCCGCGACGGCCGCCGGGGCCACCGGCGCCAACACCCTGTCGGCTCGTTTTGTCGAAGCCGAGTCCAAGGTCGCCATGGGCCGCCGACTGAACCGCGAGCGTGCGTGGATTCAATCGGTGGTGCCGACCGAGCAAGCCGAATCCGTGATGCAGGCCGTGATGGCCGTGGCGGAGGAACAGGAGATCACGGAAGTCTGCCTGTTCGGTCAGCCGGTTACGCGCGTGGTGACGTATCACGCGCAGACGGTGGACAGCGCTGCGCCCACCGCACGCAGCTATCGTGGCGTGAGCGGTTAGGGAAACACTGATCTAGTCACACCGCCAAGACGGCGCCGGCTTTCCCTAGAACGACGACCAGCCGCTGGCCTCCATCACGCGGTACGCCCAGCGCAGCGAGGCGCGCTCATCCGCGAACTGCTGGTAGGCCACCGAAACGTGGCGGCCATCGGCATTGGTCCACAGGTCGTCAAACCACTGGTTCATCTCCGCCGCGAGCGGATGGCGCTGCGGGGTCGAGATCACCACGTCGGTCTCCAGATTGAAATTGTCCAGGTTACGCCGGGTGAAGTTCGCCGAGCCCAGCACCGCGGTGAACCGGCGCTCGGCGGCGCGCTGTGACAACAAGGCCTTGAAGTGACATTGCTCGCCGTGGGTGTCACACCAGCGTACTTCGATGCCAGCCTCGACGAGTTCAGCCGCCACCGGCCGGGCCGGCACGCCATTCTTTTCGCGGCCGAAGGCGTCGCGATTCGGATCCAGCAACACCTGCAGCATGGCGCCGCGTGCCTGGGCATCGATTAGCGCGGCAATCACGTCGCGGTCCGCCAGGTAGAACATCGCCAGCCGGATGCGATCCCCCGGGCCTGCCGCGTGCAGCGCCTGCAGTATCGCCGCCTCAATCGCCTGTTCGGTGACCACACGAATCTGCGCTGCGCCCCGCGCGGGCTTGGCGGCAGCCGGCGGCCGCAACCAGCGCTCCGGAATGCGAACACCGTCGCTGGAGAACCGCAGAACGGCCTGTTCCGTGCGCAGCAAATCACCCACTGCCGGCCCCGCAAACTGCAGCGCAATGTTGCTGTGCGCACTGCTGTCGCTGTGCGGATTGGCCGACGTGACCATTGCCAGCAGCCGGCCCCGGCCATCATCCGCCACCACGGTCTTGCGGTGATTGGCCTTGAAGTTCAGCAGCGCCAGATAGCTGCGCAGTGTCACCTGCCCGTCGCCCAGAGCATTGGGCAGCCAGCCGCCATCGGCATCGTTGCCCAGCGGTTTCACCAGCCAGCGCCACAGCCCGCTGTAGCTCGGGTTGCTGTCACGCAAGGCGGGTAGCCGGGTCAGCACCACATTGACCCCAGCATCCCGCAGCCGCCGCAAATGCTCAGCCTCAAGGCCGCCATAAACCGTGTTGATCGGGTCGGTGATCAGGATGACGTTCAGCCCGTCATGCGCGCGGCGGGCGTCGATTAGCGATTGGGTCAGCTCGGCCGTCAGGTCGCGCTGGCGCTCTGGTTCCGGCCCGTGAAACGGGTTGAACAGAAACATGTCGATGACGATCAGCTCACGGGCCGAACGGATCATCGCGAACATCGCATCGAAGATCGCCTGCTCGCTCCGGCGTTCGCCCTGGGCATCAATGTAGGTCGTGTCGACCAGCAGCCGCGCGTCTTGCAAGGGCCGCGGCGGGCCGTCGAAGGCCAGGCCATCGGGCAGCTCCACCCTGGACGACAGCGTGACGCCCAGCCACGCCAGCAAGCCCAGGCTGACGACGGCGTAAACAACACCGCGCAGCCCCCGCGACAACCCATGGCCGAGCGCGCTCATTGTGTTCGGCATCGCTGATTCACGGCGCGCAGCTTGGGGGCGATATAGCGCTGGCA
>JAGLCS010000131.1 GCA_023146115.1 Abyssibacter sp. | reverse complement strand
CTGCGCATCCGACACCACGTAGATGGCCGATCGGTATTTATTGCGCAGCCTGTGCTGCGAGGTGCTGGCATGGGTGTGCAGGTGAACGTCGATCAACCGGGCCAGCGACACCCGCGCGGGATCAAAGTGGGCGATCACGGCTTCGGATTCGCGCCCGGAATCGCCTGCCGGCGCGATCCAGCCCTGCTCTACCCGCAGCACGCCGCCGACTGCCTGAAACACGGCTTCGGTGCACCAGTGGCAGCCGCCGCCAAGACCGACGCGGTCACTCAACGGCGGTATCGATCTCGGGCTCCGGTGCGGACTCGGCCGCTGCTTCAGGCGCCGCCATCGGTTCCGGCGCCGGTTCAGGCTCCGGCGCCGCAGCCAGCAGATCCAGCGCGGCGGCGGTCATCGCCTGCACACCGGTCTCGATCGCCAGCGGGGCATCCGGCGCGAAGAACGGCGAATGCAGGGAAGGCAGCGATTCGCCGCTGCTCTGTGCGGCCTGCCAGGTTCTCGGTTCCACGCCGCCCAGCCAGTAGATGAAGCTAGGAATCTTCGGGTCAGTGAGCCCGTATTCGGAGAAATCCTCGCCGCCCATCACCGCGGGAACGGACTGCACCTGCTCGGTGCCCAACGCGGTTTCCAACACCGCGACAACGCGCTGGACCAGCGCCGGATCGTTGTAGGTCGACCGGGTGTGCTCGTCTTGCACCGTCACCTCGGGCAGCTTGTCTTCCGGCAGGCCGGCGGCCACCGCCTGACCGCGGGCGACCTGACGTATGCCCTCGATGAGCGTGTTGCGGGTTTTCTCGCTGTACGCCCGCACGGTGAGCTGCAACTGCACCTCGTCGGGGATGATGTTGTGCTTGGTGCCGCCGTGGATGGACCCCACCGTCACCACGCCGGGCTCGACTGGCGGAATCACACGCGCCACCAGCGTCTGCAGCGCATTGATGATCTGCGCGGACAGCACGACCGGGTCCTTGGTCGTATGCGGATAGGCGCCATGCCCACCCACACCGAACACCTTGATGTCCACCGAGTCGACGCTGGCCAGGGCATAACCTTCGGTGTAGCCGATACTGCCGGCGGGCAGCGCGGCGCTGACATGCAGCGCCAGGTTGTAATCGGGCCGGGGGAATCGTTCGAACAATCCGTCGGCCAGCATGGCCCGCGCGCCGGCGCCGCGTTCCTCGGCGGGCTGGCCGATCATCACCAGCGTGCCGGCCCAGCGGTCACGCTGCTCCACGAGCTGGCGTGCGGTGCCGACGAACACGGTCATGTGCACGTCATGCCCGCAGGCATGCATCACCGGCACGGTGTTACCGGCGTCGTCCGTCGCCGTGACCGTACTGGCGTAGGCCTTTCCGGTCTGCTCCTTGACCGGAAGCGCGTCCAGGTCCGTGCGCAGCAGAACGGTGGGGCCCTCACCGTTCTCAAGCACGCCGACCAGACCATGTCCGCCGACCTGGGTGGTGACGGCAAAGCCCAGCGCTTCCAGCTCCGACGCCAGGGTTGCCGCGGTATCCGCTTCATGGAACGACAGTTCAGGGTGCGTATGCAGATGGGTGTACAAATCCATCAGCTCGCGTGGCTGCGCCTGCGCAGCAGCGGGCAGGAGCAGCAGGCAGGCCATGGTGGCGGCGAGGTGACGCATGGTGATCATCCTTGGCGATCGGTCAGATGCGCTAACGATACCGCGTCCGCCCGACTAGATTCCCGATCAGTCCGACACCGCGACCTGCACAGACGACTCGACACCCCCCGCGAGCGCCATATACACCCGGACCAACGCGCTCAGCGTCTGCGTGCGTGCGGCGGCGAGGTTGGTCCGGATCTCGATCTCACGCCGCTCGGCGTCGAGCACTTCCAGAAAGCTCGCGATACCACCTTCGTACCGCTCTCGCGCCAGATCCGAGGCTTCGACCGCAGAGGTCACCGCCTCATCCAGCGCGGCTGTCCGTGCCCGTGCCTGGCCGTAGTCAGCCAAGGCATTCTGTGTGTCCTCCAGCGCCAGCAACACGGTTTGTTCGTAAACCGCCAACGCGACATCCGAACCGGCTTGCGCCTGACGCAGACGAGCACGCACCCGACCGAAGTCGAAGGCGCTCCAGGTCAGTCTCGGCCCCACGCTGTAGTACTCCGCGTCGCTATGCCCGAACCCGCTCACGCTGGTCGCCGCCCACCCCAGGCTGCCCAGTAGATTCACCCGCGGAAACAGGTCGGCGGTCGCCACGCCGACCTGAGCCGTCGATGCAGCCAGTCGCCGTTCGGCGGCGCGAACATCCGGCCGCCTTCGGAGCAGCGCCCGTGGCGCACCCACCGCAATCGTGTCCGGTACGGCCGGCAACGAAACCGTCGACACAAGTGCGTCGCTCAAGGTGTCGCTGCTCTGGACAGTCAACACGCCCAGGCGGTGGATGGCCCGTTGCTTGGCAGCCTCCAGCGCGGGGATCAGCGCGCGCGTCGCCGCCAGTTGGGCGCGTGCATTGGAGACATCCCCGCGCGTACCTCGTCCGGCCTGCAAGACCGACTCCGTCAGTTCGAGCGTCTGGGCCAGGTTGTCTGTGTTCCGCCAAGCAACATCAAGCTGGGCCTGCGTGCCGGTGAGTGCCAGATAAGCGCGTGTGGTTTCAGCCGCCACCAGTAATGCGGTGCTGTCACGATCCGCCCCGGCGGCTTCGGCAAGCGCCTGCGATGCCTGGTGCTGGCGTCGCACGCGACCGAAGAAGTCCAGCTCCCACAACGCATTCAACGAGGCATCGTGGTAATCCGCCGATTGCGGTGATCCGCCGGACAGCACGGCCGCCTGTTTCGCTTCGGTGTGGCCGGCTTCGACCGTCGCCGCCGGAAAGCGATCAAGCCCGGATTCACCAGCGGCAGCGCGCGCCATGCGCACACGTGCTTCTGCCTGCACCAGATCTCGGTTCTCAGCCAGCGCACGGGTGACCAGCGCATTGAGCTGTGGATCGTCAAAGCTCGTCCAGAAATGCGGCACCACAGGCTGGTCTACCGCCCTGTCGCCGGTCATGCGCGTAGCGTCGGCAATGGCGTCGGTGATGGCGCCGCGATCAGCAGGCCCGTTGTAGTCAGGTCCCACGACGCAGGCCGTCGTTATCAGCGTGGTCAGTAGCAACGCGCTTGGCGCGGATTTATGCAGGATCATGATGCAACTCCTGTTTGTCGTCTGCGGAGCCCGGCGGCACACGGACCAACTTGCGCGCGGCCACGTAGAACAAGGGCGTGAAGATCAGACCGAAGAACGTGACACCCAACATCCCTGCGAAAACGGCGATGCCCAGAGCGCGCTGCATCTCCGCCCCCGCGCCCAAGGCGAATGCCAGTGGCGTGACGCCCATGATGAACGCGAAGCTGGTCATCAGAATCGGTCGCAAGCGCAGGCGGGCAGCTTCGATGGCCGCCTCTACGGGCGTACGTCCCTCGTCTTCCAATTGCTTGGCGAACTCCACGATCAGGATCGCGTTCTTAGCGGCGAGCCCGACGAGTACGAACAACGCCACCTGCGTGAACACATTCATGTCGCCGCCGGTGATCCACACACCGGCCAGCGCGGACAGCAGCGTCATCGGCACGATCAGCACCACAGCCAATGGCAGGGTCAGGCTTTCGTACTGCGCTGCTAGCACCAGGAAGACCAGCAGAACGACCAGCGGGAAGATCAGCGCAGCCGTGTTACCTGCAGCCTCCTGGTGATAAGTCAGATCCGTCCACTCGATGGAGAAACCGGGTGGCAATACGCTGTCCGCCAGCTGCTCCATGCGCGCAATCGCCTCACCGGACGACACCCCCGGCGCCGGCCCACCATTGATGTCGGCTGACAACGCTCCGTTGTAGTGCAGCACGCGGTCCGGACCGTTGGCGTAGGCCACGTCGAGCACACTGCCCAGCGGGACGACCTCACCGCGATCGTTCCGGGTTTTCAACCGCAGGATGTCGGACACCTCAGCTCGGTCCTGCGCCTCAGCCTGAAGAATCACCTGGTAGGTCCGGCCGAAGCGGTTGAAGTCGTTGACATAAACCGACCCAAGGTAGGCCTGCAGCGTCTGGAAGACACTTGAGACCGGCACCCCCTGCTGCTTGGCCTTCTCGCGGTCGACGTGGGCATCAAGCTGCGGCACGTTCACCTGAAAGCTGGAGAACACCCCCACGATCTCGCCGCTCTCTCTAGCCGCGGCCATCAGCGTCTGCGTGGCTTCGAACAGGGCTTCCGGCCCCTGTGCGGTGTTGTCCTGCACCTGCAACTTGAATCCACCGATGTTGCCCAGCCCGCGGACCGGCGGCGGCGGAAATACGCCGATAAACGCCTCCTGAACGCGGCCGAACTCCTGCTGCAGGGCGGTCGCGATGGCAAATCCGCTGAGCTGCGAATCCTTGCGTTCATCAAACGGCTTGAGGGGGAAGAACACGATTCCTGCGTTCGGCGCATTGGTGAAACCGTTGATCGAAAGCCCTGGAAAGGCCACGGCGTTCTCCACGCCCGGTTGATTGAGTCCGATCTCCCCCATCCGCCGGATGACATCTTCGGTGCGTTCGATACTGGCGGCGTCGGGTAGCTGTGCGAACGCGACCAGGTATTGCTTGTCCTGGCCAGGCACAAAACCTTCAGGCACCTGCTTGAACTCCACTACAGCGAACCCGACCAGCGCGGCGTAGACCACCCCGGCAACCAGACCCTTGCGGATTACGCCACGCACACCGCCGCCATAAACTCGATTGGTTCTGTCGAACGCGCGATTAAACGGGCGGAACAACCAACGACCAAACAGCCAGTTCAGCCCGCGTTGCAAGGCATCCGGTTTGGCGTCGCGCCGTCGCAATAGAGTCCGCGCAAGCGCCGGGGATAGCGTCAGTGAGTTAAAGGTGGAGATGATTGTTGCGACCGCGATGGACATCGCGAATTGCCGGTAGAACTGACCGGTGAGCCCATCGATGAACGAAATCGGGGCAAATACGGCCACCAACACCAGTGATGTCGCGATGATCGGTCCGGTGACCTCGCCCATCGCCTGGATGGTCGCTTCGCGCGGACTCATCCCGTTTTCGATGCTGCGCTCGACGTTCTCCACCACCACAATCGCATCGTCCACGACGATGCCGATCGCAAGAACCAACCCGAATAGCGTGAGCACGTTGATCGAAAAACCGAAGATCTGCAGCACGGCAAAGGTGCCGACGATCGAGACCGGAACAGCCGCCAACGGAATCAACGCAGCACGCCAGTTCTGAAGAAATACGATAACGACCAGGACCACCAGCAACACGGCTTCCAGAAGCGTATGCACGACTGCTTCGATGGAACCGCGCACGAACACCGTGGGGTCGTAGACGATTTCGTAGTCCACACCGTCCGGGAACGCCTCGGACAATTCAGCCATGCTACGGCGCACCCCATCGGATACCGCCAGCGCATTGGAACCGGGCGCCTGAAAGATGGGGATGGCGACCGCCGGTTGATTGTCCAGTAGCGAACGCAGGCCGTAGTCCTGCGAACCAAGCTCCAGCCTCGCGACATCTCGCAAATGCACCAGTTCGCCGAAACGACCGGTGGCGACGACGATATTGCCGAACTCTTCCTCGCTCTCCAGCCGACCTCTCGCATTGATCGCGATCTGGAAATCCGCCCCGGTTGGCGCCGGCGCTTGACCCAGCGCACCGGCGGCCACTTCGACGTTCTGTTCCCTGATGGCCGCCAGCACGTCTTGGACGGTCAGATTCCGGCTGGCCATCTGGGCCGGGTCCAGCCATACACGCATGGCGTAGTCGCCCGCGCCAAACAGACGCACCTGCCCCACGCCTTCCAGACGTTGGAGCACGTCCCGAATCCGGAGGAC
The DNA here is from genome assembly GCA_023146115.1 of Abyssibacter sp. Lineage (GTDB taxonomy): Bacteria > Pseudomonadota > Gammaproteobacteria > Nevskiales > OUC007 > Abyssibacter. Next base: position 9,160 of record JAGLCS010000131.1, on the reverse strand, counting down.
GGCAAAGTTGCGGAGATAGATGGTGTCGTAGCGGGCATCCGGTGACGTCAGATGAACAACCATGGTCAGATCGGCACTTGCCTTGATCGTCGACACGCCGAGATCTCGAACGGTCTGAGGCAACCGCGGTAACGCCTGCGCGACACGGTTCTGCACCTGCACCTGAGCGGTGTCCGGATCGGTGCCGATCTCGAATGTCACCGTCAGCGACATGCCGCCGTCCGATGTCGCCTGGCTGGACATGTACAACATGTTGTCGACACCGTTGATCGCCTCTTCCAACGGCGTGGCGACGGTCTGTCCGATCACCTCGGGATTCGCGCCCGGATAGCGCGCATTGACGACAACCGTCGGCGGCACGACCTCTGGATACTCGCTGATCGGCAGCTGCGTAATCGCCAGTGCGCCAACGATGGTGATGATCACCGATAGGACCGATGCGAAGATCGGTCTATCGATGAAAAAGCGATTGAACCCCAGGCCCGAATCGGGCCGACTCTTTGCAGTCACGGCTTTGCTCCTTGTGCGGGGACGCTATTGCGCCGCCACAACCTGTGAGGACAACAGCGGGGGCTCACGACGCGCGAGTGAGCCCATGTCGACCGGTTCCGGAGTCACCGTCGCACCTGGTTGAACCCGGAGAAGACCCGCGACAACAACGCGTTCCCCCGGCTCCAACCCACGGCGTACAACGCGCAAAAGATGACCGTCGACCGGAACCTTTGGGCCGAGTTCGACCCGGCGATATCGCGTCGTGCCCGCTTGGTCCACTACATAAACGTAGCGATTGCCCTGGTCGGTGCCGATGGCACGGTCGTTGACCAGAACCGCTGGCTCGGGGAGCCCATCCGGCAAGCGCACCTTTGCGAACAGACCGGGACGAAGCAAACCATCCTCATTGCGCACGACCGCACGCAGGCGCAGCGTCCCGGTGCCCGGATCAACCACGTTGTCGAGGAAGCTCAGCCGACCCTTCCGGTCGAATTGCTCCTCGCCGCTCAACGCGTAACGGACCCGGACACCGTCATCACCGAGATTTCGCGCGAGCCTCAGATACGCCCGTTCGTCCACGGCGAAGTCCAGATAGAACGCCTCGGTGGATACGATGGTCGTCAGCGGCTGACCGTCTGGCGTGACCCAGTTCCCCTGGGTGATCTCGACCCGACCCACCTGCCCGCTCACCGGCGCACGAACTTGGGTGAACTCCACATCCAGACGCGCCGATTGCAATCGGGCCTGGGCGGTGGCCATCGCGGCCTCCGCCACAGCCAGACGCGACCGGCGTAGCTCGGCCTCCTCATCAGAAATCACCTGACGCGCGTGCAGGGCTTCGGCCCGCGATGCCTCACGCAGAGCCTGCGCGTGTTCTGCCTGCGCTTGCACCAGTGCGCCGTTGGCCTGAGCCAATGCCGCGTCATACGGACGCGAGTCCAGCTCGAACAGCACATCGCCCTGTTGGACTCGATCACCTTCAGTGAAGTCAACGCGAGCGATCTGCCCGCGAACACGCGGACGCAGGGCCACATGGTTCACGGCTGCCAGCCGGCCGGTGTAGTCCAACCATTCGGTCACGACGTCCACATGGACGTTGGCAACGCTGACGCGGGGCGGCGGCACCGGCGTGCTCGCTTGCGCGTCGTCCTGACGAAGCATCAGCCCTGCGAGTACGGCGAGAACGGAAAGCAATCCCGTGGAAACAGCCGTGGTCGCGATGTATTTCTGTTTCATGATGTCTATCCTTGAATGGGGTTGCAGCGATTCAGACTTGGCCGAGGCCGCCATCGAGCACGATTTCGGAGCCGGTCATCAGGCTGGAACCCGGCCCGGCGAGAAACTCCACTGCGGCGGCGATTTCCTTGGGTTGACCAAAGCGCCCCAGGGGAATCGAACCCGTCATCGCCTCGCTCATGGCCTCAATCTCCTCGGGGTTCATGCCCATCCGGGAAAAAATCGGCGTTTCGATCGGGCCTGGCGAGATTGCGTTGACACGGATGCCTCGCTCGGCGAGTTCGCCGGCCCAAACCCGAACCAGCACCCGGAGCCCGGCCTTGCTCGCGGCGTAAACGCCGGTACCGGCCATGCCTTTGTTGTTGACAACGGATGTAGTGACGATCACGGACGCCGGGTTGTTCAGATGCGGCAGCGCCGCTTGAACCGTGAGAATCGTGCCGCGAAGGTTCGTGTCCAGAACACGACTGACATGCTCCGGGTCCACCTCGTCCAGTGACCGGAATTCGGCGATACCAGCATTGGCGAACACGGAGTCGACCCGGCCGAACGTGTCGTGGGTTTGCCCGAACAATCGATCCAGGTCATCGCGGACCGTGACATCGCCCTGGATGCCGATCGCGCGGTCGCCCAGGCATTCGGCCGCGCGGGCAACGGTGTCTTCCGACCGACCGAAAATTGCGACGCGGGCTCCGGCGTCGATCAACCGCTTGGCGCTCGCCAAGCCGATCCCGCTGTTGCCGCCGGTGATGACGGCGACATGCTGTTTGAAGCTGCTCATCGGATACTCCTGAGTGCGTGATGCAGCGCAACATAGGAGCGGTTCCGTTAGAAGAAAAATAGATAGTCTAGATATTTGTTATTCGGATAACGGATAATCGAACTGCGGGGATCACCGGGTATTCGGAGATACGCCACGTCACCTGCCTTTTCGCGCCGAGCGGGCACTTCTCCCGCTGCAAGCTCATCCGTTCCCTGAATGAGGGTTATACGAAACATGAATCTGACCCGGCTGGACCTGAACACGCTGTTGGTCTTCGATGCGGTGTTACGCGAGCGCAGCGCCACTCGTGCGGCCCGCCGGCTACACATGTCCCAGCCCGCCGTATCCAACGCGCTGAGCAAATTGCGACATGCGTTTGATGACGATCTGTTTGTGCGCAGCGCAGATGGGTTGAGGCCAACGCCGCGTGCGCTAGAACTGGAAGCCCCGGTTGGCCGCGCCCTGTTGGAGCTGGAGCAGGCACTAGACCCGGTGAAGTTCGATCCGAAGTCCGCGAAGTGGAATTTTCGCATCGTCGCCAACGATTATTTCGTCTCGGTGTTCCTGCCACGCGTCGCTGAGCGGCTGTGCGCCGAGGCTCCGCTGGTCAATGTCCAGATGCTGCCGGACATCGGCACCGGCCTGGAGATGCTGGACAACCAGCGCGCCGACTTTTCGTTTGGTGTGTACCACTCGCTGCCCGAACGGTTCTCGGGGCTGCCGCTGGTGAGCGAGACGAAAGTGGTGGTCATGTCTTCAGATCATGCGCTCGCCGGACAGGCCATGAGCCTGGAGGACTACGCCAACGCCCGCCATCTCCAGGTTGCGCCAACGGGCGATACCTACTCGCCACTGGACGATATCCTGCTGGAGCGAGGATTCACCCGACGCATTGTCATGACCGTCAACCAGCATGCTGCTGTGCCGGCGATCCTTCGGCGCACCGATCTGGTCGCCACCCTGGCGACCCGAGTGGCCACATACCGCTGCTCGGACATCCAACTGGTGCAAAAACCGTTGCCGCTCGATCTGCCATCCAAGATGGGCACGCTGATCTGGCATGGCCGGCTGGCCACACATCCGGCTCACGAATGGTTCAGGAACCTGGTGCGGGAAGTCGCAGAAGAAATGTAGCGGTGGACCCTGCGAGCGTAACTGCCCGAACGTGCCCGTCAGTTCAATGGCCACGTGCTCACTGAATCAGGCGGCGCGATCCACCACTGGAGCTGGAGGCCGCTCCGCAAGCTGGCGTATGGGCTTGGACAACCGGCGCGGGTTGCGGGGCTGCACACCGTGGTAGTTGGACATGATGCGGTCGAGATCGGCCTCGACATCGTCGCTGGGCTGGAACCAGTCGGCCACGTCGATGCGGCCTCGGCCCCAGTCAAATACCAGCACCAGCACGGGGATCTCGGCGGCGCAGGCAATGCGGTGGAAACCGGTCTTCCAGGTTTCGGCGCCTGCGCGCGTGCCTTCTGGCGACATGCACAGATAGAGCTGATCCGACTGCTGATAAAGCTGGGTCAGTTCGCCGACAACGCCGCCGGCCGCATTGCGATCAATGCCGATCACGCCCATCCAGCGCAGCAGCCGGGCGAAGGGCCAGCGGAACACCGCCTGCTTGGCGACAACGCGCACGTCGATGGAGAGCGCCAGCGCCATCCCGATCGCCATCACGCCATCCCAGTTCGAGGTATGCGGCGCGCCAATGACCATCATCTTGGGAAAGTTGGGCATCTGACCGGTGATGCGCAGCCCCAGCGCGGCCAGTAAACGGCGACCCAGCCAGCGGGAGAAGCGCGTGCCGCGGCGCGGCACGGACGACCCGAGGTCGCCGGCGGTGAGTTCGGTCATTTGCGTCTCCGGGAGGTGAGCGGCGCGACGCGCCACGCTTGTTTTGCCGCCCCTAGGCGGTTGTTATCGCGCTACATTATGCCTGTCTGACGGTGACGATCGCGTGAATCGGCCAAGCGGGTCGCCGCGACCATGATCCATGCGTCCTGCATCCTATTGAGTGGCCCGTGGCCGGGACCGAAACGGCCTGGCCCTGGCTCTTGCTTATTCGGGGATAAAACACCATGAAGTGGCCTCTGTTCACCGCGTTCGCTGCGCTGCTCGGCACGCTCGCCGGCTGCGCCAGCCTGCCTTCCGCACAACCGCAAGACTCGACACCTATGCCCCCGATTGCCGACCGCCGACCCTACACCGTGGAATCGCCGCACGGCGACCGCGCCGATCCCTATTACTGGCTGCGCGACGACAGTCGAGAAGACCCGGCGATGCTGGCGTACCTGGAGGCCGAGAATGCTCACACCGATGCGGTGCTGGCACCGTATTCCGAACTGCGCGAAACGCTCTACGAGGAAATCGTCAGCAGGCTGAAAAGCGACGACGCCAGTCCGCCGACCTTCGAGAACGGCTACTGGTATTACTCCCGCTTCGAACCGGGTAGGGACTACGCCATCGTCGCGCGCCGCAAGGGCTCGATGGATGCGCCGGAAGAAATCCTGGTCGACCAGAATGTTCGTGCCGAAGGGCAAGATTTCTACAGCCTCGGCGACTACGAAATCAGCCCCAACAACCAGTTGCTGGCCGTGGCCGAAGACACCGTCGGTCGGCGCCAGTACGTATTGCGCGTCAAGAACCTCGAAACCGGGGAGTGGCTGACCGATGCGGTGGAGAACGTCAATGCCAATCTGGTCTGGACCGATGACAACCAATCGGTGCTATACGTGGAGAAGGATGCCACCACCCTGCTCGGCAAACGCGTGCGCCAGCATGTGCTGGGCGCCAGCGGCGATGACAAGCTGATCTACGAAGAGCCGGACGACAGCTATTACATGGGCATCGGCCGCGGCAAGTCGAACGCGTTTCTGTACATCGGGCTCTACAGCACCGAGCAGACGGAATACCGCTTCGCCCGCGCCGATGATCCGGACCTCGATTTTCGCCCCGTGCTGCCCCGTGAGGAGAACCACGAATACGAAGTGGCCGACCACGATGGCCGCTTTATCGTGCTGACCAACTGGCAGGCGAAGAACTTCCGGCTGATGAGTGCGCCGGTCGCCACCAGTGCCGACAAATCGACCTGGCAGGAGCTAATCCCGACCAGCGACACGGTGCTGATCGAATCCTTCGAGGTCTTCAAGGATTATCTGGCCGTGAACGAGCGCCGCGATGGCCTGCGCAAGATCCGCGTGATGCCTTGGGCCGGCGGCGACACCGTGACCATCGATGCCAGCGAGCCCACCTACGCCGCGAACCTGATCGGCTCCGCCGAGTACGACTGGCCGTGGATGCGCTACGACGTCGACACCCTGACCACGCCGACCACGACCATCGACTACAACATGGCCACGGGCGAAAAGCGCGTGCTCAAGGTGCAGCCGGTGGAAGGCGATTTCGATCCGGATGCCTACACCTCCGAGTACATCCGTGCCACGGCGCGCGACGGCACCGAGGTGCCGGTCTCCATCGTCTACCGCAAAGACCTGCGCCAGCCCGGCAAGAACCCGCTGCTGGTCTACGGTTATGGGTCTTACGGATATTCGCTCACGCCTTACCTGTCGGTTTCGCGGCTGTCGCTGCTCGATCGCGGCTTCGTGTTCGCGATGGCGCACATCCGCGGTGGCCAGGAGATGGGCCGTCACTGGTATGAGGACGGCAAACTCGGCAACAAGATGAACACCTTCACCGATTTCATCGACGTGACCGAGCATCTCGTCGCCGCCGGTTACGGCGACAAGGACAAGGTCTTCGCAGCCGGGGGCAGCGCGGGCGGGCTTCTGGTGGGCGCCGTTGCCAACATGCGGCCGGACCTCTACCGCGGCATTGTCGCCGACGTGCCGTTTGTCGATGTCGTGACCACCATGCTGGACGAAAGCATCCCGCTGACGACCAACGAATTCGACGAGTGGGGCAACCCCAAGCAGGCCGACGCCTACGAAACCATGCTGTCGTACTCCCCCTACGACAACGTCGGGGAGCAGGACTACCCGGCCATGCTGGTCACCGGCGGGCTCTGGGATTCACAGGTGCAGTACTTCGAACCGGCCAAGTGGGTCGCACGCCTGCGCCACCGCAAGACGGACGACAACCCGTTGCTCATGCACATGAACATGGATGCCGGACACGGCGGCAAATCCGGTCGCTATCGCAAATACGAAGAGGTGGCGTTGGAGTACAGCTTCATGCTGTCGCAGCTGGGCATTCGCGATCCGAAGGCGATCGCGGTCACACGCTGACGGTGTCGAACGGCCAACATGGGTTGTTGAACCGGCCGCTTGTGCTTCAGTCTGATAGTGGGAACCACTGACACCCGATAGGCGGACCGCCATGCAGGATTTTCTGCTCGACATCCTCTCCCACCCCTTCACCTGGGGCCTGATCGCCGGACTGGTGCTCTGCGTGATGGTCTGGCGCTCGGGGCATGTTCAGCGCAGCGAGCAAAAGCGGGAGATCAAGCGGCTGAATGTCGAGCTGGCCGACCTGAACAAGCACCTCGGTCAGCAGCTCAAGATCACCGCCGCCGGCAACGACACGCTAAATGCCGAACTGGAATCGCTGCGCGAGAAAAACGAGAACCTGCGGGTCTCGATCGCAACACTGCAGCAAAAGCCCGGCAAGGCCGAGGCACGGTTGCTGCAGGTCTACGACCGCGCCGTGCACCTGCTGCTCGAACGCGCCCCCGGCTTCGCACCCGCATGGGAGGCCGCGATTCGCGACGCCGAAGCCCATGTCGCGGACTCGGAATCAGGCCTGACCAAACTGGTGCGGCGGGTGACGCGGCCGGCGCTCAGCGCGCCGACCACGCAAACCACCAGCTCGCAGGAATAGGCCGCTACGCGGCGGCCTGGGCGTGCATCGACAGGCAGCGGGATACCTCTTCCGCCGCGCCGAGAATCACCGGCACACGCTGGTGAATCTTGTCGGGCTGCAGGTCCAGGATCGGACCCTCCGGCGTGCAGCACTGACCACCGGCCTGCTCCACCAGAAAACCCATCGGATTGGCCTCGTACATCAGCCGTAGCTTGCCGGGCTTGTTCGGGTCACGGGCATCCCAGGGGTACATGAACACACCGCCACGGCACAGCACGCGGTGCACATCCGCCACCATCGCCGCCACCCAGCGCATGTTGTAGTTCTTGCCGCGCGGGCCGTCCTTGCCCTGCAACAGTTCAGCGATATAGCCCTGCACGGCGGGCGTCCAGAACCGCTGATTGCTCATGTTGATGGCGAACTCCTTGGTCTGCGCAGGAATACTCGCCTCACGCGTGAGCAGAAAATCCCCGCTCTCGGGGTCCAGCGTATACATCTCAACGCCATCGCCCGTCGTCAGCGCCAACATGGTCGACGGCCCGTAGAGCACGTAACCGGCGGCGACCTGCTTGCGACCCGGCTGCAGGAATTCCGCTTCGGACACCGGTCCGGTGGCATCGCCCGGCAGAATCGAGAAAATCGTCCCCACCATCGAGTTGATGTCGATGTTCGATGACCCATCCAGCGGATCAAACGTCACCAGCAGCCCCGCCGACTCGCGCAGCCCAACCACATCGTCCTCTTCTTCCGAAGCGATGCCGCGCACCGGCTCACAGGCGCCGAGGGCGTCCTTGATCAGGTCATTGGCGATCACATCGAGCTTCTTCTGCTCCTCGCCCTGCACATTCTCATTACCCGCCGCACCGAGAATGCCCGCCAACTCGCCGCGCTTGAGCTGCTGGCTGATCTCCTTGCAGGTCTCGGCCAAACAAGAGAGCGTGGCGGCAAGAGCCTGATCGTCTAGGGAAAGAAGCTGGTCTTTGAGAATCGAATGCGACATGAAGGATCTGAGTGTGGGAAGTCGCTGGATTATGCCATCGACGCAACAGGGGGGCGGCTTGAGATGCCCTGACCAGGATTATCCATTTGTTCACGGGCAGCCCGTACTATCCTCTTGATCAAAGGCGGCCATCAGCCTTGATGAGGCGGTCAAACAGGCGTTCTACAAACCTTCGAAGGCCGCGAAAAACCCAAGGTTTTGCTTGAATCGGCATGGTGCAATTTTCTGATTAATCCACGCGGCCGGCGTTAGGCTTCACGACCTTGCATGACACGATGTGGCACTTTAGTATCACTCTATGCGCACTGAACTTGTCACCACGTTGAAGCGGAAGGCCACCGACCTCCTCTCGGAACTCGAGAAGAACAGGGAGCCAATCCTGATCACCCAGCATGGCCTGCCGTCTGCCTACCTGGTTGATGTTGAGAGTTATGAACAGCTCCAGGCCAAGATGAAGCTGCTTGAAGGCATCGCTCGCGGGGAGCGTGCTGTTGATGAAGGGCGAACTGTTTCAAATGCCCAAGCCAAGCAAAAGATGGCGCGATGGTTGAAGTAGTCTGGTCTGAGCCGGCCCTAGCTGACCTAGACGCAATCGCTGACTACATCGCTCTCGAAAACCCCCAAGCCGCAAAAAACCTTGTTGCGCGTGTGTTCCAGCACGCTGACCAGTTGGAGCATCATCCCGAGAGTGGCCGAAAGGTTCGCGAACTCCGAGGCTCCGGTTACCGCGAGGTCATCGAACCACCCTGCCGGGTCATCTATCGCTACAACAAAAGTGCTGGCAAAGCGTTCGTTCTCCATGTCGTCCGCAGCGAGCGGAAGCTTCGTCGGAGTCAGTTGCTCTCCCCGCT
>JAGLCS010000130.1 GCA_023146115.1 Abyssibacter sp. | reverse complement strand
CGGGTCGGTGGCGAGGAGTTCGCAGTGATCTGGTACGACCTGCCGCCGGGTTCGGCGCGCACGCAGGCCGAGCGTGTGCGGCAGGCGGTGGTTGATCGGCGGCTGGAGCATCCGACGGACCGGCAATTGTCGGTGAGTATCGGCTGTACCCAGCTCATACCGCGTGGTGGGCTGACCTTGTCTGATGCGCTGGCCGTCGCCGATTCCGCGCTTTATTCCGCCAAATCGAACGGTCGTAACTGCGTCGAATACGTCCCGCCGCCGCGCGAACTCGATTCCCAGCGCTGGAGTCAGCCGACGGCGGTCAACGACTGACGCAGCTCGGCCGGCGATAGAAACGCCGCCGGGGTTCGGCCTTCGCGTGCCTGCACCATCCGGGTGATCTGATCGTTGACGGGTGTAGCGACGTGGCATAACTCGCCCAGGCGACTGATCTCACCGTTGAGCTGATCCACCTCGGTGATCCGGCCGGCCAGCATGTCAGCCACCATCGATGGGTAGGCGTGCGGCGACGCCGTGCGGTGAAACGCCGAGGCGCGTAACGCAACTGACGGCGTGTGACGGAGCAGGCGTCGGTACACCGGGTAGGGCATTGACCCCGGCAGCCGATACGGTGCTTTGGAGGCATCCAGCACCGCGACGGCTTCGTCCAGTGTCGCGAGAAAGCAGGTCTTCAAGTCGGTGTTGTTGACGGCATCGTGGAATGTCGAGTGGGTGAGGGCGCAAAGTGCATTGGCGAGATTGATCAGCAGCTTGCCCCAGGCCGCGCCCTCGCCGCGGACGCGCCGCACGCGCAGGCCGGTGCCATCAAACAGCTCCAGCAATGCGGCATTCGCTGTCCGCATCAGCACGGTGGGTTCGGTGGTCACGCGGGCGTGCAGGGGTTGCAGGGTCTGGGCGTTGAACATCACCGTCGTCGACACCGGCTCCACGGCGGGAAACCGTTGCCGGATGCGCTGGGTCGCGCCCATGCCGTTCTGGCAGGGCAGCACCGCGCAATGCGCCGGTATGCGCTCACCGAAGGCATCGAGCACGCTACGCAGATCCGGGTGCTTGACGCAGATGAACGCCGCGTCGACCGCCTGCAGATCGATACCCGTAGTCAGGTGCGGCTTGTCCGCGATCAGCGGAGGGCCGCCGGTCACACGATCAACGCGCAGATGACGCAGGCTCTGCAGGCTGGGCACCTCGTTTTCACGGATGGCAAGCTTTACGCCATGGCCCGCGCGTACCAGATGCGTGGCCAGCACGGTTCCCACGGCGCCCGCTCCAATCACCAACACTCGCATCCGTCTATCCGGCGGCAATTCCAGCGACGAGTGTGGCGGCTTCGCGTTCATTTGGGGAGCCCCGCAAGGCAACCGGTGCGCTTTGCCGCATCGACAGCGCGGGCCGGATGCTGCGTCATTCCCCGAAAATCGGCGATGATGTAGCGTCTGGTCTGCATCGATCGCCGCGCCAAGGCGTCAGGACGATCGGGCAGCACCCGCCAGACTGCTGGAAGAGACCATGAACAAACCCGCCACGTCGGCCACTGGGGCATGAGGCGCGACGTCATATTGGTACACGGCATGTGGTGCCGGTCCGAGCACTTGGAGCCGGTCGCCGCGCCCTTGCGTGAAGCCGGGTATCGCGTGCACATGCCGACGCTGCCGTTTCACGAGGTCTCGGGGCGCGAGGATGTTCGCGACGCCCTGGGCCGGGCCAGCCTGCTCGACTACGTGGACTATGTGCAGGGCGTGATTCATCAGCTGAACCTGCCGCAGCCGCCGATCGTGTTGGGGCACAGCATGGGCGGCGTGATCGCGCAGTTGCTCGCTGCTCGCATAGATGTGCAGGCGCTGATATTGCTCACACCCGCAGCGCCGGCTGGCGTGCTGGCCATCAACGCACGCACATTGAGGGTGTTCTGGCGGCGGCTACTGCGCTGGAATTTCTGGAACCAAGGACATGCGATGACTGCCGAACAGGCAAGGCGATTCGCATTCACCGGCCTGCCGGTCGAAACCATGGATGCCCTTTACCCGACGCTGGGCATGGAGTCCGGCCGCGCCTTGTTCGAGATCGCCTGCTGGCCTGTGGATCGACGCCAGGCTGCCCGGCTGGATCCGACGCGGGTGCGCTGCCCGGTGTTCATCTTGGGCTGCGAAGACGACTGGCTGACCCCGCCGGATGTCGTGCGCAAGGTCGCGGCGCTTTATCCGCAGGCGACCCTGCGCATCGATGCGGATCGCGGACATTGGGTGATCGGCGATCAACGAACCGAGGAAACCATGACGACCTGTATCGAATGGCTAGAACAGACTTTGGAGACCGCCGGATGAGGCGTGGATTATCAATCGTATTGGCGTTGGCCGTGATGCCCGTGCTCGCCCAGGACCGGATCGATCAGGCGATCGACACCAGCGAACGGACCACTCACGATGCGAGTCGCTCGCAGTCGCGCATCGACCGGCTGGATGACGAAACCCGCCGCAAACTCGAGGCCTACCGCCAGGCTATCTGGGAGCGGCAGCAGCTGGACGTGTATGGCGAGCAACTGGCCGAATTGCAGCGTATCCAGCAGCAGGATGTCGAGCGGCTCCGCGAGGAACTGGCCGAGGTCCCGCTGAGCGAGGACGACCTGATGCCGCTAATGCTGCGCATGGTCGATGCCCTGGAGCGTTTTGTGGCCGCCGATCTGCCCTTTCTCGCGAATGAACGCGAGCAACGCCTTACCTCGCTAAAGCAGGCTCTGGGCGATGCCGAGACGGCGGTGTCGGAAAAGTACCGCCGCGTGGTCGAGGCCTACCAGATCGAGCTGGATTACGGCCGCGGGCTCGCCAGCGAACGCACGGAACTGGAGCTCGGTGGCCGGAGGGTGGTCGTCGACACCCTCAGGCTGGGCCGGGTCGCGCTTTATTTCCTGAGTCTGGACGGTGGCACGGCCGCGATGTGGGACGACATTGCCGGTGAGTGGACCGAGCTGCCGGCCACACATCGGTCAATGATTCGCCAGGGCATCCGCATCGCCCGCGAAGTGGCCGCCCCTGAGCTGCTGCGATTGCCGGTGCCGGCCCCAACCGAAGCCGAGGAGCGCTCATGAAGCATTGGATGCTGATGGCTGGCCTGTTGCTGCCGCTGCTTGCGCGGGCCGATGCGCTGGACGACCTGCTCAACGACGTCCGTAAGAGTCAGCAGCAGTCCGCACAAATCAACGCCGAGCGAGAGGACCGCTTCCTGCGCGAACGCAATCGCCAGGATGAACTGCTGCGCGAGGCACAACGCGAGCTGGCAGCGGTCAAGCGGCGGGTGGATGCCCAGAAGGCCGATTTCGAGAAAACCGCGAAAGAAATCGCCGGCCTGAAGGCCGAGATCAAGGAGCAGACCGGCGAACTGGAGCAGCTGTTCGGGACCATCCGTACCGCAGCCGGTGACACCCGCGCCATCGTGCGCGATGCGCTGACCAGCGCCCAGTTTCCCGATCGGGTTGATGAGCTCAATGCGCTGGCTGATGGCGATCGGCGTATCACGCTAAGTCAGCTCGAGCAGTTCTGGTTCATCCTCCAGCAGGAGATGGTCGAAGCCAGTCGCGTGTCCACCTTCCCGGCGGATATCGTCGATTCGGATGGCCAGGCAGCAGCTGCTGCCGTGAGTCGGGTGGGGATTTTCACCGCGGTGACCGGTGATACCTATCTGGACTACCTGCCAGAGGCGCAGCGGTTGCAGGCTTTGCCACGGCAGCCTGGCGGGTCGGCGCAGTCCGATGCCGAGCGGTTCACCTCCGCCGACGCTGGGCCGGTGACGATGCTGGTCGATCCGACCCGCGGCAACCTGCTGGCGCTACTCACCGACAAGCCCAGCGTGGCCGAGCGCATTCAGCAGGGCAGCGTCGTGGGCTACATCATTATCGCGTTGGGCATCATCGGCCTGCTGCTGGCGCTGGGGCAGTCGATTTATCTGTTGCGCGTCGGTCGCCGCATGCGCGCCCAGTTGCGTAGCCTGAACCAACCGCGCGACGACAACCCGCTGGGTCGCCTGCTCGGCTTGCTGGACGAATCCTTCAGTGCTGGCGAAAGCGATCTGGAATCGCTGGAACTCAAGCTCGACGAAGGCGTCATCCGCGAAACGCCCAAGCTGGAGCGGGGGCAAAGCGTGGTCAAGCTACTCGCCGGCGTCGCGCCGTTGCTCGGCCTGCTGGGTACGGTCACCGGCATGATCGCGACCTTTCAGGCGATCACGCTGTTCGGAACCGGTGATCCCAAATTGATGGCCGATGGCATTTCGCAGGCGCTGGTCACCACGGTGCTGGGCCTGGTGGTGGCGATTCCGCTGCTGTTTCTGCATTCGCTGCTGTCGGCGCGGTCGCGGTCGCTGGTCCGCATACTTGATGAGCAGGCGGCGGGCCTGATCGCGCGCCGCATGGAGTCCGGCAAGCGTGACTGAACTGCTGGCCTGGTTGCAGGAAACCTGGGCGCCGATTCGTGGCTTCCTGGATGCTGGCGGCCCGGTGCTGTGGGCGCTGCTGCCGCTGACGGTGTTCCTATGGACGCTGATTCTGGAACGGTTCTGGTATCTGGCGATGCGGCATGGCCGGGTGCTGCAGGCGTTTCGCGAAGAATGGCGGGCCCGCGCCGAGCGCAACAGCTGGCAGGCACGGCGCATCCGCGCGGCGATGGTGTCCGAGGCGCGGGACCTGCTGGACCGCAGTCTGCCGCTGATCAAGTCGTTGATCGCCTTGTGCCCGCTACTCGGATTGCTCGGAACCGTCACCGGGATGATCGAGGTGTTCGAGGTGATGTCCTTGCGCGGTACCGGGGATGCACGGGGCATGGCCGGAGGTGTGTCGCGCGCAACCTTGCCAACCATGGCCGGGATGGTCGTCGCGCTGTCCGGTCTGTTCTTCGCCAATCGGCTGACCCGGCTGGCGGACAAGCGCACCCACGAATTCGCCGACTCGCTGCGCTTCCACTGATGCGGACGTCCTGATGCGATTTCTGGGTCTGCCCGCGCTGGCTGCATTGATCGCCATCGGCCTGTTCTGGTTCATGCAATGGCTGACTGCGCCGCCCGACGCGCCGATCAAGCCGCCGGAGCCTGATCGCCGGGTCGAAATCGTCAAGCCGCCGGAAGAGCAGGAGCAGCCGGAGCCGGAGCCCACCGAGTTGCTGGAGGCGGCCGCGCCGCCGTCGTCGCCACCGTCGATGTCGGCCATTGATTTGCCGACGACCATGAATCTGACCGCAGACAACCAGCCGGGTCTGGAGATGAATCTGCCAGCCTTGGACGTGCCGGTGAATTTCGGTGGTTCCTCGGGTTTTGGTGAGTCCTTCGGGGGGTTTGGAGGGCGTGGTAGCGGTTCCGGTGCCGGCGGGTTTGGCTCGGGTCGCGGTTTCAAGGGCGAGCGTCTGGTACCCATATCGACCGCCCGCCCTCAGATTCCGGAATATGCGTACCGCCAGGGGATCGAAGGCTGGGTCGAGGTGCTCTTTGTCGTGAACACGCGGGGCACCGTGGAGAACGTGCGCGTGATCGACGCCGAACCCAAGGGCGTGTTCGAGGCCGCGACGGTGGAGAGCGTGGCGAACTGGCTGTACGAGTCGACCTCCAAGCCGCGAGAGGTGAAGCAGAAGGTGTACTTCCGGCTTGAGGACTACCAGTACAACTGGCGCTGACATGATCAGGCACCTGTGGATCATCGCTGTGTTCATCTGGCCCGGTCTGGCGGCGGCAGCGCAGTACGAGAGCGAGGTGCGCGTACTGGACGAAGTGCCCAAGACCGAACGGCCCAAGAACGACGAGGCGCTGATCCGATCGGTGGAGAACGACCCCTACGCGCTGGCGCTAACGCTACGCGACCTTGCCGCGCGCTCCGCCAGGGCCGGTGATGCCAAACAGGCGGCCGAATATCTGAAGCAGGCGCTGGATCAGAACGCACTGTCCGGCGTGGTGCAATCACAGATGCGCCAGACCCTGGGGCAGCTCTACCAGAATTCGGGTGAGTACCAGCAGGTGATCGCGACGCTGGCGCCGACCATACGCAACGACGCCAACGCCGATCCGCAGTTGCTGCTCACGGTGGCCGCCGCCTATGCGCAAATGGGCCAGCACCGGCAGGCGCTGCCGTTTATCGAACGGGCCGTCGCCGGCAGCGACTCACCGTCGCGGGAGATGCTGCAGGTTTACGCGGCCGTGTTGCTGCCGCTGCGCCGTTACGATCAGGCGGCACCCATTGTCGAGCGGCTGGTGCGCAGCGATCCCAGTGACCGCCAGGGCTGGCTACAGCTCGCGGCGCTGCATGTGCAGCGCAAGGATTTCGACCGCGCCGCAGCCGTGATGGAGCTGGCGCATCGCCAGGGCATGCTCACCGAGCCCGCGGAGCGACGTCAGCTGGCCAGCTTGTTCATGAAAGCCGGCGCGCCCTACGAAGCCGGCGCCCTGCTCAAGCAGTGGTTGTCACGCGATGAATTGCCTGCCGACCCGGCTAGCCTGGGCATGCTGGCCGATGCCTGGAGCGGCGCGCGTGAAACCGATCAGGCCATCGACGCGCTGAATCGTCTCAATGCGGTGGCACCGAGCAGCAAGAGCTGGCTGCAGCTCGGGCGTCTGCAAATGGAGCAGGCCCGATGGGCCGAAGCCGAGCAATCGCTGAGCCGGGCGTTGGCCCAGGCCGACGACATCCCCAGTGACCAGACATTGGTGGCGCTGGGCCTCACGCGGTATCAGCAGGCGGATGTCGAAGGCGCGCTACGTGCCTTCCGCCAGGCTGCACGTTCGGGGCGGGTGCGCAGGGCATCGGAGCAGTGGATCGCGTTCCTGGAGTCCGGCGAGGCGCGCGAGCAGGCTCTGGAAGCGACGCGGCAACTGGTGGCCAGCCGGGAACGCGGCGAGGTGCAAAGCCGCTTCGGTGATGCTCCGACACGTCGGGCCGAACGCCCAGGCCTGGCTGGCGTCGACCCGGACCTGCCCCGCCTCACGGATGTGGGCGCGCTACGCGCCGGGACCGCCGACGGTCGCATTCCGCCATGGACCGGCGGGCTGGATGCCGGTCAGGCAGGCCTGCAGACCCGCGACGGGCGTCCGGTGAATCCGTACCGCAATGAATCGCCGGTGCGAACCCTGCGGTCGACCAACTACACCGAGCTTGGTGATGCGCTGTCCGAAGGCCACCAGGAGATGCTGCGCCGCTTCAACGACTACGAAATGCGGATTTACCCGAGTCATCGGCCCGTCGTGTACCCCGATGCGATTCGCCAGGCCTCGCAGTCAAACCGGAAGACCGCACGCCTGCTGGAATCCGACTCGCTGACCGGCGCCGATCTCGGTGTGCCGTTCCCGGAACCGAAGACCGGTGCGGAAGTGATGTGGAATCACCGCGTGCGATACCGCGGCCGCACGCAGGACCTGTACACCGACGAGACCGTGACGTTCTCCGATGGCGACCGCCTCCAGGCCTCGCGCCGAGAGCATGTGCTGTTCATCTATGGCAATCCGGAGCGCGTGGGTGAGGTCGCCGAGCGCAATATGCTGCTGTACTACGTGGGGTCGGTGGACAACGTTCCCGTCGTCGGTCGGGCGCTGGCGATTGTTCACGAGACCGCCGACCAGACCAAGGACAAGCGGCGGATCTGGGTGTCGGCGGGCAATATTGGTCGTGTCCGGCGCATTCCGCCCGTGGGTTACGACTTTCCGCGACCGGGCTCGGAAGGGCTTAGCTTTGTCGATCAGATCGATATGTACAACGGCGGCTTCAATCGCTATGTGTGGAAGCTGCGTGGCCGCCGCGAGATGCTGGTGCCCTACAACAGCTACGACATCAACGACGCGGCTCTGGACTATGATCAGCTGCTCGGCCCGGGCCATCTCGACCAGTCCAAGGCGCGCTACGAATGGCACCGCGTCTGGGTTGTTGAGGCCACGGAGCGAGCACCGGCGCGCCACAAGATTGGCAAGCGCGTGTTCTATGTCGATGAAGATTCCTGGACCATTCTGATGGTCGATGTCTATGACCGTGCCGGCAACCTCTGGCAACTGCAGGAAGGTCACCTGTACTTCGACTGGAACGCTCAGATCGCGGTCTCGGCGCCGATCGTCCACTACGATTTCACCCGTAATGCGTGGTACGCCAATCGCCTGTTGAACGAGGCGCGGGGCGTGATATTCAACGAGGGCGACTACGAGCCGGCGGATTTCCAGCCCAACCATGCACCACGGGTGTTTCGGTAGCTCTGACCTGCTGGCGATTGATGGTCATCCTGTGCGTACAATGCACATCGAATGAGCAGTCGCTGCGGCTTTTGGCGCCAATCGGGCGACGCATAGTTTGGACCTGCACAGGCTGCAGTCCGCAGATGGGGATGCCGTGTTTACACGTACGCTGGATTCCGAATCACTACATAAATTCGCCGCCGTCGAAGGCCTCGGCTCGCTCACCACCGAGCCGCTGGACATGCGGCTGGAACGCATCACGCGCCTGGCGCGCCGTGCCTTGAATGCCGGTGGGGTGATGGTGAGCTGGCGCGACGAGGGCGGGGGTTGGCTGCATTGCGGGTCCGGGCCGGTCGAGCGCGTGGCCTCCGATGCTGGCGATGAGCCCATCTGGCTGGAGGCGCTGCGGACGCAGGACCAATGGGTGCAGCGCGATGAAGGTAGCGTGCCCTACCTGACGGCCATCCGTCTTGTTGACAGCGAGCGCAATCTTGTTGGCGCGCTGGTGCTGTTTGACGAGGCCCAGAACAAGCGCGGCAAGTACGATCATGACCGGCTGCGCGATTACGCGGCCTGGGTCGAGACCGAATTGCGTGTGCAGCAGCTCTACCGCGGTCAGGAGCGGCTGCTTGAAGAGCTGTACATGGCGCGTCATCAGGCACTGAAGGATCACCTGACCCGGTTGTGGAACCGGCATGCCATGGTCGAACTGATGGCCCGCGAACTACAGCGTGCTGAACGTCAGGTGATCGGCACCGGACTGCTGATCGCCAGCCTGGATCAAATCGATCTCGGTACGCAGGAGCCCGACGAGCAAACGGATTCGATGCTGAAGACGGCAGCCGACCGGCTGACCACTGCGGTCCGGCCCTACGATGCGCTGGGCAAGTTCGGTGGCAACGAGTTCTTGGTCATGCTGCCGTCCTGTCCGGCGCATGCCGTGATTGACGTGGCCGATCGCATGCTGCTGAACATCAGCGCGCAACCGATGGACACGCCAACCGGCCCGATGATGTTGACCATGAGCATGGGCACGGCCCACGCGGGGCCGAATGATCGACTGGATCCCGAGAATCTGATCAAGGCCGCTGACGTCGCCTTGGCCCGGGCGCGTGAGAGCGGCGGCAACACCGTGGTCGAAGCACAGCCTAGCGATTACAAGACAGGCTGATCGTGGCTCAGGCTGGCAACCGGGCTTGAACCAGCGCGGCGATGTCCGGCAGCGCGGCGCTCAATTCGTCGCCGGCGGTGCCGCGCAGTTGCTTGTACATCCGTTTGAATGTCTTGTTCTGGGTCTGCTCGGCGCGGCCATCGGTGACCGACAGCATCGCTTCGGTCAGCTCGGATTCCCGTTGCATGACAAAGTGCTGAAAGTCGGTCTCATCGCTGGCCTGGAATTGCTGGAAGTATGGCTCCAGCGCCTCGCAAAAATGGGGTAGCAATCGGTTGATCACGGTTGGCAGCATGTCGGGTCGGTTCGACTTGGCCATTTTCAGCGCGGTGCGCAGTCCGGCACCGGACAGCCCCTTTCGGCGGGCAATCTGCTGTTCAACCACACCGGTGATGCGAGCCACAGCAGTGTCCCGATAGTCCTCTGCCAGTAGAATATCTTTGAGTTGCATTGAGCCTTTGATCTCCGAGGATGCCGCGTGATTCCAAATTGTTGGTCGGCGCGGTCGTCGGCAACCGGGGGATCGATACAGTTCGACCACCCGATGCGAGGCAGGCTCTGCGGCTTTGTTACGGTGTAGCCGCTCAAGGCGGTTGTGCAACCCCGAAACGCTGCGCAATCTCCACTCTGCGCGCAGTCGATTTCCGCGACGCCACCAAGGATTCGGATGAGTAAAAACGGCGGCAAGCCTAGCATAAGGCGACTCAAGACCCGGCCGCGTGACCGCAACTGGGCGATGACGCGAATGGGGCTATCCGCCGGTGCCCAGTTTGCCGCTCATACGGTCGGAAATCTGTTCCGCTCGGACGACGACAGGGATGAACGCAACCGGGCTTTCTACCAGCAGCAAGCCCAGGTGTTGGCTGACCAGCTCGGTCAATTGAAGGGCTCGGTGATGAAGGCCGGGCAGATGTTGTCGCTCTACGGTCAGTACTTTCTGCCGCCTGAAGCGGTGGACGTACTCTCCAGCCTTCAGGACGACACCGCGCCGGTGGACTGGTCTTTTGTGCGTCCAGTTGTCGAGCAGCAGCTCTCTGCGGCGCGGCGTGCCGAGCTAGAGATCGACGAGCGGCCGATAGCCGCCGCATCACTGGGGCAGGCCCATCGAGCCCGCCGCAAGTCCGATGGGCTCGAACTGGTCGTCAAGATTCAGTATCCCGGCGTCGCCGATGCCATCGACAGCGACGTGAAAACCATTGTGCGCCTGCTCTGGCTGTCCAAGATGGTGCCGCGCGAACTATCCATGGACCCGGTGATCGCCGAGGTGCGCGACATGTTGCGCCGCGAGGTCGACTACGAACACGAGGCCCGCGCCACCCAAACCTTTGCCGATCGTCTCGCCGGCGATCCTCGATTCGCGGTACCGACCGTTCTGCCCGAATACTCTGGACCCGGCGTTCTCACCATGACCTACGAACAGGGAGAACCGCTGCGGTCGCAGCGCGTGCTATCCCTGCCGCATGCGCAGCGTTCTCGGCTGGGCCAGTCGTTCATCTGGCTGTTTTTGAATGAGTTTTTCGACTGGAAAATGGTGCAGACGGACCCGCATTTCGGGAACTACCGCGTTCGTTTTCACGATGACGGCCCGCCGCAGCTGGTACTGCTGGACTTCGGCGCCACGCGGCACTTTTCGTCGGCTTTTGTTGCCGGGTATCAGGACATCGTCGCCGGCGCCGTAGGCAGCGATAGCGGGCGGGTGATCGCTGGCGCGGAATCCATCGGCTTGATGAGCAGCGGGTTTCCGCCGGACACGCTCGACGCGTTTGTCCACCTGTGCCATACCATCGTCGAGCCCTTCATGATCGGAACTGATAACGGGCCGCCTGCTGAGCTCGTGGGTGAGCGGGGGTACCGTTTCGGCAAGACCGATTTGCCGCGCCGCGTGACCAACCTGATGTCGCGCGCTGCACTTTCGCGGTACTTTCGCATCCCGCCGCGCGAGATCGTGTTTTTGCACCGGCGCATGGCGGGCGCCTTTATCGCGCAGACGGTTCTGGATGTGGAGTGGGACCCGCGCGAGATGCTGCTCGAGGCCCTGTCCGTCGAAGACTGACCGCGCCGCATGCGCTGATCGGCCAACGTATTGAATAAGAGAACACCCTGGGAGACCTCATGAAGTTTCAACAACGACTTGAATACAACAAATCATCGGATGCCGTGATCAAGATGTTCGGCGACGC
The DNA here is from genome assembly GCA_023146115.1 of Abyssibacter sp. Taxonomy (GTDB): domain Bacteria; phylum Pseudomonadota; class Gammaproteobacteria; order Nevskiales; family OUC007; genus Abyssibacter. The sequence continues at coordinate 24,819 of JAGLCS010000130.1, read as the reverse complement.
GGCTTATTTCGAACGTAAATTCCAGCTGCTCGAAGCGCTGGCCTTCGAGGTGCTGGATCAGTCCACCTCGGCCGATACATTTCTGATTCGAATGAAGCTGACATTCCCATTAAGCGTTCCGGTGCCTGGTTTTGCCAAGAAGGTGGTCGGCGACACGACCACGCTGGTGGAGGAAGACCGCTGGAACCTGAGTGCCAAGCAGGGCACGCTATCGATTGATGTTCAGGGTGCGCCGGTCAAGGCGATCGGTCACATGCGCCTGGTGGATCAAGGCGGCGGTTGTGTCAACGAAATCAACTGGGACGTCAACTGCTCGGTGCCGCTGATTGGCAAGAAGGTCGAGAAGCTGATTGCCGACGATATTCAGGCCAAGGGCGCTGCCGATGCGCGTGTGACCAATGAGATTCTGACGGACTACGACGCCTGATGACGACGCCTGATCCGCAGCACAATCCTGAGCCGCCGACGTTCTTGCAAACCCTGACCAGCGTGCTCGCGGCGTTTTTCGGGGTGCAAAGCTCGAAGGCCCGGCAGCGGGACTTCACCCGTGGCAAACCGTCTCATTTCGTTATTCTCGGGCTTGGCGCGACGGCGCTGTTCGTGCTGGTGCTGATCGGAATCGTCAGGCTGGTCCTGACGCTGGCCGGCGTGTCCTGAGCCCGCTTGGCTGGTCAGCGCGGAGCGTCCGGCAGCGCCTTGAGGCGGTAGAGTGCATCCAATGCCTCGCGCGGCGACAGGGCATCCGGGTCCAGCCCATCCAGTGCTTCGAGCAAGGCTGAATCGGCAGGCGGTCCGGCAGGAGACTCCGGCGCGTCCGCCGATGCGGGCGTGAACAATCCGATCTGTGGGCCACCCTGACGCTGGTGCTCGGCTTCCAGCTGCCGCAGATACCGCTGCGCTGCCTTGACCACGGCCTTGGGCACGCCGGCCAGGGAGGCCACCTGCAGTCCGTAGCTCTGGTTGGCGGGCCCGGCCTTCACACGATGCAGGAAGACCAGTCGGCCGCGATGTTCCGTGGCGTCGAGATGCAGGTTCACCGTCGCCGGCCATTGTTCGGCCAGCTCCGTAAGCTCGAAGTAGTGGGTGGCGAACAGCGTGAAGCTGCCGATGTCCGTGGCCAGCGATTCCGCGGCAGCTCGCGCTAGCGACAAGCCATCATAGGTGCTGGTGCCGCGGCCGATCTCATCCATCAGCACCAGGCTGTCGCGGGTCGCGTTGTTGAGGATATTGGCGGTTTCCTGCATTTCCACCATGAAGGTCGAACGGCCGCCGGCCAGGTCGTCGGCCGCGCCGATGCGGGTGAAAATGCGATCGATGGGGCCGATACGCGCCGCCTCGGCGGGTACGTAGCTGCCCGTGTGCGCGAGCAGCACGATCAGTGCGGCCTGCCGCATGAATGTTGATTTTCCACCCATGTTCGGTCCGGTGATGACCGCAAGGCGGCGGGTGTCATCCAGCAGCAGATCATTGGCAACAAAGGGTTCGCGGGTCGTTTGTTCGACCACCGGATGGCGGCCGGCGCGGACCTGAATGCCCGGTTCGTCCACCAGCTCCGGGGCGACAAAACCCAGCGCATTGGCACGCTCGGCCAGGCAGAGCAGGGCATCGAGTTTCGACACTGCCTGGGCGGCCTGTGACAGCGCGGTCATGTCCTCGGCGATCCGGTCCAGCAGGTCAGCGTAGATCTGCTTTTCCCGTGCCAGGGCGCGCTCGCGGGCCGAGAGCACGGTGTCCTCGAACTGTTTGAGTTCCGGGGTGATGAAGCGCTCGGCGTTCTTGAGCGTCTGCCGGCGGCTGTAGTCATCCGGTGCCGCCGCGGACTGGGAGCGGGGCAATTCGATGAAGTACCCGTGCACCCGGTTGTAACCGACCTTGAGCCGGTCAGCCCCCAGGCGCTTGCGTTCGCGGGCTTCCAGATCGCGCAGATACCCATCAGCGTTGCTGGACAGATTGCGCAGCTCATCCAGCCGGGCGTCGAAACCGGGCTTGATGACTCCGCCGTCGCGGATGAGTAGCGGCGGCTCGTCGATGACCGCCTGCTGGAGGATGTCGCACAGCACGGTGTGCTCGCCCAGTGCCCGGCGGTACTCGGCCGTTAGCGGGGCGTCGCAGGCGGTCAGGGCGGCGGCGATCTCCGGCAGCACGACCAGGGTCGCGGCAAGGCCGGTGAGGTCTCGCGGACGGGCTGAACGCAGCGCGATGCGGCCGAGAATCCGCTCGACATCAGCAACCTGTCGCAAATGGTCACGCACGGTATCGGCGGCCACGCCGGGCGCGTCGGCGCGCATGAATTCGGCAATCGCAGCATGGCGATTGCGCAGCAGGTCGCGATGGCGTAGCGGGCGGCCCAGCCACCGGCGGATCTCACGGCTGCCCATGGCGGTCTGGCAGCGGTCCAGCAGGCCGACGAGACAATGCTTGGCATCGCCCGACAGCGATTGGTCGATCTCCAGGTTGCGGCGCGTCACACTGTCCATCACCAATGCGTCGGAGGATTCCTCCCGCGACAGCGTCGACAGCAGCGGTTTCGCGTCGCGCTGTGTTTCCGCGACATAGTCCAGCAGCGCCCCGGCCGCGGCGATGGCCACCGGACAGTCGTCGCAGCCGAAGCCGGTCAGGTCCTTGACCTCGAACGCGGCGCAGACGCGCAACCGCGCCGATTCCGGATCGAAGTGCCAGGGCGGCCGCTCGCGGCAGGCGGCATCGATGGTAACCGGCGCGCCCTCGGGTATGAGCAGCTCTGCCGGCCCTAGCCGCGCCAACTCCGCTTGCAGCGCCTCGGTCGTGGACAGTTCGCTGACCACAAAACGTCCGGTGGACAACTCCAGCCGGGCCAGGCCCCAGGTGTTGCCGACCTGGCAGATCGACGCCAGCAGGCTCTCCTGACGCGCATCGAGCAAGGCATCGTCCGTGAGCGTGCCGGGTGTCACCACCCGCATGACCTTGCGCTCGACCGGTCCCTTGCTGGTGGCCGGATCGCCAATCTGTTCGCAGATCGCCACCGACTCGCCCAGGCGCACCAGCCGCGCCAGATACTGCTCCACCGAATGATGCGGAACGCCGGCCATGGGAATCGGCTGGCCCGCGGACTGACCGCGGTTGGTCAGGGTGATGTCCAGCAGCTCAGCCGCGCGCCGCGCGTCGTCAAAAAACAACTCGTAGAAATCCCCCATCCGGTAGAAGAGCAGCAGATCGGGGTGTTGCGCCTTGAGACCGAGATACTGCTGCATCATCGGCGTATGGGCGGTGTTGGACTTCGTCACGGCGGGTCTGGCTAGGGCGGCAAACGCGATATGCTAGGGCTTGTTGTTCACCACCGCGACATCGCCGCGTCCTGATGCTGGAAAATCCCGTTCTCGCCGAACGCGTCGCCACACTGGCGCAGCAGCTGCTCGAGCGCGATGCCCGCCTGGCGACGGCCGAGTCCTGCACCGGCGGCTGGGTCGCCAAGGCGTTAACCGACCGTGCTGGTAGTTCCGCGTGGTTCAACGGCGGCATTGTCTGTTATTCCAATGCGGCCAAGCGGGATTTGCTGGGCGTTCCCCCCGCCGTTCTGGACCAGCATGGCGCCGTCAGCGAGCCAGTCGTGCAGGCGCTGGCGGTGAATGCGCGGATGCGCCTGGCGGCCGACCTGGCGGTGGCGATCTCCGGGGTCGCCGGACCAGGTGGCGGTTCGGCCGACAAGCCGGTGGGCCTGGTCTGGTTCGCCTGGGCGGATTTGTCCGGTTCGGTCGCGGAATCTCGTGTATTCGATGGAGACCGTCGTGCGGTCCGTGAACAGAGTGTGTTGCATGCAATTGACGGTTGCATCGCGCGCGCACGATCTATGGCACAATGAGCCAACTACTGACGGAATAAACAGTATGGATGAGAATCGCAAAAAGGCCCTCGCCGCGGCGCTGGGTCAGATCGAACGCCAATTCGGCAAGGGCTCGGTCATGCGCATGGGCGATGCCGGCGCGGCGCGTGATATCGATGCCGTGTCCACCGGATCGCTGACGCTGGATGTCGCCCTGGGCATCGGCGGCTTGCCGCGTGGTCGGGTTATCGAGATCTATGGTCCCGAATCCTCCGGCAAGACGACGCTGACGCTGCATTGCGTGGCGGAAAGCCAGAAGGCTGGCGGCACCGCTGCCTTCATCGACGCCGAGCACGCGCTGGACCCGCAGTACGCCGGCAAGCTCGGCGTCAACGTCGATGATCTGCTGGTCAGCCAGCCGGATACCGGCGAGCAGGCGCTGGAGATCGCCGACATGCTGGTGCGTTCCAACGCCGTCGACATCGTCGTAATCGACTCGGTTGCGGCCCTGGTGCCCAAGGCCGAAATCGAAGGCGAAATGGGCGACTCGCATGTGGGTTTGCAGGCGCGGCTGATGAGCCAGGCGCTGCGCAAGCTCACCGGCAACATCAAGCGCTCCAACACCATGGTCATCTTCATCAACCAGATTCGCATGAAGATCGGCGTGATGTTCGGCAGCCCGGAGACCACGACGGGTGGCAACGCCCTCAAGTTCTACTCCTCGGTGCGCATGGACATCCGCCGTATCGGCTCGGTGAAGAAGGGTGACGAGGTCATCGGTAACCAGACGCGTGTCAAGGTCGTCAAGAACAAGATGGCGCCGCCGTTCCGCCAGGCCGAGTTCGAGATTCTCTACAACGAAGGTGTCTCCCGTCTCGGTGAGGTGATCGACCTGGGCGTGGCCAACAACATCATCGACAAGTCCGGCTCCTGGTACAGCTACGGCAGCGACAGGATCGGCCAGGGCAAGGAAAACACCCGGATCTACCTCAAGGAACATCCGGAAATGGCTCAGGAAATCGAAGCCAAGGTTCGGGCGATATTGCTGCCGAAGAAGGAAGCCGCGCCTCCGGTCGAGGAAGCCGCGGCCGAGGCGGGGTAAATTGCGCCGCTGAATCGTGAGCCCCCAGCACGAGCACCAAGACGAGCGCGTTCGCGTCTGCCACAAGGCGGTGGAGTTGCTGGCCGCCCGTGAGCATTCGCAGGCCGAGCTACGACGAAAACTGAAACAGCGCTTTCCCGAATCGGACGATATCGATGCCGTGATCGCACAGATGGTGGCGGAGGGCTATCTCTCCGACACCCGTTATGCCGAGGCGAGAGTCCGGGCGTCATTGAGCCGTGGGCACGGACCCTTGATGATTCGGCAGAAGCTGCAGGCCGCAGGCGTCGATGCTGCCCTGGCCGAACAGGTGCTGGAAGACGCCGCAGTCGATTGGATGGAGTCCGCCCGCGCGGTGCTGGTCGCGAGATTCGGATCGCAGGCGCCGCAAGACCGTCGTGAAACCGCCCGGCGCGCTCGATTTCTCAGTGGCCGTGGGTTTGCATCCGACATCATTGGCCGGCTGCTGCTGGAATAGAAACCCGAGGCGCCGGCCGGCTGCGCGACTAGAACGGTGTGCTGTCGAGTGGCAGCCGCAGCGGCCGCTGTTCGCGATACTCGTCGAGCCGCGCTTTGGCCGGCGCGAGCGGGACCTGGTATCTGCGCAGGGCCTTGATCGCGTCGCGCTGCTCGTCAACGGCCGCGTCCCACTGCCCGGTTTCCGCCAGGGCGGCGGCTCGTATTTCGTGCCATGCCGCCCGGTCCAAATAGGTCGATTCGATGGAATCAATGAGATCCAAGGCGCGCTGCCCCTGCCGTTCGTGACCAAGCTCGACGGTGGCGAGCACCCAGGCGAGTCTTGCCGTGTCGGTGGGGCGGCCACTGGAGGCAGCGGCGCCCTTGATGTAGTAGAGCGCCTCGCGCTGATCTCCCGCCTGCAGCCGGGTGTTCGCTAGGGCGCGCAATGCGTCGGGTTGCTTGAGGCCAGCGGCGACGTCCTCCCAGCGTGTTGCCTTCGTTTTATCGCGCACACAGCCCACCCCGTCTCGTAGCCGCGTGTTCATGTCGAAGGCGGCGTCGCGTAGCCCCGCCAATGCGGAGGCATGGAGCCAGCGCAGCGACTGCGCCTTGGTCAGGGTGTTCTCGTCCACCGGCAGGGCATCGAGTACCCAGCCGAGTTGATACATGGCGCCCACGTCGCCCGACTGCGCTTTGGACTGAAGCAGTTCGACTTGCTCTTTCGCAGCCTGTTCGAAACGGTTGCTGCCCGGCATCGTATAGATGAATCGCTGGGAATAGAGGCGATCCCGTGCGTCGTCTTCGAGGGTGAACCGCCAATTGGGCAGCACCGCGGCTGAGGCCGCCGTGAAGTCTCCATGAGCGCTAGAAATCAGACGAAGATCACGTGGATGTCCGTGGTTCGGCAGCACGAACTGGAGCAATGCGGAGCCCTCGATGGACCGTCGAGCAAGGTCGGGCGGATAGGCCGGGGGAACGCGAATAACCTTGCGTATGCCGTCGAGCGATTCCCTGGAGACCGCGCGTTCGGATTTCGTGCTGTAGTCCGGTTCGAGTTCACGCATGACCGCGTCGAGGGTGTAGCGCTGTCGCCATTGGTCCGCCCGTTCCTGTGCCTCGGCACGCTCTGATTCAGAGCCGATCAGCGCCAGAGCTTTAGGCTGCAATACCTTCGCCTGGGGATCGTTCTGCTGCGCCGCCACGGCCAGCCAAGCGTAGGCGCTGGTCAGGTCGCGATCACCACCTTCGCCCTTGACCAACATCACGGCGAGATTGCGTTGCGCTTCCGCAAAACCCAAACCCGCCAGGCGTTCAAAGCGGCCGCGAGCGTCCTCAAACGCTTGGTCGGAATGCAAACGAACCGCGTACTCGAAGGGGCCGCCCGGACTGGGGAGCGCGGTGTCCTCGGCGGCCAGCGCAAGCGGCCAGGCCAGCAGCGCCAGCACGATGGCGTGCTCACGGCGAGAACGCCTGACCCGAGTGAGTCGTGACCGCTGCGAACGACAGGTGGTTAGATGGAGCATGAATTGAATGCCTCAGCGTGTTGCCGGTTTGGGGTTTGCTGCCCGCGTGCCGTATCCTTTCGCGCCTTTTCCGCACGCCACCATCATCCCAAGATGATCACACTGGCCCAGATACGACAGCAATTCCTAGACTACTTTGCCGAGCAGGAGCACACCATTGTGCGTTCGGCATCGCTGGTGCCAGGCAATGATCCGACCCTGCTGTTCACCAATGCCGGCATGGTCCAGTTCAAGGAGACCTTCCTCGGTCAGGAGGAGCGCGGTTACTCGCGAGCGGTTAGCTCGCAGCGTTGCGTACGTGCGGGCGGCAAGCACAACGATCTCGACAATGTCGGCTACACCGCGCGTCATCACACGTTCTTCGAGATGCTGGGTAATTTCAGCTTCGGCGACTACTTCAAGCGCGAAGCGATTCAGTTTGCCTGGTCATTCTTGACCGACAAGCTCGGATTGCCGGCCGATAAGCTGTGGATAACCGTTTACGACGAAGACGACGAGGCCGCCGCGATCTGGCTGGACGAAATCGGCGTTGACCCGCAGCGGTTCTCGCGCATCGGCGCCAAGGACAATTTCTGGTCCATGGGCGATACCGGCCCCTGCGGCCCCTGCTCCGAAATCTTCTACGACCACGGTCCGGCTGTGGCCGGCGGCCCGCCCGGAACCCCAGAGGAAGATGGCGACCGCTACATCGAGATCTGGAATCTCGTGTTCATGCAGTTCGATCGCAGCGCCGACGGCACGATGAAGCCGCTGCCGGCTCCGTCGGTGGACACCGGCATGGGGCTGGAACGCCTGGCCGCGGTGTTGCAGGGCGTGCATTCCAACTACGAGATCGATCTGTTCCAGGCGTTGATCAAGGCCGCCGCCGACATTGCCGGCGTCGACAATCTTGAACATCCGTCGCTGAAGGTGATCGCCGATCACATCCGGGCATCGGCGTTTCTCATTGTTGATGGCGTGCTGCCGTCGAACGAGGGGCGCGGTTTCGTGCTGCGCCGGATCATGCGTCGCGCGATCCGCCACGGTTACAAGCTGGGCATTGACGAGCCGTTCTTCGACAGGCTGGTGCAGCCGCTGGTGGCACAGATGGGCGAGGCCTATCCCGAGTTGGCGGAGGCGGCTGCACATGTGGAGCAGACGATTCGCCGCGAGGAGCAGCGCTTTGCCGAAACCCTGGCGCAGGGCATGCAACTGCTGGATGAGGCCCTGGCGAATACGAGCGGCAACGTGCTGGCGGGCGAGACCGCGTTCAAGTTGTACGACACCTTCGGCTTTCCCGTAGACCTGACGGCGGATGTCTGCCGTGAACGCAACGTCACGGTGGACATGGCCGGATTCGATGCGGCGATGAACGCTCAGCGCGAACGCGCGCGCGCCGCCAGCCGATTCGGGGCGACCGAATCGGCCGTCGCCGTGACTGATGCCACGCGGTTTGTCGGGTATTCGGAACAGCAGGGCCACGGCCGCATCACGACGCTGATCGTCGACGGTGAAAAGGTCGACGCGATCGCGTCGGGGCAGGAGGCCATCGTCGTGCTCGACAGCACGCCGTTTTATGCCGAATCCGGCGGGCAGGTCGGCGATACCGGTGAGCTGCGCGTCGGCGACGCGGTGTTTCATGTCACCGACACCCGCCGGCAACCTGGTGGCGCCTTCGGCCACCATGGCGCGGTGTCGAACGGCAGGCTGGCGCTGGGCGACGAGGTGCAGGCACAGATCGATGTGGAGCGCCGCGCGGCGACCATGCGGAATCATTCGGCGACACACCTGCTGCATGCGGTGCTGCGTGAGCAGCTTGGCGGACACGTCGCACAGAAAGGCTCCTTGGTGGCCCCGGACCGGCTGCGGTTCGATTTCTCGCACCCCGAGCCCGTGACCGCCGAGCAGCTGGCCGACATCGAACAGCGCGTGAACGCCCGCATCCTGACCAATACGCCGGCCGACACCCGCGAGCAAAGCTACGACGACGCCATTGCCTCGGGCGCCATGGCCCTGTTCGGTGAGAAATACGGCGACACGGTGCGCGTGTTGCAGTTCGGTGAGTTTTCCACCGAACTTTGTGGTGGCACCCATGTGCAGCGCCTGGGCGACATCGGCCTGTTCAAGATCACCTCGGAATCCGGCGTGGCCGCCGGCGTCCGCCGCATCGAGGCCGTGACAGGGCTGGATGCCATCGACTGGGTGCGTGGCGCGCAGCGCCGGCTCGACGGCGTCGCCGGGCTCGTCAAGTCGTCCTCCGACGAGGTTGAAGGCAAGGTCGCGGGTCTGGTCGAACGCACGCGTCAGCTCGAAAAGGAGCTGGAGCGGCTAAAGGGCAAGTTGGCGTCGTCGCAGGGCTCGGATCTGGCCAGCCAGGCGCAGAGCTTCGATGGCGTGTCGGTACTGGCCGCGCGGCTCGACGGGGCGGATGTGAAGACCCTGCGCGACACGGTCGATCAGCTGAAGAACAAGCTCGGAACCTCCGCCGTGGTGCTGGGTGCCACGCAGGGCGACAAGGTTCTGCTGATCGCCGGCGTGTCGAAGGATGCGACAGCGCGGATCAAGGCCGGTGATCTGGTCAATGTGGCGGCGGTCGAAGTCGGTGGCCGCGGTGGTGGTCGCCCGGACATGGCGCAGGCTGGTGGCAGCGAGCCGGGTAAGCTCGACGCCGCGCTGGATGCCGCACGGACCTGGCTGCAAAACCAGCTGGCGACGGAAGCGAACGCCTGATGACGCTGCTGGTGCAGAAATTCGGTGGCAGCTCTGTTGCCACGGTGGAGCGCATCCGCCATGTCGCGTCCAAGGTCGCTGCGAGCCGGGCCGCGGGGCATAAAGTGGTTGTCGTGGTTTCGGCCATGGCGGGCGAGACCGATCGCCTGATCGGCCTCGCCAAGGAGGCCAGCACGCAGCCTGCCGCCCGCGAGATGGATGTGCTGCTCTCCACCGGCGAACAGGTCACCATCGCATTGCTGGCCATGATCCTGGAGCAGATGGACGTGCCCGCCCGGTCCTACACCGGCGGTCAGGTTCGGATTCTCACCGACGACGCGCATGGCAAGGCGCGCATCCAAGCCATCGATCGTGAGCGCATCGAATCCGATCTGGATGCCGGCCGCATTGTCATCGTCGCCGGCTTTCAGGGCGTGACCGATGCCGGAGATATCACCACCCTGGGTCGAGGCGGCTCGGACACCACGGGTGTCGCCCTGGCGGCAGCGCTGGAAGCCGACGAGTGCCAGATCTTCACCGATGTGGATGGCGTCTATACCACCGATCCCCGCGTCGAACCGCGGGCGCGCAGGATGTCGCGCATCACCTTCGAGGAGATGCTCGAAATGGCCAGCCTCGGCTCCAAGGTGTTGCAGATTCGCGCCGTGGAATTCGCCGGCAAATACCGTGTGCCGTTGCGCGTGCTGTCGACCTTCACCGACGGCCCCGGCACGCTGATTTCGCTCGATGAGGAAGACGATATGGAACAACCGCTGATTTCCGGAATCGCGTTCAACCGCGACGAGGCGCAGGTCACCGTCAAGGGCGTACCGGACCAGCCGGGTATCGCATCCTCCGTACTCTCGCCGGTGGGCCAGGCGAACATCGAAGTCGACATGATCGTGCAGAACGTCAGCTCCGATGGTTCGACTGACCTGACCTTCACCGTGCATCGCAACGATTACGAACGCACGTTGGCCGTCTTGCGCGAGGCGGCGGATCGTGTCGGCGCCGGTGCGGTGACCGGTGCCGTGGATATTGTGAAGATTTCAGTGGTCGGAGTAGGTATGCGGTCACATGCCGGCATCGCTGGACGCATGTTCGAAACCCTGGCGCATGAAGGCATCAATATCCGCATGATTTCGACGTCGGAGATCAAGATTTCCGTGGTCGTCGAAGATAAATATTTGGAGTTGGCCGTCCGAGCATTGCATTCAGCCTTCGGGTTGGACACGGAGACAGCCGCCTAGCACCGGGTCCGGGTTCTGATATTCTGAATCGACTTGGCGGGGGCGGTCGCGAGATGGCCCAAATGGACTTTGGGACGGCATTCGGTTGCGGTCTGTACATGGAGTACACACATGCTGATTTTGACCCGGCGCATCGGTGAGACTGTCATGGTCGGTGACGAAGTCACCGTCACCGTTTTGGGCGTGAAGGGAAATCAAGTTCGCCTGGGGGTTAACGCGCCACGATCCGTCGCCGTGCACCGTCAGGAAATCTACGAGCGCATCCAGAAAGAAGACGCCGCGAACAGTCCGGTCGACGAATAAGCGGGTGGCTCTGCGGCACGCGTCCACGTACAATTGCCGCCGCCTCAGAGTCGACCACCCCCAGCGGGTGTATCTGGGTAACAAGCGAACACGGAGAAGTGGCCGAGCGGCTGAAGGCGCTCCCCTGCTAAGGGAGTATGGGGTTTATAGCCTCATCGAGGGTTCGAATCCCTCCTTCTCCGCCAAATACGAAGCCCCGCGACAGCGGGGTTTTTTGTGGCTCACGCCGGAATCATCGTGATGTTTCCAGCGGTTGCCAGGCCCTGCGACGATTCCGCACTCTCGATCCATCTTGCAAAGATATGGCCATAGAAATTGTCTTGTGGAGCGGCGCGGCGCTGCTGCTGATTCTGGGTGTCGCCGGTCTGATTGTTCCGGTGATTCCGGGGCCGCCGTTGATGTGGGTCGGCATGCTGCTCGCGGCCTGGGCGGAGCAGTTCGCTCATGTCGGGCAGAAGACCCTGGCGCTCCTGTTCGTGCTGATGCTGATTGCAGTGGCACTGGATTTCATCGCCGGGGCGTTGGGTGCCCGACGCTTTGGCGCATCCGGATGGGCGGTGTTCGGTGCGGCCGTGGGCGCCATTATTGGCATGTTCTTCTTTCCGATCGGGCTGATCGCGGGGCCATTCATTGGCGCGGTGGCCGGTGAGGTGATCGCTGGCCGCAATCTGGACGCCGCTGGCCGGGCCGGCATCGGAGCCACCATAGGTCTGCTGGTGGGCACGGTGGCCAAGGTCGCGATTGGGATTGTGATGATTGCCGTGTTCGTCTCCGTGCGCCTGTTCTGAGCGCGCAATAACCGATTCGCCCGACTCAACCCTCCGGCGGGGCCACGATTTCGCGCGCCAGGGCTTGTTGCAGACGCCTGCGCACCGGCACCGGCGCGTCCAGCCGCTTGAGCATCCAGTAAAACCCGCTGAGGGTGCGGCCCACAAAGATCAGGTCCGGCACGCTGCGAAAATCACGCGAGTGCAGCAGGTACCGCGGCGTGAGCTTTTGCAGACGGTCGTGGATATCGGCCTGGCCGAACTCGTAGAGCTCGTCGGCCAGTAATGGCGCCAGTGCCGCCTGATGAGAGTCCGCGTACAGAGGCTGGAATCGATCAGGCTGGTCGTAGGCACGCGGTGCCAGGGCGCCGAGCGCCTTCAGATTGGCGTGTACGCCGTCCCAATCGGATCCCATGCCCGCCACCAGGCCGGTGCGAAGCTGCGCGATCAGTGCGGCGGGCAGTCGCTTCACGCAGCCGAAGTCGTATAGGGCGATCTCACCGTCGGGCAAAAAACCGAAGTTGGCGGGGTTCGGGTCGGCGTGGATCAGGCCGGAGACCAACACCTGATGCAACAGCCAGCGCATCAGCGTGTCCGACCACGCAAGGCGTTGCTCGTCGGTTGCCTGCGCGGCGAACTCCAGGTTGGCCGCCGGCAGTTCAGTGAGCACCAGCACGGTCTCGCTGCAAAGCGCGTCCACGGCCTCCGGCAGCTGAATGCCGGGCACTTGGGCGGCGGCCTGAAAGTCCGCCAGGTTCTGGCGTTCGATGCGGTAGTCGGCCTCCTCATGCAGGCGCGCCGAGATTTCCTTCAGGCTGGCATCCAGCGATGCCGCATCGATGTTGACGAGTCTTGCGCTTTTCATCACGCGGGCGAGCTGGCGCAGGTCGTCGTCGATCGAGGCATGCACATGCGGGTAGCGCACCTTGACCACGACCGCCCGTCCATCCTGCAGCTGCGCGCGATGCACCTGGCCCATGGAGGCCGCTGCCAGCGCCGTGGGTTCGATGTGGCGAAAATGCTGCTCGATCGGACCGCAAGCGGATTCGATCAACGGGGCGATCTCGGCGAAGGGCAGGGGCTCGGCCTGGTTTTGCAGCGCTTCCAGACGGTCGATCACGGCATCGGGAATCGCGCCGCGGAACTGCGATGCGAACTGCCCCAGCTTCATCGCCGCGCCCTTGAGCTCACCCAGCGTGTCGACCCAGTCGGCGCCCAAGGCCTCCAGCGTACGGGTCGGGTCGGATTCGCCCGGCAGCAGCCGCCTGGCGCCAATCCATGCCCCGCGTGCTGCGGTGCGCACGCCCAGCTTCCAGAGCGTGCGGCCGCGGTTGCGTGGTCCTGATTGCGGAGGCTCGGACGCCATGGGTTCCTGACGGTGGGATGAACAAGGGATGCGTTTCTGGGAGCCGCGCTACCGGCGTTTGGTTCCCGAGAGCCGCGGTTAGAGTGAGCCTTCCTCTTCAGCAGATACTACGATCAACCAACCGCTGTCACACGCTGCGGCGACTTCCACACGCATGACGAGTGTGACTCGCGAATTGCTGGGGCAGCGCTAGACGAACATTTCACCGCAGCCAATGTTCGGGTGGATTCGGCTGCGGCTTGGGCTAAGCTCGGGTCTGCCCACCACCGATACGCATCATGTCTTCCGATTTTCTGTTCGCGACCGTCGTCAATCTCGGCATCAACCTCGTTTACACGGTTGTTGCGCTCATCGTGGCCGTGGTTGCACTGGTCTGGGTAGACAAGAAGATGATGCCGTCGATCAGCTTCGAGGACGAACTGCGCAAGGGCAACATCGCGGTCGCGATCTTTGCCTCCTCGGTGATGCTGTTTGTCGCGCTGATCGTGACCTTCGGCTTCAAGGGATAAGCGATGGTCTCTGGCGGCTGGTCCGCCATCCTCCGGCCCCTGTTGCTCGTGCTGGTGGTTCTGGCCGGGCTGAACGCCTTTGTCCAGTCCGCGGCCGATGTGGTGACGCCGCAGTTCGAGCGCGACCAGCCCAATGCCGAGGCATTGAGTCTGGCCCTGGATGATCTGCGCCATCGCGGCGCCCGACAGGCGGAGGAGGGCATGGTCGACATCCTGGGGACGCGCCATTCGGTGCCCGCGGCCGACATCGTGAATCTTGCTGGCGACAGCCGGTTTCAGAGCGCCTTTTTCACCTATGACGTGGCGGGGCGTACTCAGGCCACCGCCAGTGCGATGGGCACCGACTGGCGGCATCACATCGTCAATGGTTATCTGGTGGGCTACCGACCGTTTGAGGCCGCCAACGTGCTGGAACCGCTGCAGGTGCTGGCCATGCGCAAGCGCTACCAGTACGACCACCTGCAATACGCCGGCCGTAATGAGGTCTGGCAGACCAGCGAGCAGGCCTTCGAATCGCCGCGCGGTGACTGTGAGGACCATGCCATTGCCCTGGCCGACTGGCTGATCGAGCAAGGTGAGGATGCCCGCGTCGTGCTGGGCCAATACCGGGGCGGCGGGCATGCCTGGGTCGTGCTGTTCCGCGAGGGGCAGGCGTACTTGCTGGAAGCGACGAAGAAGAAGGGCGTGAGCGGCCGTTTCACCTACCCGCTGGCCCGCTACGAAACCGACTACCAGCCCGAGATGATGTTCAACCGCAGCATGTTTTGGGTGAATGGCGGCTCGCGCCTCACCACCGACTACGCGGGATCGCGCTGGCAGGCGCGCAGCCGTTACCGCGTGGCGCAGGCGCGTTGATGGCGAGGCAGATATCCACCCGCTTCACGCCCCATTGCCGGCGGCCGTGGCACGGTTTGTGGACAGGCTGGCACGCATCCCGTTTCCCAGAATTTTCAGGATTTCCATGAGCAGATTTCGCGTTCCTCACACCCTCGTGTTGCTCTACGCCATGACGGTCGTGGCCTTTGCTCTGACCTGGTTGCTGCCCGCCGGCAGCTACGACACGGCGATCAACGAGGACGGGCGCGAGGTTGTCGTGCCGGGCACCTTCCAGGTGCTGGATGCCGCGCCCGAGGTGCCGGTGTGGAGCCTGGTGACCGTCATCCCCCGGGCGCTGGAATCGGCACAGGGCATCATTTTCTTCGTGTTGATCATCGGCGGTGCGCTGGGCGTGTTGCAGTCCACCGGCGCCGTGGACGCCGGTCTGGCGCGTTTGCTCAGGCGCTTTGATGCACGGCCGGGATTGCTGGTCGCGATCGGAATCCTCAGCTTTTCGCTGGGCTCGTCCAGTATCGGCATGGGCGAGGAATACATCGCCCTCGGCGCGGTGCTCGCGGCGCTGTGCATCGCCCTGCGCATGGACGCCGTGACCGCGGCCGCGATCCTGGTCATCGGGAATTCCATCGGCTACGGCGCGGCCGTGCTCAACCCCTTTACCGTGCTGATCGCCCAGGACATCGCCGAACTGCCGCCACTGAGCGGGTCGGGCTACCGCATCGCCCTGTTCCTGCCGCTGTTGGGGCTTGGCATCTGGCATGTCTGGCGGTACGCCCGTCGCGTGCGGGCCAACGCGGCCGAATCGCTGGTCGCCGACATTCCCGAGGCGCAGGTTGCTCTGGCCGAAGATCCACCGGCGCTCACCGGGCGCCTGCAAGCGGTGTTGTGGTCGGCGGGTCTGCTGCTGGGCATTGCGGTGTGGGGCATCATCACCCAGGGCTGGTATCTCGAAGAACTGAGCGCAACCTTTTTCGCGATGGCCGTGGTCGCCGGGCTGGTGGCGGGTCAGTCCGTTAACACCATTGCCAAGCAGTTCAGCACCGGCGCGGCAGCGCTGGCCGGCACCGCGCTGATGATCGGCTTTGCCCGCTCCATCGAGGTGATGCTCAACGACGGCCAGATCCTGCACACCATCGTCCATGGATTGTCGGTGCCGCTGAGCGCCGTGGGTTCCGCGGCCTCGGCGGTCGGCATGTTCTGGATACAGTGCGGCATCAACTTTTTCGTGCCCTCCGGATCCGGCCAGGCCTATGTGACGATGCCGCTGATGGCACCGATTGCCGATGTGCTGTCGTTGCCACGCCAAGTCGCGGTGCTGGCCTACCAGTTGGGTGACGGGCTGACGACCATGCTCAACCCGGCGGATGCCGTGCTGATGGGAATCCTCGGCGTTTGCGGCGTGCCGTATGGCCGCTGGCTGCGGTTTATCTGGCCGCTGGCCCTGCAGGTGCTGGTCTTCGGCACTGTGGCAATGGTCGTCGCGGTGCTGATCGGGTATTCATGAGTTTCGGCAGGCGGGGAGACACGCAATGGCGGATGCAGTCAGCACGATGATTGAAAACCTGCGGGTGAAGACCGGCAAGTCGCTCGCAGATTGGGTCGGGCTCGCCAAGGGCAGTGGCGCGGACAAGCACGGGGCGATGGTCGGCTGGCTCAAGAGCGAGCATGGACTCACCCATGGCTACGCTAACCTCATTGCCCATGAAACCTTTCGCAGCGCGGCCAGCCACGCCGACGCTGACGAACTGGTGGCAGCCCAGTACGCCGGCAAGAAGTCTGTGCTCAAGGCGCACTACGATCAGCTGATCGCGGTGGTGCAGGGTTTCGGCGGCGATGTCGAGATTGCACCAAAAAAAGCCTATGTGAGCCTGCGTCGAAGCAAGCAGTTCGCCCTGATCCAGCCGTCCACGGCCACCCGGCTTGACCTCGGGCTGGTGCTCAAGGGGGTGGAGCCCGGAGCGGTCCTCGAAGCCAGTGGCAGTTTCAATGCCATGTGCACACACCGGATTCGCATCGCCGTGGATGGGCCGCTGCCGGACGCCGCGATCCAGGCACTCCGGCAAGCCTACGACGCTGCTTGAACGCGATGACGGCCCCGCCGGTCGAGGTGGCGTGCGCACGGCGTCTGAGGTTGCGCGAAGCGACCCTGGCCGATGCCGTCTTTGTCCGTGGCCTGGTGAGCCAGGACAGCTGGTCGCGCAACATCGGTCCCGTTCAGATGGCATCGCTGAACGACGCGCAGGCGTACGTCCGCACACGTTTGATCGAGCGCTACGCGGAGCAGGGTTTCGGGCTCTGGTTGATCTGTCACCGCCCGGATGATCGGCCCATCGGCATGGCCGGGCTGGTATCCCGCCCGGTTCTCCCCGGTCCCGATCTTGGTTTCGCCCTGTTGGACGACCAGGCCGGGCAAGGCTACGCGTTCGAGGCGTCGCAAGCCGTGCTGGAGGTTGCGCGGATGCGGTTCGGGCTGGACGAACTCTATGCCGTCGTCAAACCCGATAATGCACGGTCTATCCGCCTGTTACGCCGCCTGGACTTTGCGATGCAACAGTCAGGAACCCGGATCGGCGATACGGATTTGGCTGTCTACCACCGCCCGTTGCCCTGAGCTGGGGCGCGGAACCTAGCGCTTCCCGCGCCGTCGAACTGCGCAACCACTGAGAGGACAACGCCGCCGTGTATAGCACCCTGCGACTCCTGATCATCACCATCGTCCTGGTCCTCGTCAGCCATGGCGCTGCGGCGGCGAGTTATCCCTACCCGCTGCAAGACTTTCGCTTCGAGTCGCAGCACCAGACTCTGACCATGCGTTACCTGGACGTTGAGCCGCAGAGCGGGACGCAGGATCGCGGCACGGCGCTGCTGTTGCACGGCAAGAATTTTTGCGCCGATTACTGGGTGGATACCATCGAGCTGCTGCGGGGCCAGGGCTACCGGGTCGTCGTGCCGGAGCAGATCGGTTTCTGTTCGTCCGATCTGCCGCACCGCTATCAGTACAGCTTTCACCAACTCGCCAACAACACGCGAGCCCTGCTGGACGCACTGGGCATCGATCAGACTATTGTCGTCGCGCATTCCATGGGCGGCATGCTCGGCACGCGGTACGCGCTGAAATACCCCGCGGCGGTGCAACGGCTGGTGCTGGTCAATCCGATCGGCCTGGAAGACTGGATCAAGCTCGGTGTGCCGCATACCCCGGTGGACGAAGCCTATGCCGCCGAGCGGAAGAAAGACTTCGAGAGCATCAAGCAGTATCAGCTACGCAGCTACTACGACGGCCAGTGGAGCCCGGCCTACGAACGCTGGGCGCGGCGGCTGGCGAGCCTCTACGAAGGCGAGCGTGGTGAAGCCGTAGCCTGGAGTCAGGCGCTGACCTACGACATGTTGCAGACCCAGCCCGTGGTCCACGAGTTCGCGGATCTGGCCGTACCAACCCTGCTGATCATCGGTCAGCGCGATCGAACAGCGCCGGGCCGTAACAAGGCGCCCGAGGCGGTCGCCCGCAGCTTGGGCGACTATCCACAGCTCGGGCGCAAGGCCGCCAAGGCAATCCCGAATGCCGAGCTCGTCGAATTCGACGGTCTGGGCCACCTGCCACAGATCGAGGATTTCGATCGCTATGCCGAGGCGCTGACGGACTACCTGCGCTGATGCCGATTTGAAACCCATCTGACACCTTCGGCATGCTTCAGTATGGGAGGCCGCAGACGCAGCGGCGAAGGGAACACAAAAAATGAATGAGTCCAGCGCGCCTTCGACTCCGGAGCGTATCGGACCCTACCGGATCCTCCGCGAGCTGGGGCGCGGCGGCATGGGTCGGGTTTTTCTCGCCGAGCAGCTTGAGCCGCATCGGCAGGTCGCACTGAAAGTGCTGTCGTCCGCGGGCCACGACCTGGAGCGCCGTTTCCGGCGCGAGACCGAAGTGCTGGCCTCGCTGGAACACCCCAATATCGCGCGCTTGTACGAAGCCGGTATCGCGACGGTGGGCGCGGTCGATGTGCCCTACCTGGCGATGGCCTATGTCGAAGGGTCGACCCTGGCGGAGCACGCGCGTGGGCAGGCCTTGTCGCCGCAGCAAAAGCTCGCGCTGATCGCCAAGATTGCCCGCGCCGTCCACTTTGCTCATACCCGTGGTGTTATCCACCGCGACCTCAAGCCCGCCAATATTCTTGTGGACCGCCATGGCGAACCCCGGGTGCTGGATTTCGGCGTGGCGCGCGTGGTGACAGAAGACAGCGCAACGCGGGTCACCCACGCCGGCGAAATTATTGGCACCGTGCCCTATATGAGCTGGGAGCAGCTGCTGGGCGATACCGCGGTCGCGGACCCACGGTCCGACGTCTACTCGCTGGGCGTGATTGCCTATGAACTGCTCACCGGCAGCCTGCCCTACGACGGGCTGGAGACCGGCACGCTGGTCTCCGCGATCGAGAAGCTCTCGAAGTCGACACCGCAGCGTTTGTCCGCCCAGCTTCCATCGGCACGCGGCGACATGGACACGCTGATTCACAAGGCGCTGGAGCAGGATGCCAACCGGCGCTACCAGTCGGCAGCGGAATTCGCTGACGACATCGACCGCCTGCTGGACCGGCGCCCGATACAGGCGCGGCCCCCGTCGATTGGCTATGTGACCGGACTGTTCGTGCGGCGCCACAAGATCACGGCGGGTGCTGCGCTGGCGGTGGTGCTGTCGCTGGTGGTCGCCACGGCCGTGTCGGTGCGTTTCGCCGTGTCGGAGGCCCAGGCCAGAATCAACGCCGAGGAGCGGCTGGCCGAGCGCGAGGCCGTCAACGACTTTCTCAACCAGATGCTGATTTCTGCCGATCCGGAGCAATCGCTGGGCGAGCGGCTTTCAGTGGTCGACGTGCTGGATGTGGCGCGTGCGGAATTCGCCTCCGATCAGACACTGGCGGCTGGGGTCCGCGCCCAGCTGGGCCGCACCCTGGGCAACACCTATGTCGCCCTGGGCCGCTACGACGTGGGAATCGAACTGCTGGATCTCGCGCTAAGCCTCGCGCCCGATTCGGCTGCGCGCGACTCGCTGCTGCTGGACAAGGCCGAATCCGAAGTCACCGCCGCGCGTCTGGACGATGCGACACAAACGCTGGCGGCGCTCAGCGTGAATGCGACGGCAACCCAGCTTATCCGTGCGGACTTCACCCGCGGGCGCATTGACCTGGAGGCGGGCCGCAGCGATGAATCGGTCGCCGAGCTGCGCGCCGTTTACGCGACCGCCCGTGATCGACTGGGGCCGGATGATGATCTGACCCTCGGCATCGGCCAGCAGCTCATGGTCGCGTTGGTGCGCATGGGCGAGAACGACGAGTCGCTGCAGGTCGGGATCGACGTCGCCCAACGCCTCGAAGCCAGGCTGGGCCGCGACAACCCGCGCACCGTCGTCGCCTGGGATGGCGTCGCGCTCAACTATCCGGATCAGGCGAAGTTCGACGAGGCGATCGCGCTGCTCAATGACAACCTGGACATCTACAAGCGCGTGCTGGGTGAAGAACACCCGCAAACGTCGATGACCCGTGCCAGCCTGGCCGCGGCCTATGCCATCGCCGAGCGGCCAAAGGAGGGCGTTGATCTGGTCGTGCGTGGGCATGAAGCCCTGCGTGCCCAGCTTGGCGACGAGGCCGAGGTCGTCCGAACGCTCGCCAGCCTGCGGGCCTACGTGGTCTCCGAGGCGGGGGACTACGCCCAGGCCGCCGAGATCAATCGGCAGCTCGTGGCGCAGGGCGAGGCCAAGCCGGACGGGCCGGAAATCAACGACCTGGTCGATTTCAACAACCTCGGCAACAACCTGCGCAAGCTGGGCGAAACGCGGGCGGCCATCGCCGTGTTCGAGCGTCTGATCGAGCTGGCCGCGGACAAGCTCAGCCGGGAGCATCTGCACTACGCGCTGTTTGCCGGCAACTACGCCTCCGCGCTGCGGGCAGACGGGCAAACGGCCAGGGCTGTCGACATACTCGAGCAATCCTGCGCCACGGTTGCCGCCAACCTCGGAGAGACCCATCCGCGAGCGATCGCGGTCTGCGGCAATCTGGAAGAGGCGCGTGCACAACTGAGTTCAGGCTGATGGCAAGGCGACGCCGGTCAGCTCACTGAGCCGGGCGGCGCCGTCCCGGACCGCCTGTTCGGACTCGAACCCGCCGCCGACCTGCAGGCGCTGCCCCGCATCGGTGTTCACGAACAGGTCGTACCACACCGAGACCTTGCGCCCGGATTGCAGGCTGCCGGCGCGTGACCAGCTGAAGTGAGTCACGGCATCACGAGGCAGCTGTCGTGTGCGGATCGGCAGGCCGAAGCAGAAGATGCGGGTGGCGACCACCGCCTGGTCGAACAATACGATGCGTCGCTTGCCCCACCAGATCAGGCCGCCAATGATCATGGGCAGGCCAAACAGCGCGAACACCGCTCCCATGACCCAGGGAATCCAGTCAAAAACCGACCGCCCAGGCTCACCCGAGCTTGTCATCAGGAACACCGCGCCGCCCAGTGAGCACGCGCCAAACAGAATCATCGCCAGCGCGCCCCGCCAGCCGGCGCCGGCCTTGAAATCCAGCGTCACGCGGTCGTTCGCCTGGTAAAGATTCATCAGCCGTTCCAGCGCGGCGTGGTGCTCACGGTGATCAAGGCGGGTTTGCCGCTGCGCCAAACGATTGCGGCCCTCGCCCGCAAACGCCGGAATCGGATAACGGCGGACCAGATCCGCCCCGGGCTGCTGCACTTCGAGCGTCAGCTGCCAATCGTGGTACACCCGGCCGCGGGGTTCGCTGCCGGGCAGGTCGCCCGGTACGGTGAAATGAAACCAGAGCTGCCGTTCGCCGGCTTGCAGGGTCTGCAAGGCCAGGCTTTGTGACCACACCGGGCGCACAGTGCTGTGTTTGTGGCCGCGTCGATGGTGGCGGCAGGTCAGCGTGACGGTGATTCGGTGGTCAGCTGGCAAGGGCCGGCGCAGTTCAAAGTAACCGGCGACGTCGCCACCGATTGCACCGGGCCAGGGATCGAGCACGGCGGTGATCTCGCCGAATCGGTGCCAGGCGATGTATTCGCGCAATGCGAGCCCCCAAAGCCCCAGGGCCAGTGCATCGAACAGCAGCACGAGCAGTATCGGCCAGTTACCGCTGTCGAGTTCTTCCGGAATCGCGAGGGTGCCCGGTGCGGCCAATGCAAAGACAACGCAGCCGAAGCCGAAGGCCCACAGGTGGTTCCGGCCGGCCTCGCTGGCGATCGATGCACGCCGCCACCGTTTCTGCTGCGTCCACCAGCCGTGATCGCTCACGGCTACAGCACGCCGCTGCCCAGACCAGCCGCCATCGCGGCGCCGAGGTCGTGGCAATCATCGACAAAGGCATCCTGAAACTCGCCGCGGCAGATCAGCGGCTCCGCCACCGCCTTCCAGCGCAGGCCGGTCACGATGCGTTCGACCCCGGCCACGGTGCCGGAGCCATCATTGCCAGCGCGCACGACCAGGGCGTAGGGCAGGCCCTGCTTATGGTCGAGCGTGGGGTAGTAGCTGCGGTCGAAGAAATCCTTAAGCGCACCGCTCATGTAGGCGAGATTCTCCGGCGTGAGCAGCAGGATGCCGTCGGCGGCCAGCACGTGCTGGGGCTCGGTCTCGAACGGTGAGAGCGACAGAATCCGGACCTGATCCTCGCCGCCCGTTTTTGCGCCGCTGCGCAGCGCAGCCAGCAGGCGACGCAGGTTGGGCGAAACGGCGTGGGCGACGATGAGCAAGGTTTTCATGCGAACAGCCTGCAGGCGGATGGCCGACGGGCGCGGCGTCCCAGGCGGGCCCCTACACCAGGCGACCATGCGATACTCGCGCGCATGGCACCGAATGTGCAATTCGTGCCGACACTCAACAATCGCGCGTGGCACCGCTCGCCCGCGCCGACCGACATTGGAGTCCAAATGCGTATCACCATTCTATCGATGCTAGCCGCATTGCTCGTGGCCTGCGGCCAGTCATCCACAGATCCGGCAGCCGACGCCAAGTCGGCCGAATCGGAAACCGACCGGCTCAACGCCTGGTTCGAAGAGAAGTACGAAGAGCAGTTGCAGTTCAACCCCATCCAGATGACCTTTCTCGGACGCAAGGATCGCTATGACGAATTGGGGGATTTCTCCGAAGCGGGCGCCAAGGAGCAGTTGGAATGGCGCAAGGCCGCAACCGAAGAGATGACGGCATCGTTCGACTACGACACGCTCAGCGACGAAGCGAAGATGTCCTACGACATCTGGGCCTACGAAACCCGCCAGGCGGAGGAGGGCTGGCAGTTCCGCTACAACGGCTACCCCTTCAATCAGATGCAGGGCATGCACACCTTCCTGCCGACCTTTCTGATCAGCTTTCACAAGGTGGGTAGCGCCTCGGACATGGAAGCGTACATCGCCCGTGTGAACGAGCTGCCGGATGCCTTTGGCGAGTTGATCAAGTTCGCCAAGACCTCGGCTGAGAAGGGCATTCGCCCACCAAAGTTCGCGCACGAGGCGGTGATCAAGGAATCGAAGAAGCTCATCACAGGCGCACCGTTTGACGACGGCGAGGACTCATCGATCTGGGCCGACATGCAGACCGAGATCGACACGCTGGCCGAACAGGGCGAGATCGACGCCGAGCAGGCCGAGCAGCTGAAGGCCAACGCCAAAGCCGCCCTGCTGGAAGGCTTCAAGCCTGCCTACGACGACATCATCGCCTGGGTGGAGTCCGATCTGCCCAACGCGGCGGAAAACCCCACCGGCGTCGGCGAGACGCAACCCAATGGTGAGGCCTACTACAAGCATCGGCTGTGGACGCAGACCACGACCGACATGACCGCCGACGAGATCCACCAGGTCGGCCTGGACGAAGTCGAGCGACTGCGGGGCGAGATGATCGCGCTCAAGGACCGGGTCGAGTTTGATGGCGACCTGGATGCGTTCTTCGCTTTCCTGAACGAGGACAAGCAATTTCGCTTCCCGAACACCGACGAGGGCCGGCAGATGTACATTGCCGAAGCCACCGCCGCCATCGACACGATCAAGACATCGCTACCGGACTACTTCGGTCGGCTGCCCAAGGCCGATCTCGTGGTCAAGCGTGTCGAGGCGTTCCGTGAGCAGGACGGCGCCGCGCAGCACTACTTTCCGGGCACGCCCGATGGTTCGCGCCCCGGCACGTACTACGCCCACCTGTCGGACATGGACGCCATGCCGATTCCCGAGCTGGAAGTGATCGCCTACCACGAGGGCATCCCCGGCCACCACATGCAGATTTCCATCGCGCAGGAGCTGGACAGCGTGCCGACATTCCGCACCCAGGCCGGCTTTACTGCCTATACCGAAGGTTGGGCTCTTTATTCCGAATGGCTGGCCAAGGAAATGCCGGGCACCTACGAGGACCCATATTCCGAGTTTGGTCAGCTATCGTCCGAAATATGGCGCGCGATCCGGCTGGTGGTGGACACCGGCATGCACGCCAAAGGCTGGACCGAGCAGGAAGCGGTCGAATACTTCGACAATAACTCGCCGGTGCCGCTGACCTCGATCAAGTCGGAAATCCAGCGTTACCTCGTCATTCCCGGCCAGGCGACTTCGTACAAGATCGGCATGCTCAAGATTCAGGAGCTGCGCCGTGAAGCCGAGGCCGAGCTGGGTGAGGACTTCGACATCAAGGGCTTCCACGACACCGTGCTCGGCGGCGGCGCGCTGCCGCTGGAACTGCTCGAGCGCCGGGTCAACGCCTGGGTGACCAGTCAGAAGACGGCCGGATAAGCCTGCGCCACAACCCAACGACGAAGCCCCCGGTGAGCGATCACCGGGGGCTTTTTCGATTGCGCGAACACTGAATCACCGTCCGGCAACGGCTGTTGCAAGCAAAGGCCGCAGCCCACTTGCAGCCCACTTGCAGCGACTGAAGGCAGCAGTTGATCAGCCGCCAACTCCACCGCCCTCACTGAGCCATGCGGCAAAATGATGGTTTGGACTGTGCACGGGTAAACAACGCAACCGAGGTGGGCGCTCACGAATCCTTAACATCAGCGTGCGCCCGCTGCTGGGAAACCGCCTAAGGTCGCTCTCGACTCGTACGCGAAAGCTCATCACCATCCTCAACGTGATGGTGAAAACCGGCCGACGCTGGAGTCCAGCGCTGCTGGCCCGAATCGTTGACTTTCGACCATAGTCACCTGTCAGGTTTCACCTTCCAGCGGGGAGAGCAACTGACTCCGAC
>JAGLCS010000013.1 GCA_023146115.1 Abyssibacter sp. | reverse complement strand
ACATTGAGCATTTCATGAAGCACGAACTGCATGTCGCGCAGCGGCGGTGTGTATTGAGGCATTGAGCTGTCTCTCGAGTGTGTGAATTCGGTGGGGCCTTGCGGTGTCCGTCCTGGCCGGACACGGCCCGAGGCCGGGAATTGTGAACAACCCGGCGGCAAATCGACACATCTGACCAGACCCAGCGGGCTTGAATGCTGTAACGACCGGTACTTAGCCGACACGCCGCCTCGGTGAATCACCCGACCACCGCGCGATCTGCGCGCCAGAGGGCCTCAGAGCAAAGACGCCAGCACCGTCGAGGCGCGCGCCGCTGCGGCCGCGCGCTTCTCGACGCCCAGCTTTTCGAACAGGCGTTCCAGATGCTTGTTCACGGTGCGCGGGCTGATGCCCAGAATCTCGCTAATGTCGCGATTCGACTTGCCACGACTAATCCATAACAACACTTCGGCCTCGCGCTGGGTTAGCGGCAGGCTCTCGCGCAGTCGATCCGCCTCCAGTTGGGCCTGGGCATCCGTGTCTTCGAGTTGCTCCCGCAGCCGGTAGAGATACTCGTCCGGCCCCGTCGAACTGACGAAGGTGAACTGCAGGCGTCGTCCTGACCGCAGCAACCCACCACTGTGCGCCCCACGACGTAGATCGCTTAGCCAGCGTGCGACCTCCGCGGGCAGCAGCAGCTCCGGCGCTCCTGGTTCCGCGCCAAACACCTCGGCCAGCAGCTGGGCGGCCCGCGGCGTGCTCCAGCGCAGTTGCCCGGCAGCATCGGTGGACAGCAGAAACCGGCCGGTGGCATCCAGCGCCCGCTGGGATGCGTGGGCCTGGCGTGCGTTGTTCAGATGCACGTGAATCCGCGCCAGCAGTTCATCGACGATAATCGGCTTGGTCACATAATCCACGCCGCCGGCGTCCAGGCCCTGGATGACATGCTCGGTGTCCGACAGGCCGGTCATGAAGATCACCGGCACGTGGCTTAGCGACTGTTCACGTTTCAAGCGGCGACAGGTCTCGAAGCCATCGATGCCCGGCATGATGGCATCCATGAGCACCAGATCCGGGGTGATGCGGTCCACCAGTTGCAAGGCCGACTCGCCGTCCGTCGCCACCAACACCGTGGCGCCCACGGCATCGAGCGTGTCGGTTAGAAAGCTCAGGGTTTCCGGCGTGTCGTCGACCACCAGGACCAGATCGCGGGGCTGGGCATCAACGCGCATCGTGTTCCACCTCGTCAAGCGTCCGGACGAAGCGCTTGAGATCGAACTCAGCCACGATTTGCCGAAGCCGTGCGGCGAATCGACGGTGCCCGGTATCAGCCAGCTCCATTTCCTGCAGCTTGGCCTCGATGGCCCGCACATGACCGATTTCGCCCAGTTGGCGAAGATCCGCCAGGAATGGCAGGACGCTGGCGGGCGGCGGCTGGTGCGGCTGGTGACGCTGCGCCGATGCGGTTTCGTCCTCGGCGTACTCCCACTCCAGCGCCAGCAGCTGCCCGATGCACTCGATCAGTTCGTCGACATTGACGGGCTTGATCACAAATGCATCGTGCAGCGGGCCCGACGCACTGTGATCCTGCGCGTTGGCGGAGACCATCACGATCCGCACATCCGGGCGAGCGGACTCACGCAGCCTCCGCGCAACATCCCAGCCGCTTAGTCCGGGCATGGCAATGTCCAGCAGCACGATATCCGGCCGCAGATCCCTGGCCATGCTCAGTCCCTGCTCGCCGCCGCTTGTGCTGAACACGGTCAACCCCAGCGGCTCCAGTACGTCCCGATGCAGCGCCAGGTGTTCATGGTCGTTGTCCACCAACAGAATCCGCCGTCGCGCCCCTGCATAGCCGCGGATGCGGCGCGCCTGCGATGGCAGGGAGCGCGCATCGCTCGCGGACGGCAGTAGCAGCCGAACGACGAAACGACTGCCTTCACCGGGCGTGCTTTGCACGCTGATTTCGCCGCCAAGTATCTCGACGATGACCCGGGTGATCGTCAGCCCCAGGCCGCTGCCGGCCTGTGCCCGCGCCGCCGGGGTCGCGCCGCGCTCGAAGGGCCGGAAGATGGTCTCCAGATCCTCCGCGCGGATGCCGACACCGGTGTCGGTGACCACGAACTCCACCAGCTGACTGCTCGAATACCGGACCGTTAGCGTCGCACGCCCCGTCTCCGTGAACTTCACCGCATTGGACAGCAGGTTGATCAGCACCTGCCGCAGACGCTTCTCGTCGGTGTAGACATCCTGTGGCAGTTCGCCGAGACAGCGATAGTCGAACCCGATGCCCTTGGCCGCCGCCTGGACGCGGAACATGTCGGCAAGCTGTTCGAGAAAGTCGGCCAGCGCCACCCGGTCGCGATTGAGGCGGATACGGCCACGCTCGATCTTGGAGATGTCCAGCAACCCCTCGACCAGGGTGGACAAATGTTCGGCGCTGCGATGAATCACCCGCAACGCATTGGCGGGTGGGTTGTCGGGGTCGCGTTCCATCAGCTGCGCATAGCCGACAATGGCGTTGAGAGGCGAGCGGATCTCGTGGCTGATACCGAAGATGAAACGGCTCTTCGCCTCGTTCGCCGCCTCGGCGACTTCCTTGGCCCGTTGCAGGGCTGCATCGGTTCGCCGATGCGCCTCGATCTCGTCAAACAGCATGGTTGTCTGCCGCCGCGATTCCTGCTGCGCCTGATTCCGGCTTTCATGCGCGAGCACCATCAACCACGCGGCCACCCCCGACAGGATTAGCAGACTCAGGTAGACCAGCTTCAGCGTGACCGCGATGGCATCCCTGGCTTCGGGCACGGAGGCGCCGAACTGCAGATAAATGAAGGCCAGCAAGCAGCCGATCACCACGTTGAACAATGCGAGAATGCCCAGAAACTGTCCCAGCCTCGCGCTAACCGCCACGGCCATTGTGTCGGGAAGCAGACGGCGCAGCGCCACGGAAATCTGCTGCCCGAAGCGGCTGTCCGTCTTGCAGATGTCATGGCAGCGCGCCTCAAGGGTGCAGCAAAGCGAACAGATCGGACCATCGTAGGCTGGGCACATCGCCATGTCCGGCTGCTCAAACCGGTTCTCGCAGATCACGCAGCGCAGGTCCGCCCCGTCGGCGGCGAGCGCCTCGGGTTCGCGCGCCAGGTAATACCGCCCGCCCGTGGCCCAGGCGATGGCCGGCGCCAGAACAAAGGCTGTCAGCAGGCCGGCAAAGGGCGCAGCCGCCTGCAGTGCCGGCCCGAACACGCCAGCGTAGGCTGCCGTGGATACGAGGATGGAACCCGACATTGCGCCGATACCCACCGGATTGATGTCGTACAAATGGGCGCGCTTGAACTCGATGCTCGGGGGGCTTAGACGCAGTGGCTTGTTGATCACTAGATCGGCGGTCAAGGCACCGATCCAGCCCACCGCGAAATTGGCATAAAGCACCAGAATGCTGGTGATGACGGCAAAGATGCCGATCTCCATGAGCAGCAGCGCCAGCAGGACGTTGAACACCAGCCAGACCACGCGACCCGGGTGGGCGTGGGTCAGCCGCGAAAAGAAGTTCGACCAGGCAATCGACCCGGCGTAGGCGTTGGTGACATTGATCTTGAGCTGACAGACCACAACGAACAAAGCCGTCAGCACCACGGCCGCCATGGGCGACCCCAGCATCTGCCCGAAGGCCAGCCGGAACATTTCCGTGGGCTGCTCTGCCTGCAGCGCCGTCAGGCCGCTATCGATCGCCCACCAGGCCAGCAACGAGCCCAGGACCAGCTTGGCACCGCCCATGAACACCCAACCCGGCCCGGCGCCGACCATGGCCGCCCACCATGCGCGGGCACTGGTGCGGCGGCGGTCGGGAAGAAAACGCAGATAGTCCGCCTGCTCGCCGATCTGCGGCAACAGCGACAGCAAGGTCGATGCCGCCGCCGCGAACAGCAGCGGATCAAGCCCCCCGCTGCCATGCGCACCGCGATAATCGGTCCACTCCCGGAAGATTTCGGGCTGGGCCAGTAGCAGGTAGATCACCGGCGAGAATTGCAGGAGCAGCCAGATGGGCTGCGTCGCGATCTGCATTTTGTTGATGAAACTAATGCCGTACAGCGCAATCGGAATCACCCCCAGGGCGCTGATGATATGCGCCAGCCACAGCGGAATGCCGAACGCCATGGCCAGCGCCGCGGACATGATCGTCGCCTCGATGGCGAACAGGATGAACGTGAACGACGCATAGATGAGCGATGTGATCGTCGAGCCCATGTACCCGAAGCCGGCGCCGCGGGTTAGCAGGTCGATATCCAGGCCGTAGCGCGCCGCGTAATGGTTGATCGGAAGACCGATCAAAAACATCACGGCACAGACCAGCACGATCGCACTCACCGCGTTGAGAAAACCGAACTGGAGCGTCAGACCGCCGCCGATGGCCTCACAGGCGAGAAACGCGATGGCTCCAAAGGCGGTATTGCCGATCCGGAACGCCGTCCAGCGCCGCGCCTTGTCCGCGGTGTAGCGGAGCGCGTAGTCCTCCAGGGTCTGGGACGCCGCCCACTTGTTGTACTGACGGCGTTCGCGAACAATGCGTTGCGTCGCGGTCAAGACCGGCGCTCCGCCGCGATTAGACTAGGCTTAGCAAACCGCTTGCACCCACGAATCCGCCCACGGCGCCCGCCAGCGGGCCGAGCATCGCGCCGCGAGAGCGCCCTGCCAGACCGCCGAGCGCAAGCAATCCGGCCGATGCCAGCAGCAATCCTGTTGCATACATCCATGTATTCAATCCTCCCGGCATTTCCACGCCGTGGGCCACACCGTGATAAAGCACCGCGACACCCACAAGCCCCTGCAATCCCATGGCCGGACGAATGCCGGTGGCAACCAGAGCACCGAGCAGCAGCACCGACAAGGCCAGCCCGAGTTCCAGCGCCGGCGGCGCCCAGCCCAGGCAGCCGAGCAGCGCCCCAAACGCCATGAGCCCTAGCGTCGCCAGCAGCACACGGTACCGCGGTACAACCGCGCCGTGGGTGGCGGAAAAACCGATCAGCAGCAACAGCATCAGGTGGTCGGCGCCAGTCAACGGGTGAAGCAGGCCTGGCAGCAGCCCGCCGGAGGGCTGCGCATCAAAGGAGTGCGCCAGCAATGGTTCGGCAAGTAGCAGGCCCGCCAAGGCCGCTCCGGTCAGCTTGATCCTGTGCATTCAGATGGTCTCCGGCAGTGGCCGGCGCGCGAGTCCGCCGGCGTGGATGATGAACTCGGCAATCCTGTGCAAACCGATGTTCTGCTTGAGATTAGTGAACTCGAACGGGCGCTCCCCGCGCATGCGCCGGGCGTCGCGATCCATCACGTCCAGGCTCGCGCCCACCAGCGGCGCCAGGTCAATCTTGTTGATCACTAGCAAATCGGAGCGGGTGATGCCGGGACCGCCCTTGCGCGGGATCTTGTCGCCGGCCGACACGTCAATCACGTAGATGGTGATGTCGGCGAGTTCCGGGCTGAACGTGGCGGCGAGATTGTCGCCGCCGCTTTCGATGAAGATTAGTTCCAGCCCAGGAAACCGTTGCTGCATCTGCGCCACGGCCGCCAGATTGATGCTGGCGTCCTCACGAATCGCCGTGTGCGGACAGCCCCCGGTTTCCACCCCCATGATCCGCTCCTGGACCAGCGCACCGGCGCGGGTCAGGAACTCGGAGTCCTCGCGGGTGTAAATGTCATTGGTGATGGCCGCGATGTCGTAGGCATCGCGCAGCAGCTTGCACAGCCGTTCGGTGAGCGCGGTCTTGCCGGAGCCCACCGGCCCGCCGATCCCGATTCGCAAGGGGCCATGTGCCGGACGGGGACCGGCCGATTCGTGCAGATGCAGCGATCGATTCATGAGCGGAACAACCTCGTGTACTGGGTTTCGTGTCGCAGGGAACACACTTCAACAATGGGGGCGCTGGTCCCCAGCGCGTCCAGCGGCGTGCGCAGCGCGCGGTCGCAAACCGCCTCCACCTGGGAGGCGAGCAACGCGATCGCCATCTGGCCGTCGGTTTGCCCCAACGGGATCAGACGAACACCGGCGGAGACCAGATTGGCGGCGATGCCGTGCAAGCAGGCCGCCAATCCGGCACGGACCGGTATGCCATGGGCCGCGCAGGCGACGGCGAGAACCGCCGCATGCGCCACGGGCCGACCTGCAAAGGTCTCGGCCATGCGATCCAGGGCCGGATGCGGCCAGGCCGCACGTGTGGTTCGCAAAAAGGCCTCGCCCTGCTGCCAGGCCTCCCGCGCAGTCTCGGCCGAACCGCGGAAGGCAGCGGCCAGTTCGACCTGCCGGGCCAGCGTGTCGGGATCGTCGGCCGCAGCATGAATCTGCGCGAACAACACGGCGTCAACCCAGCCGCCCCCTTGCCCGATCACGGTGGCCACATAGTCGATCAATGCGTCACGGTCGGCGACGCTGCCGCATTCCACCGCCCATTCCAGGCCGTGGCTGTAGCTGAATGCGCCAATGGGATAGCTGGGCGACGTCCAGGCCAGCAGACGGTAGAGCGCGCCGAATGGCTTTGTGGCCGGCATCGTTTCAGTGCGCATGCCCGTGTCCTCCGGGCGCGTAGGCCCCTGGCTCGGGAGTGAATGGCGCTTGTCGCGCATCCACCCGGGCACCAAGGCCGCGTAGCATGTCGGCAATGACATGGTCGTAGCGGATCACGATGCTGTGCGGGGCAATCTGCGCCGGCAGGTGGCGATTGCCGATATGCCAGGCCAGCCGCATCAGCGCTGCCGGCGTCGCGGCGGTCACATTCAGCACGGCCTCATCCGCAGCCGCCACCTCGACCACCCGACCGTCGGAGAGCAGCAGGCCATCCCCCTGTTGCAACACCACAGCGCGGGGAAGATCGAGCAGAAACTCGGTACCCGCCTGCGCGGTGTAGCGGAAGCGCCGCCGGTGGCGCGCATCAAAATCCAGTGCAATGCGGTCGACCCGGTGCGCCGGATCCCAGTGTGCGGCCGGCAGCACTTCGGTGGCGCATGGCAGACACTGCGCCGCCATCAGAACAGGAAATACCGCTGCGCCATGGGCAGGACATCCGCCGGCTCACAGCGCAGCTGCTCACCATCCGCGCGCACGGCATAGGTTTCCGGGTCGACTTCAATCTCGGGCGTGGCGTTGTTGAGCACCATGCTGCGCTTGCCGATACCGTCCCGGGTGTTGCGCACGGCCGCCACGGGACGCTGCAGCCCGAGGCTCGCCGCCACCCCATCGTCGATGGACGCGGCGCTGACGAACAGCAGCGCGGACTCCAGCCCGGCCCGCCCCAGCGCACCGAACATGGGCCGGTAGTGCATGGGTTGCGGCGTGGGAATGCTGGCATTGGGGTCGCCCATCGCCGCGACGACGATGGAGCCTCCCTTGACCACCAGGTCCGGCTTCACGGCAAACAAGGCAGGATCCCACAGCACGAGATCGGCGAGCTTGCCGACCTCGATTGAACCGACTTCATCGGCGATGCCATGCGCGATCGCCGGATTAATCGTGTACTTGGCGATGTAGCGCCGTGCACGGTGGTTGTCGGCGGCGGCGTCATCCTCCGGCAAGGCGCCACGCTGACGCTTCATCTTGTCGGCCGTCTGCCAGCAGCGAATGATTGTTTCGCCGACCCGGCCCATGGCCTGGCTGTCCGAGGCCATCATCGAGAAGGCACCGAGGTCGTGCAGGATGTCCTCGGCGGCAATGGTCTCCTTGCGAATACGGCTTTCGGCGAAGGCCACATCCTCGGCGATCCGAGGGTCCAGGTGATGACAGACCATGAGCATGTCCAGATGCTCATCCAGCGTGTTCACCGTGTACGGCCGGGTAGGATTGGTGCTGGACGGCAGCACATTGGCGAGGCCAGCCACGCGGATGATGTCCGGGGCGTGGCCACCCCCGGCGCCTTCGGTGTGAAACGCGTGGATTGTGCGGCCGGCGAATGCCGCAATCGTGCTTTCGACAAATCCCGATTCATTGAGCGTATCGGTGTGCAGCGTGACCTGAACATCCATGGCATCGGCCACGCCAAGACAGCTGTCGATGGCCGCGGGGGTCGTGCCCCAATCCTCATGCAGCTTTAGGCCGCAGGCCCCTGCGCGAACCATTTCCTCCAGCGCCAGCGGCCGGCTCGCATTGCCCTTGCCGAACAGGCCGATGTTCACCGGCAGTGCCTCGGCGGCCTGCAACATGCGGCCGATGTGCCAGGCCCCCGGCGTGCACGTCGTCGCCAGGGTGCCATGGGCGGGTCCGGTGCCGCCGCCCAGCATGGTCGTCACACCGGCCGCAATCGCTTCGTCGGCCTGCTGCGGACAGATGAAGTGGATATGCGCATCGATACCGCCGGCGGTGAGAATCTTGCCCTCCCCGGCGATGATTTCGGTACCCGGCCCGATCACGATGTCGACGCCCGGCTGGACATCGGGATTGCCGGCCTTGCCAATGTGGCTGATGCGACCATCCCGAATCGCGACATCGGCCTTGATCACGCCCCAATGATCGAGAATCAGGGCGTTGGTGATCACGGTGTCGGCCGTGCCTTCCGCCCGGGCAGCCTGGCTTTGACCCATGCCGTCACGAATGACCTTGCCGCCACCAAACTTGACCTCTTCACCGTAGATCGTGCGGTCTTCCTCAACCCGGATGAACAACGTGGTATCCGCCAATCGCAGGCGGTCCCCCACCGTGGGGCCGAACATGCCGGCATAGGCCGGCCGACTGATGCTGCAAGCCATGTCAGCGTTCCTCCGCAGCATCCAGGGCACCCATGACCGCCCCCCGGAAACCAAAAACCTTGCGGGCGCCGCGGTAGGGCACCAATGCGACCTTTCGCGACTGACCCGGCTCAAAGCGGATCGCCGACCCGGAGGGAATGTCCAAACGCAGACCGCGGGCGCGCTCGCGGTCGAACTGCAGCGCCGGGTTGACCTCGTAGAAGTGGTAGTGACTGCCGACCTGCACCGGCCGATCGCCGCTGTTGGCAACCAGCAGCGACACCGATGCCTGCCCGGCATTGAGCGTGATGTCGCCCTCCGCGCAGCGCAGCTCGCCAGGCTGGAACGCTGCGCCATCGCCACGGATTGGTGCGTGCACGGTCACCAGTTTGGTGCCGTCCGGAAACGTCGCCTCAACCTGCACCTCGTGAACCATCTCGGCAATCCCGTCCATGACCTGCGAGCGGTGTAATACCTCGGCCCCCGCCTGCATTAGCTCGGCAACGCTGCGGCCGTCGCGCGCCCCCTCCACGACTGTGTCGCTGATCAGGGCAATGGCTTCGGGGTAGTTAAGCCGCACGCCGCGCGCCAGGCGCCGGCGCGCCACATCGGCCGCCATGGCCAGCAGCAACTTGTCCTTTTCTCTGGGCGTCAGATTCATCGCGTCCTCAACAAAGCCAGACCTGGGGCATGCGGTTACAGCAGCCGCCTGCCTGCGCACGCAGATGCGCCGCAAGCTGTTTGACCGCGCGGCGCAGCTGCGTCGCGTCCGTCGCCAGCAGGCGGATGATGAGAATGTCGTTGTGCACGCCGGCCCCGCCCTCGACGTCCAGGACATCGAGTTCGGCGCGTACCGCGTCGAGCAAATCGCCGGCATCCCGGCCGGCGTAGAGCAGCGTCGCTAGCGCCTGGTAGGCGCCCAGCGCGAACGCGCGGCCGCGTGCCTCGGCGGGATCATCCCAGTGCCAGGCATCCGCCCAGATCAACTCGCCGTCCCGGCGAATCCGCCAGGCATCGTGCAGCGTCCCACTGCTGTAGGTTTCCCCCATGGCTTGGCGTCCGAGCACCAGACTTTCCACCGCCAGGCAGCGCGCATCACCGCTCAGCGTGATTTCGGTGGTCCGGTGCAGCCGACTTTGATCAAAGAGGATGGTTTCCTGCGCCAGCCACTCGGCCCAGGCGCCGCCTGCAACCTGTAGGTCGATGCGGATGACTGTGGCCGGCGCATCCGGTTCGGCCCGATAAAGCTTTTCCGCTGCCTGGGTGGCGAAACAGGCCGCCGCCCCGGGCTCGACGGACAATGCGATGTCCAGCTGGTCTCCTCCGGTGAGGCCGCCACTGGTGGTGAGCAGCACGGCCTGGACGGGGTCGCCCGCTTCGACGCGGGGGAACAAGACCCGACAGGGTGCGCGCTGAAACAGCCTGCCCAGCGTCGAGTGGCCGCTGGCGCATGCGACGAACGACAGCCGCAGCGCGCCGTGAACGCGCTGCGCCGGTGTCTCCGGAATCGCCTCCGTGCCCGGCGCTGTGTCTGCCCATGCCTGCGTCAATGCCACCCCTGGCCCTTTGGCTGAAAGCGTGAGCGGCAGTTTGGCGCGACCGTCCTGCCGTGGCTCTACGTCAAATACCCCATACCGCGATCCGGAGCGGCGGCATAGCGTGGCCCGGCATTAGCCAGACGAACCAAAGAGTTCGCAGGCCAGCGGCGCCGCAGAGCGCCACAGGACGGACGGGGGGCGAACAACGCAATCAGCAGGGATCGGGCAGTCCCGCGTTCACACATCAATAGGGAAGTTGTGACATGAACAAACCAATGAACAGGTGTGCCCACACCCATCCGGCATCGGCCGGTTGGCTGGCGGGCGCACTGCTCGTCGGCGCGATGGGCCTCCCGCTGCAGGCCAATGCGCAGACCACTGTTGAACTGCCGCCGGTGACCGTCGGGGCGGGCATGCGGACGAGCTTCACCAGCACCGACACCGACGGCGCAGCGGACGATGTCAACGATTTCAACCTGAACAGCGTTCGGCTCTATCTCAGCGGCCAGGCCACGGAGACGATTTCGTTCAGCTTCAACACCGATTACAACGCCAGCACGAACGCGGTCACGGTGATCGACGCAGTCGGCCAATTCGCGTTTTCGCCGCAATTCAATATCTGGGCGGGTCGCTTCCTGCCCCCTAGCGACCGCGCGAATCTCTACGGCCCTTATTACGCCAACGCCTGGAATTTCGCCGCTGACGGCGTGCAGGACGGTTTTCCGTTCGTGTCAGCCGGTCGCAACGATGGCGTCGCCTACTGGGGCAATTTCTCGCGCCTGAACGTATCGCTGGGCGTGTTCGACGTGCCGTCGACCAAGGCCGGCGGCGCCGAACCCAGTGACACCGTGTTCGCCGGACGGCTGCACTTGAGTCTGTGGGACATCGAGTCCGGCTATTACCTCAACGGCACCTACTACGGCGACAAGGACATTCTCTCCTTCGGCGTGGCCACGCACAGCATCAGCGGCGATACCGCGGTGACCTTTGACGGCCTGATGGAGAAAAAGCTGGGCAATGCGGGTGTGGTCACGCTGGAAGGCGAATACGCCACCTATGAAGGCGCTGCCGGCGGCTACGGCTCTCCGGTGCCGTTCTCCGAAAGCGACGGCTATTTCGTGCTTGGGGCCTACCTGTTCCCGAAGCCGGCGGGCATGGGGCAGTTCCAGGTCCTGGCCAAGCTCGGCACCACGACCTATGACACGGCCGGCGGCGACATGGAGCTGGAGACCAGCGAGCTCAATCTGAACTACATCATCAAGGCGTTTAACGCCCGCCTGTCGCTGTTCTACCTCGACCAGAGTTTCGAGGATACCGACAGCACGCAACTGGGTCTGGGTCTGCAACTGCAGATGTAAGCCACCCCCCCGAATTCGAAGGAGTGATCTCATGCAACGCAAAACCCTTATCAAGACGCTCGCCGCCAGCCTGATGGCGCCGGTGATCAGCTTTTCCGCCCAGGCGGCGGACACCATCAAGGTGGGCGTACTGCACTCGCTGTCCGGCACCATGGCCATTTCCGAAACCACGCTCAAGGACACGGTCCTGATGCTGGTCGAGGAGCAGAACAAGAAAGGCGGCCTGCTCGGCAAGCAACTGGAAGCCGTGGTGGTCGACCCGGCCTCGAACTGGCCATTGTTCGCCGAAAAAGCCCGCGAGCTGATTTCCAAGGAGCAGGTTGATGTCATCTTCGGCTGCTGGACCTCGGTGTCGCGCAAATCCGTGCTGCCGGTGATTGAGGAACTCAACGGCCTGATGTTCTACCCGGTGCAGTACGAAGGCGAGGAATCCTCCCGCAACGTCATCTACACCGGCGCTGCGCCGAACCAGCAGGCCATCCCGGCCGTCGACTACCTGATGAAGGAACTGGAAGTCGAGCGCTGGGTACTCGCCGGGACGGACTA
>JAGLCS010000129.1 GCA_023146115.1 Abyssibacter sp. | reverse complement strand
CTGTCGTATCTGCTGTTCGATGCGAAGATCATTCAGGCGCAGGCGTTGATGATCGCGGCCTACGCACTGCCGCATTTGCTGATCGCTAACATGACCAACTCCCGGCTTCAGGGACCATTCCGCCACTCGTTCTGGGCGGAGGTCTACGAGACTGTGTTGGCGACCTATATCACGGCCCCCACGCTGTTGGCATTGATCAATCCGAAGCTCGGCTCGTTCAACGTGACGGCCAAGGGTGGCATCGTCGAGGACGAGTACTTCGACCAGAAGATGGCGATCCCATATCTGATATTGGTGGCGGCCAATCTCGGCGGTGTAGCGGTGGGTATCGGCCGGCTCTTCTTCTGGAGCACACACGAACTCGACACGGTGCTTTTGAATATGATCTGGTCCGGTTACAACCTGATCATTATCGGCGCTGCGCTTGCCGTGGCATGGGAATCCAAGCAGGTTCGGCGCACCATTCGCGTGGACTCGGATCTCGAGGCGGAAGTACGGCTTCATGACGGCACGGTCCTCTCGGCGCGGACGCTAGACCTTTCGGAAGGTGGCTGCGCCGTGCGCATGGAGCAGTCGCTGCAGTTGGAGCGCGGTTCTACCGTGGATGTCTGCGTATTGCCCAGCAAGACCGACGTTGTATGGAATTGCACCGTGACACGATCGGCGGGGGACACCTTGAGCCTGAAATTCGAACCGCTGGACATTGAACAAGAGAAGCACTTGCTTCACTGTATTTTTGGGCGAGCGGATGCATGGGTCACCTGGGCCAGCAACCGTGATGTGGATCATCCAGGTCGGGCATTTATCGAAGTGTTGTCCTTCGGCTACTACGGGGTTTATCGCGTGATCGAAATGTATTTGGGCCGGTTCCTCTCTGGCATGCGGGGAGCGGTCTCCAAGTTCGTTCGGCGAATCACTTTCGCCGCGAGCTTGTTAGCGGCGATCGGTGTGTTGGCAACCCTGCATCCAATGTCTGCCGATGCCCAGGGCGCGGCTGGCAACGCCTCTGAGCGTCTGCCACAGGTGATCCGTTCAGTGACGCTGGAAGAACTTAGCGGGGTGCAGGACTCCATTCGATTGCGGGGCATTCAGGGCGAGATTTCATTGCCGGTCTCGGTTCGGGATGACGAGGTGATCACCAAGGCAGAGATGACCCTGCGCTATGCCCATTCGCCGTCGCTGGTCTTCGATCTATCTCATATCAATGTGTTCGTAAACTCCGAGCTGGTCACAACGATTCCTCTCACAGAGCAATCTGCCAGTGGCGGTGAGCGGACATTTAAGCTCGACCCGCGGTTATTCGTTCGCTACAACACGATTCTGCTGCAGTTCATTGGGCACTACACGTATGAATGTGAAGACCCTGCCCATACCTCGCTTTGGGCCAATATCAGCAAAACCAGTTCCCTGACGCTAACTACTCAGCCGCTGAAGCTGGCGAATGAACTCAATTTGTTGCCTCAGCCGTTCTTTGACCGGCGGGACCAGGCCATGTTGGAGCTGCCGTTTGTGTTCTCCGGCGAGCCGAGCATCGAGCAGATGAAAGCGGCGGGTATTGTGGCTTCGTGGTTTGGGGCGCAGGCGGCCTATCGGGGTGCCAAATTCCCGGTGTCCACCAACGGCGAACTGCCGGACGGCCATGCTGTAGTGATCGGGACGGCCGGAAGCCACGTGGGCGGGCTGGCGATTCCGAGCAATGGTGAGTCCACAGTCTCCATCGTCGACAACCCGACGCATCCCACATCCAAGCTGTTGGTTGTGTCCGGCAATTCCGGTGAGGGATTGATCACCGCTGCGCGTGCACTCAGCCTGGGGGCGGAGGCCTTGGCGGGCCGTTCCGCCGTGATCCGCAATCTGCAGGAGCCAGAACCTCGCGCACCCTACGACGCGCCGCGTTGGGTGCCCACGGATCGTCCGGTCGAGTTCAGCGAATTGGTGCCGAGCCGGGAGCTGGAAGTGCGTGGGCTCTATCCGGACCTGATCCGAGTCAATTTCCATGTGCCGCCGGATTTGTACGCCTGGGAGTCCAAGGGCGTCCCGATGGACCTCAAGTACCGCTACACGCCAACCATCGGGCCGAAGTCGACGCTGAACGTGAACATCAACAACGAGTTCGTTGAGGCGATTCCGTTAGCCAAGGGCGGCGATAGCACATCGGTTCAATCAGAGATCAAGCGGCGCATCCAGATCCCGTTCTTGAGCCAGCTGGAATCGGTCAACGAAACCACGGTGCATATTCCGTACTTCAAAGTCTCCGGTAGCAATCAGGCACAGTTCCACTATTACTTTGAGCGTCAGAAGCTCGGCGAATGTAAGGATGCCGTCCTGGATAACTTGCGGGGCGTGATTGACCCAGGCTCCACCATCGATTTCAGCCAGTTTCCGCATTACACGGCGCTGCCGGAGCTCGCGTTGTTTGCCAATGGGGCTTTCCCCTACAGTCGTCTGGCAGACATGAACGACACTGCGGTTGTTCTGCCGAGGACCTTGTCCTCGGATGAGGTAGCGACCTACTTGTCGGTCATGGGCCATTTGGGCAACGCCACTGGCTACCCGGCAACACGTGTGGCGCTGGTTCAGGGCGGAGATGCCTCGCAACTGAAAGGCAAGCATGTGATCGTGCTGGGTAGTGCCGGTAATCAGCCGTTGCTCGAAACCTGGGCTGACGAGATGCCGCTAAGCCTGGTGGGTGGTACCGCGCGGCTTCGTGTCATCGGCCCGATCGAGCGACTGCTGGGGCGTTGGCGCGGATACGATCTTGATGCCGCTGTGGACCACGCGGGACAGGTCTTGCTGGAAGCGGGCGGTGCACTGGGCGCGATCATGAGCTTCGAGTCACCGGTGTCCAGCGACAAGGCCGTGGTCGTCCTGACCGCAGGCACTGGTGAGCGACTCCGCAACGTGGCGAATCTGCTGCTGGACGCCGGTGATCGTCAGTTCCTGCAAGGTGATCTGGTTCTACTTAACGGTTCCGAGATCAATCACTACCGGCTGGGTAATCAGTTCAAGGTTGGCGGTTTGCCGTTCTTCATGGGCTTGAAGCACTGGTTCTCGACCAAGCCCTTGGGCATGTTGATCCTGATGCTGGTGGTCGCCCTGATTATCGCCGCTGCTGTCTATCGGGCATTGCGTCGCATGGCGCTCGCCCGCCATGAAGGGAAGCGGTAAGGCGGGGATTTCCGTGGGCAACCTTCGGTGGGGAGCGTCATCTTGTTTGGTGGCGCTTGCCCTGAATTTGTCGGCCTGCGGGTGGTTTGACCAGGATTGGGAGCGCTGGGAGGCGTTCCACAAACATTTCGTGCAGGACGACGGCCGTGTGATCGACCGTACCGACGGCGCTCGGTCAACCTCCGAAGGGCAAGCCTATGGCCTGTTCTTCGCCTTGGTGGCCAACCGTCCAGATGTGTTTGCGAGCGTCCTGTCGTGGACCACTGCGAATCTTGCCCAGGGTGATCTCTTAGAGCATTTGCCCGCCTGGCTCTGGGGCGAACGCGACGATGGAAGCTGGGGGGTCGTTGACCCCAATCCTGCCAGTGATGCAGACCTGTGGATTGCCTACACGCTGCTGGAAGCGGCGCGGCTTTGGGACGTCCAGCAGTACGAAGTCGTCGCGCGTGCCATGCTCGCAAATGTGCTTGAGCATGAAGTCGTGACAACCGCTGATGGCGTCAGCTTGTTGCTTCCAGCACCGCACGGGTTTCGTCTCGAAGACGGTCGGGTCCGATTGAACCCGAGCTACCTGCCCGAGTTCCAGTTTCGATACCTGGATCAGCGGCATCCGGTTGGACAGTGGTCGACATTGTTGGCAAATCACAACAAATTGCTGATGGCCGTGTCGCAGGGGGCGGGGTTGGCGCCCGACTGGATGATCTTCGGCCCCGATGGCGTCGAGTTTTCTGACGGAAAGCCCATCACGGGCAGTTACGACGCCATTCGGGTTTATCTCTGGGCCGGCATGACACCGGGGTCTGAGGTGTTGTCGGCGCTGGGTGGCATGAGCCGGTTGCTGGCGGACAACAACCGCCCGCCGGAGCGAGTAGACATACTGAGCGGGGATGTTTTGTCGGGCGGTGGGCCGCTGGGTTTCAGTGCCGCTTTGTTGCCATATCTCAAGGCTTTAGGTGATGATACGGCGATTCGTGCTCAACAATCCTTGATTGAGGAAGCCGATCATGGGGGTCTGCTCGGCGATGTGCCTGCATACTATGACCATGTGTTGTCGTTGTTTGGTGAGGGCCATGCCAATGGCTGGTATAGCATCGACGAATCTGGTCGACTTATTCCGAAGTGGGAGCGTTCATGCTGGTTGATTTTCGGGGATTGCTGATCGCTGCGGTGCTTGCCGCCGCGTGCGTAGGCCCCACGTATGCGCAAAGCGCCGCGGAGACGCGCGTCGCCGAACAAGCGCGTTATTGGGAGAACCGCGGACGCTTTGATCTGGCCCGTGAAGCCTGGCAGAAGTTGTTGCAGTCTGATCCAGAGAATCCGGCCGCGCTGGCGGGGCTTGGGGGCATGGAAGCGCGTGCGGGGCGGCTAGGTGTCGCACAGCAATATCTG
Source organism: Abyssibacter sp. (assembly GCA_023146115.1). Taxonomy (GTDB): domain Bacteria; phylum Pseudomonadota; class Gammaproteobacteria; order Nevskiales; family OUC007; genus Abyssibacter. Next base: position 7,411 of record JAGLCS010000129.1, on the reverse strand, counting down.
GATCAATTGTCTTCCAGCCACCCGAACCACTCTGGTGCGCGTGAACTGCAATCGGCCATTGCCCAGAGCGCGGTCGATCAACAGCGCTTGAATCAAGCGCGTCAGCTCGCTCAGGACGGCCAGTACGACGAGTCTGTGCAGGCCTATCGCGATGCATTTGGGGACGTTAGTCCGGATGGCCGGCTCGCGCTGGAGTACTACCAAACCCTGGCTGGCGCCACGAACGGGTGGGGTGAGGCGCGCAACGGACTGGCCGAATTGGCTAAAACCTATCCGGATCAGCCGGTTTACCAACTCGCGCTGGCACAGCATCTGACCTACCGCGAAGAAACCCGGCGCCAGGGGATTAGCGACTTGGCGCAACTGGTCGATAACGCCGTGGTCGCGGAACAGGCTAAGGCTGGTTGGCGTCAGGCATTGGTGTGGTTGACGCCCAAAGCCGGGGACGAGCGCTACTACCGTGCGTTCCTCAACCGCTTCGGCCAGGACAGCGAGATCTCGCAGCGGCTCGCGTCGCTCGACCGCCCGGTGGAAGCCACCGAAGATGACCTGATCGCCCAGGCCTACCGGAACCTGAATGCTGGTGACCTGAACCTTGCTTACACCGAGTTCCAGGAAGTTCTGCGCCAGGAACCGGGCAGCCCGGACGCCCTCGGTGGTATCGGCATCATCCTGCTGCGCCAGGAACAGTTTTCGGAAGCCGCCCAGTATCTGGAGCGCGCAAAGGCAGCGGATTCGCGCCGCGGTCACCGGTGGACCGAGGCCCTGGACAGCGCCCGGTTCTGGATGACCGTTCGCAGCGGAGAGGCCGCACGCGCGGCCGGCGATCCTGATCGAGCCATTCAGCTCTACGAACAAGCCATCGCAGAACGGCCCAACGAACTCAGTGTGCGCAGCTCCCTGGGTGATCTGTATGCGGAAGCGGGTTATCTGGACCGTGCCGATGCCGCGTACCGTGCGATTCTGGCTGCGCAGCCAGACAACGTGAATGCGTTGCGCGGTCTCATCGGTGTGTTGACCCAACAGGGCCATATGCGCGAAGCGCTGGCCTTGGCTGAACGGGTACCGCAGAGTCTGCGCGGGGAACTGGGAAATCTGGGCACATTGAAGGCCCAGTACCTGCGGGACCAGGCGACCGAAGCCAGCAGCGCCGAGAACTTTGTCGAAGCAGAGCGTTTGCTCAAAGAAGCCTTAATTCTCGATCCCCAGTCGCCGTGGGTACGGCTTGATCTGGCGCGGATATACCAGCGCCAGGGACGGACCCGTGAGGCCAACACCTTGATCGACGGGTTGCTGGATTCGAATCCTCGAATGTCAGAGGCGCTTTACGTCAAAGCGTTGCTGGTCAGCGAGAACCAACGTTGGTACGAAGGCCTGCAATTGCTGGAGCAGGTGCCGTTGCAGTCGCGCACCGACTACATGAACAACCTGCAAAAGCGGCTTTGGGTCCGTTATCAGTCGGAGCGAGCGGCCGTGTTCGCCCGTCTCGGCCGGCCCGAGCAGGCAGCGCAGATTCTGCGCCAGATCGAACCGCTGGTTGGCGAGTCTCCAGAATTGCTGGGTTCGCTGGCGACCTCACTCGCCGAGATCGGTGAAGAAGGCGAGGCGCTACGCTATATGCGAATGGCGTTAGCCAGACAGTCCGTGCCCGATCCGGGAACCCGGCTGCAATATGCGTCGCTGCTGTTGAAACTACGCCAGGATGCCGAGTTCGAAGTCCAGGTTGACGACCTGCAGAACGAACCGAGACTGACGCCCCAGCAGCGCCAGGATCTGGCCAATCTCCAAGTTGCTCACCGACTGCGCCAGGCCGATGTCGTGCGCGAGGAAGGCGACCTGGCGTTGGCATACGAATATCTGCATCCGCTGCTGAAGGTCAACCCAAACGATCCGCGGCTGCTGATGGCCTTGGCGCGTCTATACAGCGATGCCAGGGAATATGATCGAACGCTGGAGATTTACGACCGGGTACTTCGAATCGACCCGGAAAGCATCGATGCCTACAAAGGGGCCATCGCTGCGTCGATTTCCTTGCAGCAGCACGACCGGGCAGGGGCGCTGCTGGATCAGGCCTTGCAGATTGAGCCGGGCAACGCCCGTCTCTATGCTCTCGCAGGCCGCCTATCCAGGATTCGCGGCCAGGATGGCCAAGCGTTGGAATATTTTCGACAGGCGCTGGCGCTCGATGCTGAGAACAACCGCGGCGAGTTGGGGGGCAGCGACAGCTGGCGTCACGCACCCACGCTTTATCTGATCGATCCGGAACGAGCCCAGCTTGGCAGCAACCGTTCGAGCGTGGGCGATTCGCTCGCGCTTGATACCCAGCTTAAGGATGATCGGGCTGTTGTGAGTCCAGGCGCGGCTTCTCAGTCGGTTCGCACCGTGGCCACGAACCGCAGGCTGGACGCGTTTTCGTTCGAGCGAACCGGAGCACCGGCCGACGGCAGCAGTGGCGAACCGCGAGATTCGCCAGCGAGGCTATCGTCGAATCGGTTCGATGCCACATTGGCCCCTCGGATCGAGACGCGAAGGCCCTCTGATTCCAGCGTGTACCCGATTCGCCCTCAAGGTCCTTACGAGGGCGAAATCGTTTATGAGTCCGCGCCCTATGCGCTGGACGAGCAACTATCCCAGCCGGGGAGAGGTCGTAGCAACACGTACGAAACGCAAACCTATCCGAGCTACCAGGGCGCGGCTGTTCCACCGCCGTCGACCTACCCGATCCAGCAGAGAGCGCCGAGTTCGGTTCGCACGCTACCGCCCCGAACGCTACCGGCAACGGAGCCCGCACCGCAGCGTCCGGCCGTCATCTATGAATACCCGGCGCGCGAGCCGCTGCGGCCGGCCCCTGTACAGATTCAACCGCGACGGGCCGCGCGAGTATCCACCGATCCGCGCGACGACATCCTGCGCGAGATTTCCGAGATTCGTGCTCAGCGCAGCGCTTACGGAGCCGGCGGTCTGAGTTTACGGACGCGGGATGGTCAACGCGGTCTGGACGAGTTGACCGACCTCGAATTGCCGGTCGAATTCAGTTTTGCGCCAGCGGCTGGTCGCATTCGTTTGCGCGCCGTACCGGTGTTTCTCGATGCCGGAAATCTGGACGGACGCGAGTTGGCCTTCTTTGGCGCCTTGCCGTTGGTCGAAGGCGTTGTGGCTGGTGACCGCGAGGACTTGAGCTTTTCCCAGGACGACGCTGGCGTTGCCGTTGGGCTGGTCTATGAAGTGGCTAATCTGCGGCTGGACGCCGGCTCGACACCGCTGGGCTTCCGGGAGGAAGATTTGCAAGGCGGTATTCGCTGGGCGCCACGGACAGGGGATCTCATCTGGCAGCTGGACCTTTCGCGCCGTTCGGTCTCCGACAGCCTGTTGTCCTATGCGGGTGCCTTTGATCCGGCGCTTGGCGTGAACTGGGGCGGGGTGATGCGCACCGGTGGCCGTATTGATCTGGCTTACGATGGTGGGCAGTACGGTTTGTATACCAACGGTGCGTTCTACGCGCTGGAAGGCAACAACGTCCAGGACAACACGCAGTATGAATTCGGTGTCGGTTTCTACGGCCGCGCGCTTGAGCGGGACAACATGCGCGTAACCTGGGGTATTAACGCCACCAGCTTCTTTTACGAACACAATCTGCGGTACTTCACGTTCGGCCACGGAGGCTACTTCAGCCCTCAGTTTTATCTGAGCCTAGGTGTACCTGTTGAGTGGGTCGGGCGGGAGAATCGTTGGTCGTATCGGGTGTCTGGATCGATCGGCATCCAGTCGTTCCGGGAGGATGACGCCCCGTATTTCCCGACCAGCGATGCCTTGCAGAACGCCCTCGTCGACTTTCAGCAGAACGAACCAACGCTCCCTGTCGAGTCGACGTATGACGGGCAGAGCTCGACGGGATTGGGTTTTAATTTGGGTGGCGAGCTGGAATACATGCTCGCACCGCAGGTGTCGATTGGCGCCTCGATCGGCTTTGATAACGCGCGAGACTACGAGCAGTTCAATGGGATGGGCTTTTTGAGATATTGGTTCCGGCCGCAAGCGCAGGTGCCGATGCCTCCGAGTCGCCTTGTCCCCGATTGGGTAGGAGATCCAACATGAAAGCAATTCTGAACGGCGTGACGGCCGCCATCGCCATCGCAAGCGCCTGCGGGACGTTTGCCGCAGTGGCTGCCGAAGGCGAGTCACTGCTCCCAAACCGCAATCCGTTTGTTTCTTCCGCGGCACCTCGTATGCAGGAAACGCAGGTGGCGCAGCGGGTACAGGCAGCTTATGGACCGCAGACCTTTCAGTCGCTGGGCCGTCGCAACATGGCCGAAGGCGACATTGAAGGCGCCGAGCAGCGGTTCGCCGAAGCATTGGAGATCAATCCTTTCGATCCCGTTGCGCTGAACAACCTCGCTGCTGCCAAAGCCGAGCAGGGCGATTACCACACGGCCTTGGAACTGCTAGAGCGGGCCGAACGCCTGGCTCCGCAGAATGTCGATATCGCGGCGAATCTCGCTCGCCTTCGAGGCTGGGTCAACTACTACGCCGGCAATGAACTGCATCCTGCTGCCCGGATTGCTGTGCCCGAGGCCCGCCTCACCGAAGGTTTGCCGCCACCGCCGCCGGCGCTATGGGATCCGCAGCAAGCCCGGCCTCGGATCGTGCTTCCACCCAATCAACGCTACGGCGCGGTTTCGCCTTAGCAAACCCGTCAGCGCCAGGTTGCGACTAGCCGTGTTCGAGATCGTCAAACAATTGACTGAACTGGTTGGTGATCTTGTGCTTCGGGTCCAGCAGGACCAGCGGCTGGCCGCGGTCATGTGATTCGCGAACCTTGACCGACGGCGCCAGTCGCGTCTGCAGCACGGGAAGACCTTCGTCCACGAGGTCCTGGACGATGCGCTGGGGCAACCGTGCCCGCGCCTGGAATTGGTTGGCGACGATGCCGTCCATCTCCAGTTCTTCGTTATGGTCCGCTCGGATCTCGGCGATGTTGTCGAGCAGCACGTACAAGGCCTGACGAGCAAAATCGTCACAGTCAAAGGGAATGAGCACTCGATCCGCCGCGATCAGTGCTGAGCGACTGTAGAAGTTCAGTGCGGGAGGGGTATCGATGAACACCGCGTCGAATCCACGCAGCTTGTCCAGCGCTTGCCGGAGCTTGTAGATCTTCTGCCTGGATTCCAGTTTGGGTTGGAGGTGTTCCAGGGCGGGATCACCCGGGAGTACATAGAGCCCGTTGAGCTGAGACGCGACCAGATATGGTTCCAGCCCGCGTGACTGCAGGCTGAACGACAACGTGCCCTCGAAGAAATCGCCGATCGTGCCTTCGCTGGAGCCCGCGAGATCGCCGAGCAAGTACTGTGTTGCGTTGCATTGCGAGTCCAGATCCAACACCAGCGTCCGCAACCCACGTGAGGCTGCGATGGCGGCGAGGTTGCACACGATGGTGGTCTTGCCAACGCCACCCTTCTGATTGAATACCACGCGTCTCATGACAGCCTCTCTAGCGGAGTTGCACCAGTGTTGGGTGCTGTGCGAAGCATCCAACACTCATGCCACTCGGTACGGATAACGAACACTGGTGAAAAAAAGGCCCCGCAACTGCGGGGCCTTTCGAGTCGCGACTAATCGCTTACGCGGCTTTGGCGAGATCGCGCAGCACGTAGTGCAGGATGCCGCCATTGCGGTAGTAATCCCACTCCTTCGGCGTGTCGATTCGAACCTTGGCCTCAAAGGAAGTGGTCGAGCCGTCTTCAGCGGTGGCCTTGACGGTCACGAACTTGGCGCCTTCTTCGAGCCCTTCGATGTCGAAGGTTTCCTTGCCGGTGAGTCCCAGGGAGTCGGCGCTGTCACCGTCCTTGAAGCACAAGGGCAGCACGCCAAAGCCCACGAGGTTGGAGCGGTGAATGCGCTCGAAGCTCTGGGAGATGACTGCTTTGACGCCCAGCAGCTGGGTACCTTTGGCGGCCCAGTCGCGGGACGAACCGGTACCGTATTCCTTGCCCGCGAGTACGACCAGCGGGGTGTCCTGCTCCTGATACTTCATCGCGGCGTCATAGATGGTCATCTGCTCGTCGGCCGGCTGAAAATGCGTCCAACCGCCTTCTGTGCCGGGCGCCAGCTGATTACGCAAACGGATATTGGCGAAGGTGCCGCGCATCATCACTTCATGGTTGCCGCGGCGCGAGCCGTAGCTGTTGAAGTCGACCGGCTTGACGCCTTTGCTCTGCAGATATTTTCCGGCCGGGGAATCAGCGGCGATGTTGCCGGCGGGCGAAATATGATCCGTGGTGATCGAGTCGCCGAGCAAGGCTAGGCATCGGGCGCCGGCAATCGGTTCGATGGAACCGGCTTCCTTCGCCATGTTGACGAAGTAGGGCGGGTTCTGAACATACGTCGAGTCGTCTTCCCACGCGAAGCGGTCACCTTCTGGCGTATCCATGCCACGCCAGCGAGCGTCACCTTCGAAGACGGAGCCGTAGCTGGCCTTGAACATTTCCGAGGACAGCGAGGTGCTGATCAGGTCCTGGATTTCCTTTTGAGTCGGCCAGACGTCCTTCAAGTACACGTCATTGCCAGCGCTATCCTGTCCCAGGGGGGACTCGACCAGCGAGCTCGTCACCGAACCGGCCAGCGCGTAGGCGACCACTAGCGGTGGCGAGGCCAGGAAGTTCATGCGGACATCAGCATGCACCCGACCTTCGAAGTTGCGGTTGCCAGACAGCACCGAAGTGGCGACCAAGTCGTGTTCGTTGATTGCCTTGGAAATGGTCTCCGGCAGCGGGCCTGAGTTGCCGATGCAGGTTGTGCAGCCATAGCCGACGACGTGGAAACCGAGCGCCTCCAGATCATCCATCAGGCCAGCCTTGACCAGGTAGTCGGTCACGACCTTGGAACCGGGTGCCAGCGACGTCTTGACCCAGGGCTTGACGTTCAGGCCTTTGGCCCGCGCATTGCGGGCCAGCAGCCCAGCACCGATCAGCACGGCAGGATTAGATGTGTTGGTGCAAGAGGTGATCGCCGCGATGACGACCGCGCCGTCCTTTAGCGTGAACTCCTGACCGTTGTAGGTGACCTGCGCTTCGCCGGTGGAGGTGTCGGAGCCCACGGCCACACCACCGCCGCCTTCGTCTTCCAGGCGCGCCTCGGCACCGGACTTGGCGTCGCGCTCGTCCGCGAACTTGACGACTTCCTTCTGGTACAGCGAGGCCATGTCCTTGAGCAGCACACGATCTTGCGGACGTTTCGGGCCGGCCAGGCTCGGCTGGACGGTGGACATGTCCAGTTCCAGCGAATCCGTGTAAACCGGATCCGGCTGGCCGTCGATGCGCCACATGCCCTGTTCCTTGGCATAGGCTTCGATACGCGCAATCTGATCCGCATCGCGGCCGGTGAGCTCCAGGTAGCGAATGGTTTCGCCGTCCAC